>CAUHFD010000036.1 GCA_959605275.1 uncultured Eubacteriales bacterium | reverse complement strand
GATCGTACTTTGGGGATTGCCGTCCTGACCCGGTACGGCAGGGTTTAACGTAACGACGCCATCAGCTATGGTTACCGTAGCAACCAGTGTTTTCACCTGATTATCGTTATCAAAGTACACTTTAATCGTATTGGTATCCGTGTTGTCCTCAATATAAACGGCGCGGTACTCATAAAAGTTAAGCCCTGTTGTACGATACGTAACTGAATTGGAATCGCCAACATATTTTAATCCAATTTTCCCGTCTTTGTCCAAATATAGCCTCAAACCTGTTTGTTCATCTTCTACATCCATGTAGTCGTTCAAACGCAACGCAACTGCTACCTTTCCAACACTTGCTTCCGGAATCAGCAGATCGAATTTAATACGGTTGGTTCCCATGCCACTGGTTCCATGGCGAAATCCAATACCATATGATTCGGTTTCACCGATCGGCTGACCGCCGAGATAACCATCATATATTTCTCCGCCGAATAACAGATCCCAATCCTCATTTTCAGAATTTAGTTCCTGCTCAAAATCATTGCTGTACGTAAAATCCTTTTGTTGATCTTTCCAGGTGTCCGCAGACGGAATATCGGTCGTCTGATCTTCGTCCTTTCCGCCTTCAGCCTCTAGTAAAGACGCACCTCTGCCATGTCCGCCGCAATAAATATAATATCCCTTTCCGTCTTCCGGGAATATATTATTTACCACCATATCAGACGGTACACGGGCAAATGCCAGCGTACTGATGCCTGCAAGCGGTCCGCCGTATTTTTTATTTAACTCCGGCCATTGCGTATCAGTTTCGCTATCATAGTTTTCAGGGCTATATAGTCCGGGAGTTACATCGTTCGCAAATTCAAGCTGGTGATTCGTTCCATAATTACGTACAATCTTTAGATATTTCGTATCAATAGTATACGGATAATTTTCTACCGTCCAAATCTGCTCCGGCGAGTCATTCTTTTGCATCTGAACCAACGTTCCGCCCATATCGGTTAAATATAAACCTGTTTCCTTATTTTGAATGGTATATCCGACTGTCAGTTTTTCCGGATAAGAAGGCAAATCTGTTCCCAATTCTACGCCCAACGTTTCCAAGAAACTCGGGAACGGATCAATGGACACTTCCTTAAAAATCCATATTTGACTGCCGGTCTTTGCTGCAGAGGACATCGGCACTAATTTTACATTTACAGCCTCATCTGCCTCAATCGGAGGATTCGCTACATCCTGATCCTGCATCGGTTCATCTGGGATTATCTCTCCGGGATCGGCTTCGATATCGGTTGCAACCAGAATTCCGCCCTTTTTCACTCCGTCTACAACTACCTTAAACTGCCAGTTATAAATATAATAATCCTGCCCAGCCATCGGTGTTTCGCTTGCTCTTTCATCTCTTGGTAAAATTCCGGAAGCATAACGCTGAAATGCAACCAAACACTCTGCACTGTGATCCACGTCACCCGGAAGCGGGAAAGTTCCCATATCCAAACGAAGAGCTTTACCGGTTTGAATGTTAATTAATGTGTATTTCAGACCATATTCATCTTCCAATTCCCACTGTTGCCCGTCATTCTCATTGTAAGCTTGCTGAACAATGGCATCGTTAACCTGTGTGATGTAAAAGCCGGTTGCTTTATTTCTGATACGATATCTATTGTTTTCGCCTGCAACTGCCTCAAAAATCCATTTCTGGCTTGCCGCCCCGTTTGCAGTTGTATAATCCGCCACATTCATCTCATACACTTTATCTGCATCCAGTGTGATTTTTTCATTCGGATCGCCATCCAGTTTTGAGTCATCCGGCAAAGTTTCGTCCTCTGTGCCGATGATGACACATTTGATATTCGGATAACTGCCGTCCGGTCTGCTTCCGTACTCATTGTAGACATAATATTCGCCGGCAGCCAATTCGCTTGCCTCAAGCGGATCAGTTAAATCCCCGGTGGATAAGCAAATCATATCTGTACCATTATATCCATATGATGCAGGCGCAATCAGTGCGACGCTGCCAAAACAAGTCAAATAGTTGCCGGTTGCTTTATTTTGTACTTTCCAATGGGAAACACCGTAATGATCTGCAAAATTCCAAACTTGATTATTTTCACCGTTCTCGCTCATCTGTACAGCAACGCCGTTATTGTCAGTCAAAAACAAACCGGTCGCTTTATTGTGGATGGTATAATCACTACCGGATACTTGGGTCAAAATCCATTTTTGATTGTCTGAATTATTAATTTCAGAACGGGATATCACATCCAGTTCCTGTGTTTTCGGCACTTCAGCAGCCAAGACACAAGGCGCATTGGCATTACTGCCGTCGGTTCCGGTAAAATGATGATTATAAATATAAAACTCGCCCTCTGCCAACTGATCAATCGCTATCGGTGTGCCGATTTCTTTGGCAAGAGTGGTCAATTGCCCGCCGTTACCTTCATACGAACTTTCTGAGACCATTGTTACGGTTTGGAAAGTAGTCAAATAATTCTTGGTTGATTTGTTCTGTATTTTCCATAGGTAACCATAGTGGTCAGAAATCGTCCAGGTCTGTGTCTCGCTGTCAATATCAGACATCTGCACCGCAGTGTTGTCTTTCTCAGTAAGATACAATCCGGTTAATTTGTTTTTAATCTTATAGTCATTTCCCGAAACATTCTCCAGCAACCATTTTTCGGCATCTGCTCCGGAAGCCTCTCCTCTTGCAAGCAATGTCAGCTTGCCTTCCTCTGTTGGAATCGGAGGATCTACCGGTGTATCTGTCTTGCTGATGATAACACACTTTTCGTTTGGGGTATCACCGCCCGCTGTGGTGCCATGATGATTATACAAATAGTATTCTCCGGATTTCAATTCGCTTTGAGTAATCGGCGTATTTAAATCCGATACAGCCAAACTCATTAGCTGCACGCCCTGTGCGGAAAATTCGTCTGCGGTTAATGTTTTAACGGTACCGTAAGAAGTTAAATAGTTCCCCGTTGCCTTATTCTGCATTTTCCACAGATAGCCCCAGTTATCGGAGAAATTCCATACTTGGGTATCATTTCCGCTTTCAGCCGTCTGTATTGCCGCACCGTTTTTCTCAGTCAAATACAAATTCGTTGCTTTATTCTTTACCTTGTAATCGTTGCCGGAAACATTTTCTAATATCCATTTTTCATTGTCTGTTCCGGTAACTTCGGAACGGGAAACCAACTCAAGCGGCTTTGTTTCAGCAACTTTTTCACTGATGATAACGCACTTTTCGTTCGGTGTATCACCGCCCGCTGTGGTACCATGATGATTATATAAATAATATTCTCCAGCTTTTAGTTCGCTTTGGGTAATCGGCGTATTTAAATCCGATACTGCCAAGCTCATCAACTGAACGCCCTGCGCGGAAAATTCGTCTACGGTTAATGTTTTAATGCTACCGTATGAGGTTAAATAATTGCCCGTTGCCTTATTCTGCATTTTCCACAAATAACCCCAGTTATCAGAGAAATTCCACACCTGTGTGTCATCTCCGGTAGCAGTCATCTGTACTGCAGCTCCATCTTTCTCGGTCAAATACAGATTTGTCGCTTTATTCTTTATCTTGTAATCATTTCCGGAAACATTTTCCAAAATCCATTTTTCATTGTCTGTTCCGGTAACTTCGGAACGGGGAACCAACTCAAGCGGCTTTGTTTCAACCGGTATATTTCCGGTCAATACACAATTAATATTCGGGAAACTGCCATCCGGACGGCTTCCGTACTCATTATAAATATAGTATTCTCCGGCAGCCAATTCGCTGACTTCAAGCGGATCGGTTAAATCTCCGGCAGAAAGGCAAACCATCCCGGTTCCGTTTCCATCTTCCGCACCCAGTTTAATTTCGCCAAATACCGTCAGATAATTCCCGGTGCCTTTATTGCTGACTTTCCAATGAGAAACACCGTAATGATCTGCAAAATTCCACACCTGCGTATTATCACCGTTTTTAGAAGCCTGTATAGCAGTTCCGTTTATATCAGTCAAATATAAATTTGTTGCTTTATTCTTAATTTTATAATCATTTCCGGAAACATTTTCCAAAATCCATTTTTCATTTGCTGCATTAGATACAGCTTGACGGCTGGTTAATCCCAAACCTAAATTCCCGGTCAATACACAATTAATCTCGGGAAAACTGCCTCCAGGTTGGCTGCCGTACTCATTATAGATATAGTATTCTCCGGCAGCCAATTCGCTGACTTCAAGCGGATCGGTTAAATCTCCGGCAGAAAGGCAAACCATATCAGTACCATTATATCCATATGACTCAGGTGTGACCAACGCGACACTGCCAAAACAAGTTAAATAATTATTGGTTTCTTTATTTTGTACTTTCCAATGAGAAACGCCGTAATGATCCGAAAAAATCCACACCTGCGTATTATCCCCGGTTGCACTCATTTGCACCGCGGTACCGTTTTTATCGGTTAAATACAAATCGGTTGCCTTGTTGCGAATCTTATATTCCGTACCTGATACATTCTCTAAAATCCATTTTTCGTTTGGTGCGTTACTAACGGATTGCCGGTTTGTAAGCCCCAAACTCAATTCACTTTGAGGATCGCTTGCAGCAGCAAACATATTAAAAGATAATCCGGATACTAAAATCGCCACTGCTGTCACAAATGATATAATTCTTTGTTTCAACATAACAAACCTCCTGTTTTTATTTCAGGTTTTTGCTTCGTGATATCTCTCTTAAATGATTTTCTTCACTTTCAAGAACACAACAACGCCTGCCCCTACGATCACAACGCCGCCTATGATCAGTCCGATAATCAATCCGAGATTACTGTTCTTTTTCGGCTGTCCGTCGGTATCAGTCTGACTTTCTGATATGCTGCTTTCTTCTGTATCAACATTTGACTCTTGACCGGAAACATCCGCAGACTCAGTATTAATGATATCTTCTCCGGAAACTTCTGCATCAGATAGTACTGTTCCCGGATTGCCTGACGCAACGCTATTGATTTTATCGGAATTGGCTGCATTATTAGAGGTAGTTGTAACCGGTTTAGAAGAAGAGGACACAACAGAATTCTTGCTGCTGGTTGGTTTAGTGGTCTGACTGCTGGTAGTTATGTTGCCTGATGATTTCGCTGCAAACGTCAATGGATTAAAGTATTCTTTCAAACCGCCTGAATCTTTATTATCGGTAACTTCGGAGTAATGGCATTTTCCTCTTGAAGTGGTAAATCCAAGACCGTTTCCGATGAAATAGGTGGCAACGCCCCATTTACCTTCTTTTAAGGTGATTTTGCTGAAATCTCTACCCTGTCCGGAAACCTGCAATTCCGCCAACGGAATTGCAATCTCCATCTGTGCTCCGCTGCTTGTCTTGGTTGCTTTTGCCGTTACTTTTTTGGTAATATTCATGCTTGTTACTTTACTTCCGGCAGTTTGATAATTATCCCTTGCAACGGAAACCAATCCGGAATCCAAGTTCAAAATAGAAAAAGTAAAGAATACTCCTCTCTGTTCATCTTTGACTTTATTCTCGGGGCTTAAGTCAATTTGGAACTTGGATGTTTCAATGCTTTCCACTTCTGCTATGGTTACACCAACATACAGATTTTGCTCATTCCAGGCAAATTGATAAGTTAACTCCGGATAATGTATATCCAAAGAAGGATCATCCAAGTCCACCTGACCGAAAAAGATTCCCGTATTGTCTTTATTCAGCTTTTGGGCGGGACCATATTCACTACTACTGACCTTTCCGTCAATGGACGGCGTACCATATTTTGCAGTATAACTAGGCGCTCCTGCCGCCAAACCGCTGAGAGCCATACACTGTACCGCTATGGCAGCAGTTGCTCCGATGATACATACTCTCTTCCATATATTTTTCATAAGTAAAATCCGTCCCTTTCTATCTACCATTGTATTCGTAGTTAAATCTTCCATAAGGAGCGCAATCTCCTTTTTCATAGAAATCTTCTACTGTCTGATAAGCTTCCCGGCTATCCGCCCACTTGAACTCAAATGAAATCTCATTCCCGGAAAGATTCAACAAGCTCTTCGGAACCGCAATCATCATTTGGTTGCCGAGCACCCGATAGCTGACGGCACCGACTGTTTCAAAGGTCTCTCCGTTATATTTCGCTACCGTTGTTTTATCCTTATCGGCCGCTTTGTAATTGACACAATAGTTATATCCGTTCCAGCTCGACGCTTTGTCCGCATTGATATTCAAATACAAATTCATCCAGCTGCCTTCCGAACTTTGGTAAGGAGAAATATCTTCTTGCGTCTGTGCATAAAAATATACATTTTTGTCATCTTGTGTAATCTTAGAATAAATCACACCATTGCGCCCGGTGTTGTTCACATACCGTTTTCCGCCCGTACCTAATGCATCTCGGCGAATCGTTCCCTCAGCAAAATCCCTGTAAGTAACTGAAATTCCATTCCACTGATTAAAGTCCCCCGTCACGTCAATGGTTTTATTGTTATCCTGTACAACTGTTGCCGTTGTTCCTTTAAACTTACGAACATTAGCTACCAGCTGCATATAATAATTGTCAAAATAGCCGCCTCTCATTGGCTCAATATCGCGGCTGTACTCGGAGGTTACACAGTCAAAAATAGCAATCGGCTGATCTCCGCCGCGATTCCATGCCCCCGCAGTCCATTCATTCCATTCCAATACCATGGCGATGTCTGCATCCGAGTTAATGGCATTATCCCACTGTTCCTGGAAATTGTAACCGTATTTATAAGAATCTTCAGTAATATTCGCCGCACCATTATGATAACTTCTGCCACGATTTTTAGTATCACCATAAAACAAAGAGTCGCCAAAGCATGCGGTATCAGAAGAATTTTGTGCAACCGATACACTGATAACGCCGTTTTTTCCATCCTTGTCCTTATATACCTTTGCGGTTTCTCTAAAATCAATCCATGGGAAGCCGTTTTCAACTTCCTCAGAATTCGGCCACTGACTGGCTCGCATGTTAAAGAAATTTTTGATAGTAGCCGGAGCATTTTTCTCAACACCGATAATCATCGGTTTTCCGTTGTACATATACCATGTATTCGGATATTTATTCAGTTTATAGATCTGATTATACAGCTGCATCATACGAGTGCCGGAATCCGTATTGGTATAAAAGCATATTTTAGGCACATCCCAACCCTGCCGCTGATATTCATCCAATATTTTCATCAGCTTTAATGCTTCCACACAATAAGGAGAATCATTTGTAGCGTCAACAACTAGGAAATCAATGTCGGCATGCGTCAGCATTTCAACATGTTTACGCATCACCCAACCATCATCGGTATGATAGTACCCTAAAAGCGGTTCTCCCCAATAATAGATGGTATTGGCACCCACCCATGGTGATGTTGTTGGCGGTTTGGAAGGGTTCGGATTTTGAGAAAGTACATCAGAGAACAAATACGGTCCAGTCTCTTGGCTGTGCCACAAAGTATAAAACATTGCCACTTCACGTTTTCTTCCGGTACCGGCTGCATAAGTATCCTCGGCAGTCGGCAGGACTCTGTTTAAATCGTCTACCGCTTTTAACGGTCCATATGAATCTGTTGTATTTTCTTCGGTGAGGGCGACATAATCTTTTGAATTTTCACTCAACAAATATCCGTTTACTGAGCTTCCAAAAATATTATTTGTGCCGTTTTTTACATTGGTAACGCTAATTTTTGCTGTGCCATTACTCTCGCCGCATCCGCTTAACCCCATTATAATCACTCCTGCAATGAACAATGATATTATCCTGTTTTTCATGTTTTGTTTAGCCTCCTATAATTTATTTTTTAAATTATGGTCTGTGTAAACTAATTAAACTCCGAATCTATTCCCCCTCTCATTTTTCATCATCATCTTTACCCAACAATTCCTGACCGGTCAATTGATTCTACAAAAGCTTTTTGCGCAAAGATAAAAAGTAATGCCAAAGGCAGGACTGCAAGCAATGCAGCAGTATGCGTCAGATTTCCTGCCAACACCTGTAACTCCCCGGTTGCCACCTGTGAAATGACGTTAGACAACAATTTCATATTTTTTAAGAACAAACCGTTATAAACGGTATCTGTCCATTGCCAAGAAAAAGATAGCAAGAATGTGGTTGTTAGCATTGATGTTGCGCTTGGCAGCATAATCGTAAAAAATGTCCGAAACACGCCGCAACCATCAATATTAGCCGCCTCATTCAATTCTTTTGGCACACCTCGGAAAAACTGACGGAACATAAAAATATACAAACCGTTCTTAAACCCTGTCATGGTCAAAGACATGACCACTAATGGGAAAGGGGTGTCCAAAATCTGTAAATATCGAAATTTGATAAACATCGGTACAATAATAGTCTGCGGAGGAATAATCAACATCAGAATGACAAAGAAAAACAGTATTTTATTTCCCCAAAATTTAAATTTTGCAAAACCGTATCCTACCAAAGCAGAAATAAAAGTTTGCAGAAATGCCACAACAGTAGAAAGAATCAATGTGTTGATCAGCGCCTGCCAATACTGCATCTTCTGCACCGTCCGCGAAACATTTTCCAATGTAAAGTGTTTGGGCAAAAATTTAACAGTCGGATCAATCAAATCTTCATAGGATTTAAAAGCGTTAATTATTTTTTCAAAAAACGGAAACAAAATAATATAACACAATCCTGCTATAATAACCGCCCGAACAATGCTCCATAACCATTTTGTCACATACTTTGGTGTCAGATATTTGTTTTGAAAAGTTTGCCATTTTACCGAGCGCTCCTTCGATGTACTCATTGCATATTCCTCCTTTCCTGCACCGTTCATTTATATATCCTGTGTCTGTTTTCGGAACAAAAAGAACACCACGCCTAGTTCCACTAAAACCAGTAGAAAGTAAATCCATGACAATGCTGATGAATATCCCATTTTATTCAATGAAAATCCCTGCGTTTGTACGTATTCCATCAGACCATAGGCAGGATTGGTAAAAGAGTCTACAATGGTATATACAATGTTTACCAATATCATCGGAGCAATAATCGGAACGGTAATTTTCCAAAACTCTTCCCATTTTGTCGCGCCTTCAATTTTAGCCGCTTCAAAAACTGATGGAGAAATCGACTGCAGCGCAGATAGAAAAATCAGGATCTGTACCCCGGAGCGATTCACAATATCATATGTATTATTAATGGCATACGCAATCGTTTCCGCTATCCCGGAGCTGATATCCATGGAAAGTAGCAAATCCTGCAAATCGAAGAAAGCGGCTATTCCCCCTCCTGCAAATGCAGATTGAATTTCTGAACCGGAGGAAACAACGCTGTTCATTGAGCTAACTGCCGCGGAGGCATCTGCAGATGCAATAATGCCAGTTGACAAAATAACCGGAAGGAAAAAGATGGTACGGGAAATTCCCCGTCCTTTGAACTTCTGATTTAAAATATTTGAAATGAAAAAACTAAAGAAAATAATAATGATGGTATCTATAATCATTCCTTTAATCGTGTTCAGCAGAATCACCCGATATTCGGTATCCGACCAAAAAGCATCATAAAAATTTTGACCACCTACAAAAACACGGGAAATATCATTATAATTCAGCTTTACATTGTAAAAACAATTCATAAATGACTCAACGACAGATGGCAAGAACAAAAACAACAATCCGATGATAAACGGAAAAATGAATAAATAACCATACGAGTTGGCACGTACGGTCAAGCTGAACCGAGAGCGCTTGTTGGTATTATTCTTTTTCTGGCTTGACTTTCCCATAATTCCTGTTCCTTTACTTTTAATTTAATGCTCACTGAACCATTCATAAACAACGATAGCAAAAGTTTTTGCCGTTGTTTATAAATTGGCATCAAGAAATGCCCGAGCCAAGAAAATCACAGATTTCGTCATTTTCTTGGTTTGTTCCGCAGACATTATTTTATAAGATATCCCAAAGCTTCCACTTCACGACCATCTGACAACCGAATCGCTGTTTCATTATAGTTTAAAACAATAGATTTTCCATTGGAATAGCGAACCTGCACCACACCAGATTGTAAAATCAAATGCTCCATAATGGTACAATCGGATGTTTCATAATAGAACTGGCTTTGCTCTTCTATCTGTGTCAGAATCTTTTCCTTCCAAACATCGTCTGAAACCGAATAAAATTCAGTATATTTTGTTTTTGCAAGTAATCCGGTATCCCCGGTCATCAATTGATAATTGAGTCCCGCGCCGCTTTCCAGATTTTGTAATAAAGCTTTCCGATAATCACCTGCTTTGTTCAAAGCGGTACCCGAATAATCAATCATTCCATGCAGCACCATACCGACAAAGGGTACCGTATTTGTAATCAAGCGCTGATTTCCAGAGTCGATCGGAATGTTGGTAACTGCCGAAACATATGGTAACGTATACAGATTACCACCGCTTATTTTAATAGCCATCCCGGCTTTTTCCAACTGTTCCAATGCTTTCTGAGTCAGTGCTTTGGCTTCTTCTCTGGTAACTTCACGGCTTTCATTATAATTAGAGCATAATAAAGAAGCGGTTTCATCAAGATATATTTTACTGTTGTTGAGTGATGCAACATTTTTTAAAAATCCGTTTACAATACCGGAAAAGCTAAGCGGACTGATTAAAAATGCCTGCGTTTCCTCATTCAGCTTTCCGCTGGATGGGTGAAATTCAGAAACGACCGCATATTTTTTATTAAGTTGACGGGACAAATCACTACTTGATTTAATTCCGTTTCCGCTTTGATACACATGATTGAACGCCATTTGCAGATAAATAGATGTATCGCTGTTATCGGCAGCAGTTAATAGATTTTGAAAACCCTTTTTACCGCCAATCACATTTTCCAGTTTTATTTTATTGTAAGATCTAAATTCCAATCCGCCGTTAAAAATTCCGGTATAATTCAGTGATAATTCAGCCTTTTGTTTTCCTGAAAAATAATCGATAAATGATGCGGCTTCTTCAAAGGTGGACAGCCCCACATTGACTTCCATCGGGATTCCGTAACGAAACGCTTTTTTTCGAATAGAGCCCAGCAATTCAATATCAACCGGAATTGCCGTTTTTTCCTGTTTTTCGGTCAGTATGCCGGTCTGTTCCAGATAAGTGCGAAAATAATTTGCCATACCGGAATAGGTGGCATCCTGTCCATACAGAAAATGATACCGCACTGCATAAACACTGGTCGGCGTCTTTTTAGAAAACATCACGTTGTTTAATCCCGTCATGGTGTCCCCGGTATCAACATTATAATAGTTGCGGTAAATAAACCATGGCATAATCAGGTTGTCGGGATAATTCGGATTGGATACCTGAGCGGTAATACCGCTCATCCCGTCATTGCTTTCCACAATTCCAAAAACTGCCGTATTATCTTCTTTTAAACCAAATACCGGAAATGTTGACTCCGGCGTCAGATCATTGACTGAAGAAACATTACCAGCATAATCCGTCCCGTAAAATGGAATTTCCAGATTATCTACACCCGATAATTGAGATTGATTCGATATAATAGCGCCACTGCCGTCCGGCACAAACAGGTATCCCTCGTTTCCCACCTGTGTTCCCCCAAAGAAAGGCAAAACATATATTTTATGAAGATAGCTTTTAGACGGCTCGACCACCTTTTTCGGATCCACTGTTACAATGAGGTCTGCACCTTGCAACCGATAATTAATGGTTATCTCAAAATTTGGTGTACCTGATTGCAGTGCATCTGTTTCACCGACTGCCTGTTCTTCCTTTTCAATATCCGCTTTTGTTATGCCCAGTGCTTTACTCACTTTTTCCACTACATTAAGCTGAATGTAGGTTGCAGTAGGATTGATGATATAAAGCGCGCCGTATTCTTTTAATGCCGGATATTTTTTCAAATACTCTTTTTGGTTTTTTTCGGATAGTTTATCATATTCCACATAATTGTAGGTGGAGATGAAACGACCCCAGTCCGATCGGGATAAGCTCCCCTTTTCCCTCATTTGTTCGCCGATTTTTTTAAATTTCTCAAAAGTTTCGGGAGTAAACACCTGACAAATTAATTTGTCTTCTGTCTTTGTGCCGAAATAATAATGAACGTCAACTTCGTCTTTTCCCTTCTGAATCGTTACCTGATCTTTCTCTTTATTGTCATAGCATTGCGGGAAAGATGTCATTTTGGCAATTCTTCCGGTGCCGTCTAAATATTCCACAACAAGCTGAGAAAAAGCATTGTTTTGCTGATCCTGAGAGAAATTTTTACTTTCCTCCTGATATAGCTGCCGATTGGAAAAGAAAACCTTTCCGGTGCCTTTATCCAATACAGCAATATCATAATAAGAGCCGATATATAATGCCGCTTCCTTGTTTTCCAACAGCAATTCCATTTCTGCCAGAATTTGCTGCTTCTGCGGGTCAATTTGAATATGATATTGACTTTTATCTGTCACAACTATCGCTTTATCATTCGGCAGATACTCAGATAAAACAACAGAGGACGCCGTATTACCGCATCCAGCAGCCAACATCCCTAGCAGCGCTATGACAGCAGTTAATATATAAATCGGACCTTTTCTGCGCATTCGTATTTCTCCTTTTTGAAACCACATCGCAGCGACTGTACGCTACATATTCCGCAATGAAAATTCTTGTACCAACGTCATGATAAATCCCACCATTTGCTGTATTAAATTAAAAAACAGCAATCCGATATAAGTCAGTATGCACATTCCGAACACGATGGACACCATAATCACAAGTGTTTTTCCTATACTATACTGATGTGTCACCAAAGTACCGATCACAATCAAAAATAACATCCAAATCATACCGAAGGTGTGAATACCGGTATAAAATACACTTTCCTCCATGACTAAGAAATTACTGAGCGGAAGCAGAATCAATTGGGCGATAATCATTGGAGTCAAAGCATATCCGGTCGCTTTATAAATATCTTTAAAATTTCCTTCTCCGTCAAACAAACAGGTTAAACACCAGTTGGCAATACAAAAACCGAAGAACAAAAGCAAAACTATAAAAATTTCTTTTACGGGATTAAAATCCAAAGCAGAACCCGAGTTAAACAGATATCCAGTATAAAAGCCGCTTAACACCGACAACAGTAGATAAAGGAGCAAAAAAGCGGTTGCCATTTTTACATTGCCTTTATTTTCATGCTTGATTTCCCAGAATCCTTTAAAAGGATGTACGATCAAATAAAATGCATATTTAAATTCCTGCCAAACATGACGCGGGGTTTTGCGCTCCGTAACCGTATGAACCGACACCATTTCTTTTTTCCTCCCTGATTGGTCAAATGATGCTACGAGATTTTTTTATAATACCGAACAATGCGTTGAATCCACCCCTTTAATATTGCCAAAATCAAAAGAAGAAGCAACATGGTAAACAAGACAGGAAAATAAACTTTCATCTGCTGTTTCCGCAGTAATGTTTTTGCCTTAGAGTAATTCTCTTTATCACTTGCATACTCAAAACATTCCATTGCGGTTTCATAATCCTTTTCCATCATATATGCGTTACCAAGTCCCACAAAAGCATATTCCATATTGATGTTATTCTCGGTGACCTCTGACCACTGACGGTATGCAGAATCAAAATCTCCGTTAAATTGGGCTGATACCGCATTGAGCAGCAATTCCCCGTATTCTGTAATCGAATAAATAAATAGCTCACTGCGCATGCTGTCTAATACTATAATCTGATTATCCAGATACCCGATTGCAGAAGGACGCTGCGTATCCGATTTTTGCTGTCCGTTTCCACCAAAAGCAAACAAAAGATTTCCGTTATCGTCATAAGTAAAGATTCTTCCTTTGGTTGAATCCAATAAAGAATACACACCGTTTTCGCTCAGCGCAACATCTTCCATTCGTGACGGAGTTGTATCAAATATTAAATCGCCGATTGGCGGATATTGTCCGTTTCTCTTTAACACATCGTTGCCTGCGCTGTTCAGTTTGCGAACAGCCGCAACCGATCCCGAGGTATCTTTGGACTCAACAACACTCTTAATGTCATCTGCATTTAAGGAACTGATGGTACCATATAAAAAGCCTTCTGCGTCAATCGCAATATTGGAATATTCAGTGGGTACATATTTTACCATTTTATCTTTTTGTTCCTGCGTGGATATCTGTCTCCAAAGCATTTCCGTCAGGCTGTATTGCACCTTCGGCGCGCCGATATATCCCATGAACTTTCCCTCTGCTGTCATGGTTACGATGCCCATGTTTAAATTCCGCGCAACTACATAAATACGCCCCGTGTCATCTGTAGCCACCTTAACGGGATAGAATACATCGCTTTCAGAAATTCCGGTCATATCCTGCGGCTTTAATATAATCTGACTTACTTTTCCGTTAGTATCAGAGCGAATAACACGATTGTTCTGTGTGTCGGCAATCAGAATTGTTCCGTCTTCTTCTGCGTAAACACCCTCCGGCTTATTTAAAGTCAGTGCATCGCCGTCACTGTCTGTAAACGTCTCCAATACTTTCTGTAAAGAAAAATTCTTATCGTAAATCAGCAGCCGATTATTGTCAGTATCCAGTACATAGCACATTCCGCTTTTGGTAATCATGAAATCCTGAGGATTTGATGCGCTCTTTTTATTTTCATCCGCCAAAGGAACTGACTTTAAAAAGGTATAAGCATCAGGAGACAGCGCATCCGCTCCGGAGCCGTTGTACAAATAGGTGTGGTTGCCTTCTGCAGCCATTGCCGACAGCCCCCCTGTTTGCAGCAATACGCACACACACAGAAAAACGGTCAATGCTTTTTTTCTGATGCATGAGACAATATCACCGAATCTTCTCATCGCTATACCATTCCTTTCGCAAGCTTTTTCAGGTTTGAAAACCAAATTATGTACTGCTGTTTCATTTGCAATTATTGTCTTTAATCCTTCATGCCGGAAGCCGACATGGTTTCCACAATATTGGATTGGGTAATAATGAAAAACAACAGCGGAACCGCAAACATCACAATCGAGACTGCCGCACCGATTCCCTGTCTGGAGATTCCCGCCGCAGCGACCTGTGACATCGCATAGGACAACGTTTTCAGTTCCTCACTGTAAATATAGGGTGTGTTTCCGATTGTCCAAAGCGATTGTATCGAAAAAATAGCCAAAGTCAACCAAGCCGGTCGCACCATCGGCATAACAATCCGAAAAAATTTCCACATTTCTCCGGCGCCGTCTATATCTGCGCTCTCTAATACCGCCGGATGTACGGTCTGCTCCATAAACTGTTTCATTAAAAACAATCCGAGCGGCAATCCCATTGCCGGCAAAATCAGTGCCCCATAGGTATCAACCAGATTAATCTTTGACATGATAATAAAAGCCGGTATTGCCGTCACTGCCGTGCTGAACATCAAGGAAGCCTGGACAAGATTAAAAAAGCCCTGGGAGCCCGGAAATTTATATTTTGAAATCGGATAAGCGCACAAGGAAGAAATAATAATATGTCCGACACATCCTACCACAGTAATAAAAACCGTATTAAAAATATAACGGGAAAACGGCACCCAAGAGGTACTCATAATCTCAAACAAACCCGTATAATTCTTTAATGTAGGCTTTCTTACAATAAACTGGGGAGGGAACAGCCACAATTCACTATTGGGCTTCAAGGAAGTAGAAATCGCATATACAACCGGCAGCACCATAAAGCTTGCAAGTAATATTAAAAACAAAATCAGGATAATATCACCGGACAACGATCTTGAAACCTTGGATTTTCTCATTGCCATATGTTATTCTCCCACTTTCCTTATCATTCTTTGAACCGCCTTGTTTGACAAAATCATCATAGCAAACAAAATGGTAGCAATCGCGCACGCATATCCCATTTCATAACGAATAGAACCATAATCACTCAAATGATTCATCATCGTATGTACCGCATAATCAACGCTTGGAAAGCCTACTGTTTGGGTGATAACGTCTCCGATTCCGAAAGCGCTGGTAATATTCATAACCGCACCGAACAACAGCTGCGGTCTCATCATCGGCAGTGTAATAAACCATAATTCCTGCCAACGGTTTTTAATGCCGTCTAAAGCACCCGCTTCATAATATTGTTTATCCACTCCCTGCAAACCTGCGATAAAGGACAGAAAGGTTGCGCCCAAGCTCATCCACAGCAAAATGATAATCATAATGCCTACCATATATTTTGCATCCTGCAGGAAGTTGATCGGAGATTGTATCAATCCCAGTTTCATCAACTGACCGTTTATAAATCCTTTTGCGTCACCGGTAAACAAATAATTCCATATTACCGTCATACCGCCTGACAAGGACGGAGCGTAAAACAGCACCGTAAAAGTAACTCTCAAAGGGCGGGAAAGGTCATTAATCATCCAGGCAAGCATCAATGCCATCATATAACTGACCGGTCCTATAATGACCGCAAACATTAAGGTGTTTTTTACCGCAATCATGAAAATGTCATCGCTTAAAAACAGTTTGAAATAGTTATGAAATCCGACAAAAGAAGGAGGCTCAAAAATATTAAATGACGTAAAGCTGAATACAATCGCGATGACGACCGGCGCCAGCGTAAAGGTCGCAAACAAAAGAGCGTATGGCAGCATCATAAAATAATGCGTCCGATGCTTTTTCATTTGGCGCAGCTGAAGAGATACATCCAGCTTTATCTGTTGTTTGGCTTTTTCTTTCATCGCGACCTCATACCTTTCTGTTTCATGCGGGATTCCATTTGCATGATCTGCCGACTTATCCCTGCTCTAATCGTCAAGATGGAATTCCTGACGTTTGGAAGTAAGTTCCTCATTAATGCTGTCGATATAAGAAAGTAATTTGTTTCTTGCATCAACATTGGTGTTATATACTGACTTAACCGCACAATCAATATTTCT
>CAUHFD010000035.1 GCA_959605275.1 uncultured Eubacteriales bacterium | reverse complement strand
GCTCATCTCATCGTTTCTCTTTTATTTCTTTACCCCAACTATTGACATTGAGCCATAAAAAATTACCGATAAACAAAGTATCTATACACCTTGTTTATCGGTAATAAACGCAATTTATTTCATGAAATAAATTTCATGTTATTTGTTGAAAATTTTAAAGATATCGTCAAATTCCGTATCAAAATCCCATCGTTTGCCGTTATTTTCCGCTCCCGCTTCCGATTTGGACGCAGAAAGCATATCTTTGTCTCCGTCAAATCCGGTAGCTACGACGGTCACTTTCATCTCATCCTCATAAGATTCATCCAATGCAACACCCCAGAAAATCTTAGCATCCGGATGCGCTGATTTTGTAATCATGCTTGCCGCCAATTCTGCTTCATCCAAATCAATATCCGGAGATGCGGTAATGTTAATAATAATACCGCGTGCACCGTTAATAGAAGTTTCCAGCAACGGGCTGGAGATTGCCATAGTAGCCGCATTTTCCGCCTTGTCCTTGCCTTGTCCGTGACCGACGCCCATGTGTGCAAAGCCTGCGCGTTTCATCACGCTCATAACATCAGCAAAGTCCAGATTAATAAATCCTACTTCATTGATCAAATCCGAAATACTCTGCACGCCCTGACGCAAAACGTCATCAGCAGCAGCAAACGCATTTTTCAAGGTTATTTTTTGCTCCGGCAATTGTTTTAAACGCTCATTCGGAATAACAACTAAACAGTCCACTTCCTCTTTTAAAGAAGCAATACCGTTTTCTGCCTGTGTCATTCTGCTTTTTCCTTCAAAAGCAAATGGCTTTGTCACAATACCGACCGTCAAAATATCCATTTCTCTGGCAATTTGAGCAATTACCGGTGCCGCACCGGTGCCGGTTCCGCCACCCATACCAGCAGTAATGAATATCATCTGTGTTCCTCTTAAAGTTGCTTGAATTTCTTCTCTGCTTTCTTCAGCCGCTTTGAGCCCGACTTCAGGCGCGCCTCCTGCTCCGCCGCCTTTTGTCAATTTTTCACCGATTTGTATTCTTTGTGTTGCCTTTGAACGCATCAAAACCTGTTTATCTGTATTAACAGCGATGAACTCCACACCTTTCATGCCGGATTCCACCATTCTGTTTACCGCATTGCCGCCGCCGCCACCTACTCCGATGACCTTAATATCAATAACATTGCTGTTATCTTGATCCAACATGATATCCACAAGCTTGTCCTCCTACTGTTTATATCTCAACAAATTGGTTCATTTCAATAAATTTGAATCAATCAAAAAATCAATTATTTTGATTTTACCCTTACACAGATCATTTACAAGACCAATATACTCATATTACTAATTTACCAGATTTTCAACCGAATTTCAATAGCTAAACCATATTTTTATTAATAATTTAATAATTTAATGTTTATCAAACCAATCAATTTTTCGATTTATTCTTTCTTCCATGTTTGAAAGCTATTCAGAGCGGATATCGGCAGAGGCTGTCAGCTTGGAAGAAGTGTTTAATCCGGAAGAGGTTTCTCCGGCGAGACTGCCGCTTTGCGCATCGCTTGTTGCCTGTTCACTGCTTGTGACCATACTAGCATATGAAGTAATTGGACCGGGGCTGAAATAAATTTTACCCGCTTTGGAAGCATCTATCACTCCGACTTCATCTTTTTCCAATTTGGTATCAATGATATTTTTGGCAAAATTTATTTTATAGGATAATTCAGTAGAATTTCCCAAGCGAACCGTAATCCTGCTTTCTATTTCAATTGACAACTCTACATCGTTTGTCAAATTGATCGCAGTAATATTTGTCAATTCATTTTTTGCTGCTGCTTGTTTTATCTTTTGCAGGAACTCCAGCTTATCGTTTTCTTTGTCGTCAATAAAATCTCCTTTCTGGAATCCCGAAACTGTTAAGCCATCCAATCGAATAGGAGCTGTTACCTGTTCTTTGGCAATACCCGTATCCAGAATTCTGTTTCCCTCGCTGATGACTGTATAGCTGTCACCGTCAGCTACATAATAGGTAGGAACCGCATCCGTAACATTAATGATTAACGAGCTCGGAAATTTACGTTCTATCTGGACCGAATCAATATTTTGCATATTATCTTTCAATGTTTTTGCAGCTTTTTCCGGATTAATTCGAAATAAGTTATCCCCTTTTTTAATACCGCTTTGACTGATAATTTGTTCCGCAGAGTTTAAACTGCTACCGTTAACCTTTATTGTTTCTATGTTAAAAAAAACCGTCAAAGATAACGTGACGCCGGAAATCAGCACAAAAAACAACAAAAGCAGGTAATATAAGGTATAACTCCGCTTTCTGCGCTTTCTGTGCCGCACCCCGTTCGCCGCGCGCGCCGCCTCTCTGGAAGGCGTATTTCTGGTTTTTTTTACTTCCTTCATAACTTTGAAATGCCCTTTCCCTGCTTCCGACCGGAAACTTTTTTAATATTCATTCATCAGTCGTACTGTTCAGAAGATCAATAAAGACCCTCTATATTTGCCCCAAGCTTGCCTAAATTTTCACAGATGTTCTCATACCCGCGTTCGATATGATAAACATCTTCGATGGTTGTATCTCCCTGTGCAGCTAAACCGGCAATTATCATAGCGGCTCCGCCGCGTAGATCGGTAGCGCGCACCGAAGCTCCGTAGAGTTGTTTTACGCCCTGTACCACTGCCACCTTACCCTCAATTTTAATGTCAGCTCCCATCCGGCATAATTCTCCGGCATGTTTAAAGCGATTTTCAAATATATTTTCCACGAACACCGTTGTCCCGTCAGCCCGTGCCGCCAATGCCATCAGCAATGCCTGCGCATCGGTCGGGAAGCCCGGATACGGCAGTGTGCGGATCGTTTTCGCTCCCTTTAATCTTGGTTTACCTTTTAAATAAATGCTATGGTCTGAGGTTAGAATTTTACATCCCATCTCCCGCATAACCGGCAGTACACTGCTAATCGCTTCCGGATCTGCCTGAGTCAGAATAATCTCCCCACCGGTAGCGGCTGCACAACACAAATAAGTTGTTGCTACAATTCTGTCCGGAATAACGGTATGCTCCGCTCCGGATAACTGTTCTACCCCTTCAATAATAATGGTGCTTTTTCCGGCATCCTGTATTTTAGCGCCGCATTTATTTAAAAAATCAGCCAAGTCTATAATTTCAGGTTCTTGTGCCGCATTAGATATCACAGTGGTTCCCTGTGCCGTTGCCGCTGCCAACATAATGTTTTCGGTAGCGCCCACGCTGGGGAACGACAAAGAAATATCACAGCCTTTCAGCCTGCTCTCCGCAGAGCAGTTCAAATAGCCATGTTCTTCCCGTATTTTGAGTCCCAATTGACGAAGCGCGGATAGATGCAAATCAATCGGGCGCGCACCTAAATCACATCCTCCTGGAAAACTGATTTTGGTTTTTCCTAGACGCGCGGCTATCGCCCCTAAAAAAACAATAGAGGAACGCATTTCCCGCATTAATTCATCCGGTACATCAAAATGCGTTAAATTTTCAGTATTCACTACAACTGTGCTGTTTTCCCGCCGAATATCACAACCGAGATAAGATAAAATCTTACAAGCAGCGTCTACATCAGACAAAGCCGGGCAATTATGTAAAACACTTTCTCCGGCACCTAAAATGGTAGCAGCCAATAAAGGCAATGAACTGTTCTTTGCTCCGCTGACTGCGAGTTCTCCGCGAATTGGCATACCGCCGCTTATTTTCAGCTTATTCACACTATCCAACACCCTTCCGAAAAGCATTGTCGATTGCAGATGCCGGCAAATCAAACAAAACAGTCGCAGCCGGATTACCAGCCGCGCACTGCTCAGCACCTACGCAAACCATACTATGCTTTTGGCAGGAATAGTGTGATTATTTCTTTTTCTCGGATAAAATGGCGTGAATTGCTCTATAAATCCGCTCAGATGTATCTAAAATAGCCATTTTGGAGGCATTTTTAGAATACTCCTTTAAATGTTCGGGATGCTCATAAAAATCATCTAAAGTTCTGATCAATTGCTCCTTTTGGTAATTTTTTTCTTCTATGACAATTGCCGCATGCTGATTGGCAAGTACCATGGCATTATGATATTGGTGGTTCTCTGTGACATTGGGTGACGGAATCAAAATAGAAGCTTTTCCGGTCGCCTGTAATTCGCTCAATGTAATCGCCCCGGCGCGGCATACCACTAAATCAGCCGCCGCAAGACAGGTATCCATATTATCAATGTAATCACGGATGTCAATTCTGTGATTCTTTGTAACATCTACACCCCGTTCTTGCAACATTTCCGGAAAGACTTTCTTTCCCAGCTTTCCCATGGCGTGAATATGATTAACATCCCCTCGTGCACAATGCCACTGCATAATATCCGCGACAATTTGATTTAGCTTGACCGCACCCAGACTGCCTCCAAAGGATACGATACACATGTTGTCATCCATTCCGAGTTCTTGTCGGGCTTCCGCTTTCTTCTTAAAAATGATGCTTTCCCGCACCGGATTTCCCACTACAACATACTTTTTATTTTTCGGCAAGTATTCCTTTGCCTTCTCTACTGCCAGAAAAACAATATCCGCGTGTTTGGCAAGCAGCTTATTCGTCACGCCCGGAAACGCATTTTGCTCATGAATAGCAGTCAGTATCCCCATCTGAGACGCTTTGCGCACCACCGGTCCGCTGACATATCCGCCGGTTCCTATCACAAAATCCGGTTTAAATTCCCGTATAATCTGTTTTGCACGTGGTCCTGCCGTCACTGCGCATTTTAATGCTTTCATGTTTCTCACAATATTTTGTGCGGTCAGTTTGCGATGAATTCCCTGCACCTCCACCGACGAAAATGCAAAACCGGCTTTTTTAACAAGCGTTGCCTCCATACCGTTCGGTGTTCCGACAAACAAAACTTCTGATGACGGCTCCTGCTTTTTTATCTCTTGTGCAATTGCAATAGCCGGATTAATATGCCCGGCGGTGCCGCCGCCTGTCAATAGTACCCGCATTTCGATCTTCATTCCTTTTAAAGTTAATCGTTCTCATTGTGTTTCCATCGCACATTGTCTGGATACATTCAGCACAATGCCCATTTGGAACAACTGAAACAGCAGCGCTGTACCTCCGTAGCTGAAAAACGGCAGGCTGATACCGGTATTCGGTATCGTGTTAGATACAACGGCGATATTTAGCATTGCCTGTATTCCAATCTGCACGGTCAACCCCACCACCAGCATCGTTCCGAATTTATCCGGTGCTTTTGATGCAATCACAAATCCTCTATATACAAACATAACAAACAACAGAATAATAATGGTAGCTCCAATAAATCCCAATTCTTCGCAAACAACCGAGAAAATAAAATCATTTGCCGGCTCAGGAAGATACAAAAACTTTTGCCGTGATTGTCCCAATCCTAGCCCCCACAGCCCGCCGGAACCGATCGCCAGCAAAGACTGTACCGTCTGGTAGGTATCATCTTGTGTATCATGAAACGGATCAAGCCATCCTGCCAACCGCACCTGCACATAATCGATTCCCTTTATCATAACGATGGCAATAACACCAAGCACCACCATCGCCAAAGCCAATGCAAAATAACGATATTTTGTACCGCCTACAAACATCATAATTAACCCGATTGACATAATCAGTACTGTTCCCGACAAATGCGGTTCCAACAGCATGACGACCGCAACGATTCCCAAGAAAAAGAGAAAAGGTAAAACGCCATACGCAAAGGTTCCCATTCGCTTATAATTGACCGATATCAAATGCGCAAACAACAGAATAATGGCGAATTTCATAATTTCGGACGGCTGAAAAGTGACAACTTTGAGAGAGATCCAACGATGGGCATTGTTAATAGGAGGCATAAAAAGTACCACGATCAACAGAGCATATGCACCGCCGAATACCCAAAAAACGAACTTTCTCAATATATGGTAATCGATTTTTGAAATAATCAGCATCCCGATTACGCCAACAATCGCAAACAGTGCCTGTCTTTTGATAAAATGGAAAGAATCGCCCTTATACCGATAAAACGCATAAGCATAACTTGCCGAAAACAACATGATCAAGCCAAAGGTAAGTAATACCATGACAAGAACAAAAAAGGTGATATCCATGCTGCCCACTTTTTTTACTCTGTCTTTCACTTTTCGCACTGATTACCCACCCCAAACTTTACTTACTGAATATATCTTAATATCTCAAAAATATCTCAAAGCCACTATTGTTTTTACAACTGAAAAACAGACCAAACAGCAATTGCACCGAAAAGAAAAGTAACTGCTGAAAATACCAGTACAATTTTCACTTCGCTCCAACCGGACAGTTCAAAATGATGATGAATCGGACTCATTTTGAAAATACGTTTTCCGGTTGTTTTGAAACTGATTACCTGTAAAACTACCGACAACGCCTCTACCATATATATTATCCCAACCAGCACCAATATAACCGGATTGCCGATTCCAAATGCCAAAGCGGTTACCGCTCCGCCCAAAAACATCGAGCCGGTATCTCCCATAAACACTTTGGCAGGATGAAAGTTCCACACTAAAAAACCTAAACATCCGGCTGCCAGCGATACTGCCAGCAAACTCATTTTTGTTAAACTGAGAATACTGCATATAATCAGAAAAGCAATGGAGGCAACAAAGGTTACAGAACTTGCAAGACCGTCTATTCCATCGGTTAAATTGACCGCGTTAACGGCAAACACAATAAACAACACCGCCAGCGGATAATAGAAAAGTCCCAAA
Source organism: uncultured Eubacteriales bacterium (assembly GCA_959605275.1). GTDB lineage: Bacteria > Bacillota > Clostridia > Oscillospirales > Ruminococcaceae > HGM13222. Next base: position 10,242 of record CAUHFD010000035.1, on the reverse strand, counting down.
TTGATCTGTCCGATAAAAGGAATAATAACCATGGTTGAGGTGTCCCCCGACAGATACAGACACGCAAGATATGCCGCCGCTATCAAGAACTGCATCACCAGTTTTTGCTTCGCAGTTAATCCGAGATTTCGCTTTTTTGCCACCTTGATATAATCATCGACAAATCCGACAAATCCGAATGCAACCGCCATAAAAAGTCCAGCCCAAAGCCGCATATCGGATGCCAGCGTATCTCCGACCAATCCGGTGCCGGTGTTGATTCTCAGAACAATATAGCCCGTTACAACCGCCGCAATCACACCGATAACAAACATTAATCCGCCCATGGTCGGCGTCCCCTGTTTTCCTTTATGCCATGTCGGTCCATCCTCACGAATGGTCTGTCCGAATTTCAATTTTCTCAGCATCGGAATCAACACAAATCCCAGCAATGCTGTCAATCCAAATCCGATAATTGCTGCAATAATATTTGCATATCCTGACATATGTTGTCAACTCTCCCTGTAAATTTGATAGATAACTTCCTCTAACCGCATGCCGCGGCTTCCTTTAAATAATATGCAGTCACCGGTCGTAATGTTTTTTCTGATTTCCCGCGCCATTCGGTTTTTGTCATCAAACCAATAAGCATCCTTCATACCGCATTGCTGCGCAGCGTACAGCATATTTTTGGATTGCTCTCCATAGCAATACAACATATCCGCATTGCTTTGTGCAACCATCCTGCCTACTTTTTCGTGTGCTTCTGAGGAATGCTCTCCCAATTCCAACATATCTGCCAAAACCGCAATTCTCTTCCCGGTGCAGGAAATGGAAGAGAGCACACCGATTGATGCTTTCATCGAATCCGGACTGGCATTATAGCAGTCTTCAATAAATGTGATTCCATGGCTGTTTACAATTTTTTGCCGCATACCGGACGGGGTATACTGTGACAATGCGTCTACAATCTGCTCCGGCGCAATATCCAGCACAAATCCAACCGTGAACGCCGCCAACGCATTCAGCACATTATGTTTTCCGACCGTTGGAATGACAGCATGAATCGTTTTGCCATAATATAATATATCAAATTTTGTTGTCATATTTTGCTCGACAATGTCGATTGCCCTGATTTCTGCATTCGCATTGTCGATTCCGTAATAAATCATCTCCCGCGCCAAATCATTAATAACGCCGGACAACAAGTCATTATCCGCATTTAAAATCAAAGGCGCATGAGGCTCCATACCGTCCAGAATTTCCAGTTTGGCTTTTAGAATTCCTTCCCGGCTGCCGAGATATTCTATATGGGATTCTCCGATATTGGTAATCACACCGATATTCGGAGCCGCACATTTGGACAAACGGCTGATTTCCCCGAACGCCGACATTCCCATCTCAATTACTGCTGCCCGATAGGAACTGTCAAGCTGTAACAAGGTTGTCGGCAACCCGATTTCATTGTTCAAATTGCCTTCTGTTTTCAGCGTATGATATTGGCTTGCTAAGACATCGGCAATCATCTCTTTGGTAGTTGTCTTTCCTACACTGCCGGTGACACCAACCACCGTAACAGGGAATCTACGTCGATAATAGCTTGCTAAATCAAGGTAAGCTTTACGGGTATCCGACACGATGACAACGCGTTCATGCCCGGGTACGGGAATTTCAGACAGCACTGCCGCCGCTCCTGCGGCATAAGCCGTTTCAATAAAATCATGTCCGTCAAACCGTTCTCCCCTAATAGGGATAAACAAACTGCCCGGCGTTATCTTTCTGGTATCGGTCGATACAGACAAAATATCGAGATCAGCCGATTCTGCTCCTTCAAATTTTCCGTCAACTGCTTTCACAATTTCCCGTAATGATAGTTTTTCCAAAAGATTTGCCTCCGCCATTCAATATTGCTAATGTCCGTCAAATCAAATAAATTCTGCCTTTATGATAAAGTCGCTAAAGCTTCACGAACGATTTCACGTTCATCAAAATGCACTTTTTCATTACCCAGTACCTGATAGTTCTCATGTCCCTTGCCCGCCAGTACCACTACATCATCGGGCTGTGCATGCTGTACTGCATAAAAAATGGCTTCTTTTCGGTTCGGCACAACAACATATTCCGTCTGATGCTTTTTGACACCCGGCAAAATATCATTGATGATCGCGATCGGATCTTCCAAGCGAGGATTATCCGAGGTCACAATTAAAAAATCGGAGTATTCCGCCGCAACTTCTCCCATGATCGGACGTTTGCCCGCATCCCGATTGCCTCCGCAGCCAAACAGGGTAATCAATCTGCCCTTGGTAAACTTTTTAATGCTCGGCAAAATATTTTTCAGCCCGTCCGGTGTATGTGCATAATCGCAAATCACCGAAAAATCCCTGCCGGTATCAATAATTTCACTGCGCCCTTTCACACCTTTTGTGTGATTTAGCGTCTCCGCGATCCGCTCTAAGGAAATACCGACCTCACGGCATACCGCTGCAGCCGCAAGCGCATTTTGCACCGAATACATGCCCGGCATAGCAAAATTGATCTTGCTTAAAATATTGTTACATTCAAAATGAAAGCTGACACCGGAGGAACTGCATACGATATCGGTAGCGAAAAAGTCAGCCTTGTCATTCATTAAAGAACAGGTAACAACGTGGCACTTTGCAATCAGCGATAACTGTCTGCCATAAATGTCGTCCACATTGATCACGCCCACATCCGCGATCTCAAACAATCTTTTCTTGGCATTAAAATAATTTTCCATCGTTTTATGATAATCCAAATGATCTTGGGTTAGATTGGTAAAAACCGCAACATCATAATGAATATTTCCGATACGATATTGATCCAGCGCATGCGAAGAAACTTCCATTACCACATACTCGCAACCCTCGTCTGCCATCCTCAGAAACAATTTCTGCAAATCATACGCATCCGGTGTCGTTTTATCGGTTGGCAATATCATATCCCCTATTTCATTCTGTATCGTACCAATCAGACCGGTTTTAATGCCACAGGAAGATAAAATGCTTTTAATTAAAGTAGTTACCGTAGTTTTACCGTTTGTGCCGGTTACGCCGATCAGCTTTAATCTATCGGCAGGATTTCCGAAATAGTTACAACAAATCGTGCCGTATGCTTTTCGTGTATTATCGGTCAAAATTTGTTCTTTCAAACCCAAATCCCGCTCGCAAACAATCGCCGCCGCTCCTTTTTCCAGACTTTCTTCGGCATGGTCATGACCATCAAAATTTTCACCGGCAATACAGACAAACAAACTGCCCGGTTTTACTTTTCTGGAATCGCAGGTCACATCTGCTATTTCAATATCATCTAGCGCGGTGTGATATATAACATCGGTTAACAACTCGGTTAACTTCATTTCAACCATTCCTTTCTGTTTTACCCCAATTCATCCGGAATACGACATTCCAGCTCAATCACCGTTCCGATTGATACCTGAGTACCCGCCGCAATACTTTGCGAATAAATTTTAGCACCGGCAGCCCCCGACGCACCGCCGGTCAGCTTAATATTTAAATGCAGATTGGTCAAAATCGTATTTGCTCTTGCCGGCGTTTCTCCAACTAAATTGGGAACCGTGACCTTGGTGTCTGAACTATCCTCTTCCGTATACAAAATGACCTTTCCGTTTTTCGGAATCGAAGTCCCCTTAGCCGGCGTCTGCTTGATTACTTTCGTACCGTTTCCTCTGACATCAGGGGTCAACTGTTTGTTTTTGATATCATTTTGTGCTTTTAAAATATCCCAGCCGACATAATTGCTGACTGAAACATCCTGCTGTGCCAATTCTTCCTCTGTATATTGCGGCTCTATTCCCAAATAAGGCAGCGCATCTGCCATGATAGATCCTAAAGCAGGTCCCGCCACCACACTGCCGTAAGCATTGTTTCCTACTGTGGGTTCATCCACCAAAACAAGCGCGATGATTTCCGGATCATCTACCGGCGCAAAGGTACAATAAGAACCGATACGCTTGGTATTCGTGGTATCGCCCAGTTTTTGCGCTGTACCCGATTTACCGCCGATTCGATATCCTTTGACATAGGCGTTGCTTCCGCCGTTGGCGGCAACCACTGCTTCCAACAACGGGCGCATCGTTTCCGATGTTTCGGAGGAGATGACCTGTCTTTTAATGGTAGGCTCTATATTTTTTACCACATTATTGTTCTCATCCAAAACCTTTTTAACCACATGAGGTGTCACTAATTTGCCGCCGTTTACCACAGCCGCGAACGCAGTAATCATCTGAATCGGCGTCACGGTATTTGACTGCCCAAACGCGCAGCTTGCCAACTGCACCGGACCGTAATCACTGCTTTGAGAATACACGATTCCCTTTGCTTCACCGGGAAGATCGATTCCCGTTTTTTCGGCAAATCCAAATGACCGAACATATTTTGAAAACAAATTCGCACCTAGCGTTTGACCTATTTTAACAAAAGCCGGATTACACGAATTAACAATAATATCTCCGAAATTTTGTGTTCCATGACCGGTTGTCTTGTGACATTTCATCGGCTTTACTCCGGCAGCCGGAATAATCGAGCCTGTACAGTGGAAAGTGCTGTTGAGATTAAACAGCTTTTCCTCCAACGCTGCCGACGCGGTAACCGCCTTAAATACAGAACCGGGCTCATATATCTCGGTGATGGCTTTGTTTTTCCACTGACGCTCCCGAGCCGCTGCTGTTGCCGTTTTCAGTTCGTCGCCTTCCAAACCTTCCAGAGTCGCCGCCAAATCCGGATCCGCAATCGTAAAAGGCTCATTCAAATCAAAGTCGGGCTCAGATGCCATTGCCAGTATTTCACCGGTATTTACATTCATTACAATACCGGCAGCACGATTCGCCGGTTTGTATTGTTTTACCGTAGTTTCCAGCGCCTTCTCTAAAAAATACTGGATGGAGTAATCCAAGGTAAGTACCAATCCATTACCGTCCTGCGGTTCATATCTTTTTTCATAAGTAAAGGGCATATCGGTACCGTTTTCATTTTTAGCCGCCACAATCCGTCCTGCGGTACCGCTCAAATAAGAATCATATTTTGCTTCAATACCGTACAATCCCTGATTGTCGGTACCGGTGAATCCAATCACGGAAGATGCAAAATCGTGGTACGGATAATATCGTTTTGTGTCTTCTACAAGATGAATACAGGAAATATCATATGTTTTTGCAAATTCCCGCACTTTATCTGCTTCCGGTTCTTCCACTTTCTTCTTGATAATCTCATAATAATTGCCTTTTTTAGATTGTGTAATAACCTTCTCCCTATCCACTTCCAAAATTTCAGATAAGTTTTCCGCTATCAGATTCCGAGTTTCCTCTCGTTTGGTTTCTGACTTAATGGCGTTTAAATCCGCCGGTGAAATAAAAACAGTCCAAACAGTAGCACTCTGCGCCAACACCTTCATGTTTCTATCGTAAATAGTACCTCGGTTTGCATTAATTGTAATGTCACGCATTTGCTGATTTGACGCTTTTGTCTGAAAAAAATCATTTTGAATGACCGACAAATAAAACAATCTGCCGATCAGTGTAGAAAAACCAAGCAGTATAAAAAAAATGACCACACGGTTTAATCTATTTTTGATTTTTAAAGTCGGACCCTTAGACAACACATGACCCCCAGTTCCATTATACCGGCTTGTTTCAGCTTTTAGGTAATACCACAGGATTTCAAGCGCGATATTCGCTTCCTTATTATACAGGATAAATATGAAAAAATCTAGCATTAAGCAAAGCGCATCCAGAAAGTCTCTATATGTAGTAATTTTTATGAGAGATTTGATGAAAGATACGCCCCGGTATTATTTCATTGAATTGTGAAAACAAGGGTTAAGAATTTTGTTCTCAACCCTTCGCTGCCCACTATTAATATCTATTTCCCTATATCCCGATATATTCCATCATATCATCAAAAAAGTTCTTGATTTTCTGCCAAACAGAGCTGTCACTTTCCTCGGTGATTTCAACCTGATTACCGCTGGTTAAAGTGACATACTCCACCTGTGAAGCATCCATTTTCTCCATTCCCAACTCAACGGTGGCATATTCCTCCACATTTTTTAAAGATATTCTGTCTTCCAACTCGGTCTGTAACCGTATATTTTCGCTCTTTAACGTTTCTAATTCCTTAGTAGCGGAATTCACCTTCGCACTCAGTTCATTTAACTGTGCCCGACTGTACATTACCGAAAAAGAAAGACCGATAATCACCATTAAAAACAACAGGACCTTAACCGGACTCATTGGCTTGGAAGCCGGTTTGACTTTGGGTACTTTTACAATTTCCGGCTGTCTGACTTGTTCTTCCTGTCTGGGCAGTTTTACAGCCAAATTGCTATTCGTTCTCATAATACTGCTACGTCCTTCCTTTTTCTATCTTTCTATCTTTCTGTTTTTCTCTTTATAATTTTTCTAATATTCTCAATTTTGCGCTCTGACTGCGGCTATTGACTGCCAGCTCCTCCTCTGACGGCAAAATCGGTTTTTTATTGATTAACTTTGCTTTCGGTTTTTGATGGCATACACACACCGGAAAATCCGGCGGACAAATACAGCCCTGACACCATCCTGCAAATGCCTGTTTCACAATTCGATCTTCCAAAGAATGAAATGTGATTACCACCAAACGACCGCCGGGTGCCAATATTTCAAATGCCGCCTGAAGTCCTTCTGAAAGGCTCTCCAATTCACTGTTTACTGCAATTCGAATTGCCTGAAAAGTTCGTTTGCAGGGATTTTTTTCTCTTCTTGCTGCCGCCGGCATGGAGGATTTAATAATATCCGCCAGCTCCATCGTTGTTTCCAGAGGCTTGTCCTCTCTGGCTTTAACGATGTTTTTGGCAATCTGGTAAGAATATTTTTCTTCGCCGTAATCTCTAATAATCCGATTTAGTTCGGAAACAGAATAAGTATTCACAATATCCTTTGCGGACACACCTGCTTGACTCATCCGCATATCAAGCGGTGCATTCTGGCGGTAGGAGAATCCCCGCTCTGCGGCATCAAGCTGATAAGAAGAGACACCCAAATCCAACATCATACCATCCAGCTTGTCCACACCTTGTTCTGCACACACTCTTTGAATTTCACTAAAGTTTGCTTGTATGACCACAGCAGCCGGATATTTTTGCAAGCGTTCCGTTGCCGTTTTTACCGCAACCGGATCTCGGTCCAACGCCAGCAGTTTTCCTGTTGTCAGACGTTTGGCAATTTCAGACGAATGTCCTGCCCCGCCCGCTGTTCCATCGGCATAAATACCGTCGGGTTTCACAGCCAAGCCTTCTATGCATTCATTAAGCATAACCGAGTAATGTCGAAACTCCATGAATACACATCCTTCCCGACAGACAGCCTGTCCGATTTACAGCCGATTAAAAGCCGATTTCATCCATAATATCAACAATTGAAGTCGTATCCAGCTCTGCACAAATTTCATCCCAACGCTGTTTGCTCCAAATCTCGCAATGATTGGAGGCGCCGATTACCATTACATCTTTATCCAACAGTGCATACTCCCGCAACGCCGCAGGCACAACAATTCTTCCCTGCTTGTCCGGTTCAATTTCAGTGGCACTTGCAAAGAAAAAGCGCTGCAGGTTTCTGGCTTTCGACATCGGAAGGGATTTCACTTTATCCTCAAAGTTTTTCCATTCCTCCATGGAGTAAACCAAAAGGCATTTATCATCAAATCCTTTGGTAAGAACAAAAGTATCCCCCAAATCCTCACGAAGCTTTGCAGGAAAATTAAGACGTCCTTTTACATCAATACTATAACCATATTCACCGATTAACATTCCTGCACCTCCTTTAGGGATTTTCAACCACTTTCATCCACTTCACACCACTATAAATACAATTATAACCACTTTATCCATAAATTGCAATAGTTTTATAAGAAAAAATCAGAAAAGATTTTTCGCGAACATGCGTTCCCATCGTTGTTTGAGCAGCTTTTTACGAATTTCTACAAGGTATGGTGAAATTCTCCTAAAAAAACGCCAAATATTGTTTAAACAAAAACGTCTTGCCGGATTATAATAAACCGGCAAGACGTTCCAGTCTGCGGAAACAGTATGATATTATCTAATCACAAAATAAATACACATCGTGCAAAACATTATCAACTCCATTAATGAATAAACCCTGTTATCTCACAAATAGAGATAACAGGGTTAAAAGTTTAAAATATTCAGCGTTGTGCCTATTTTACCATGCTTGCAACTTCGTCAGCGAAATTATCTTCTCTCTTCTGCAGTCCTTCACCTTTTTCATAACGAACAAAGCCGGTAATAGTGATATGACCGCCCAGCTCTTTTGCAACATTCTCGGTGTATTTGGCAACCGTAATGTCCCCATCCTTTACAAAAGGCTGCTCAACTAAACAAACTTCTTTATAGAATTTTGCAATTCTGCCCATAACCATTTTCTCGGCAATATTAGCCGGCTTACCTTCGTTAATCGCTTGTGCGGTTAAAATTTCCTTTTCTTTTGCGACAACTTCCGGATCAACAGATTCTTTGTTCAGATACTGAGGCATAGCAGCTGCAACCTGCATTGCAACATCTTTTCCGTAAGCTTCAAAGCCCTCTTTATCAGCAACATCGGTATCAAACATAACCATAACGCCGATTCTTCCCTCGCCGTGAACATAAGCAATCATATCGCCCTCTAAACGTTCAAAACGGCGAATCTGAATGTTTTCACCAATGGTCAAAACTTTTTCCTGCAACATGGAAGCAACATCTTCACCGGTTGCATCCTTGCAGGACATCAAAGCTTCTACATCAGCCGGATTAGAATCAATAATTACTTTCGCAACACGATTGACGAACGCAACAAAATCCGCATTCTTGGCTACGAAGTCAGTTTCAGAGTTTACCTCCAAAACAACACCGACTTTTTTCTCTTTATCAACAACAGAAACAACGATACCTTCGGCAGCAATTCTGCCGGCTTTTTTCGCAACTGCCGCTAAACCTTTTTCACGGAGCACTTCGATTGCTTTTTCCATATCACCGTCTGCTTCAGTTAAAGCCTTTTTACAATCCATCATACCGCATCCGGTTCTCTCACGGAGCGTTTTTACATCACTTGCAGTAAATGCCATAATTTTCAATCCTTTCATACTAGATACAATTATCAAGAACGGGCGGACGTTCGGGTCCGCCCGTCAAAATGAATCTAACAATTATTCAGCCGCAGCTTCGGTTTCTTCTTCTGCAGCAACTTCCTCTTCAGCAGCTGTTTCTTCTACAGCCTCTTCCTGACCCTGTCTGCCCTCGATCACTGCGCTTGCCATTGCACCGGCAATCAGTTTTACAGCGCGGATCGCGTCATCATTACCCGGAATGACGTAATCGATCTCATCCGGATCGCAGTTAGTATCAACAATAGCAATGATCGGGATACCCAATTTCTTTGCTTCTGCAACTGCAATTCTCTCTTTGCGAGGGTCAACGATGAACAATGCTTTCGGCAACTTGTCCATATTTTTGATACCGCCGAGGAATTTTTCCAATTTTTCAATCTCAAGATTTAATTTGATAACTTCTTTTTTCGGCAACAAATCAAAAGTACCGTCTTCTTCCATCTGTCTGAGTTGAGACAGTCTGTTGATTCTGCGGCGAATGGTATTGAAGTTAGTCATCATACCGCCGAGCCAACGAGCATTTACATAATGCATTCCGCAACGCTCAGCCTCTTCCTTAACGGAATCGCCTGCCTGTTTTTTGGTACCTACGAACAGAATGGAGCCGCCCTCTGCCGCTACATCACGAGCAAACATATAAGCCTCATCCAGTTTCTTTACCGTCTTTTGCAAGTCGATAATATAAATACCGTTACGTTCTGTGAAGATGTATCTTGCCATCTTCGGGTTCCATCTTCTTGTCTGATGTCCGAAATGAACACCGGCTTCAAGAAGCTGTTTCATGGAAACTACTCCCATTGTGAAATCCTCCTATTTTGGTTAAATTTTCCTCCGCAGTAATTAACAGTAATTGCGACAACGGACTTCCGCTGCACCGTGCAAAACCAATCACTGCGTGCGTATTGCTTTAATATTTTATCATATGAATTTATAAAATGCAAGCGTTTTTTGATATTTTTGAAAAATCATTTGCATTTTTGTATATTATAAGGTATAATAATAAACAATCGTTATAAGATTAACGATTCGTTCGTTGGTTGTTTTTAGGAAATTAAGGCGCTTATGCCTTTTGAAAGGAAGATAAAAT
>CAUHFD010000034.1 GCA_959605275.1 uncultured Eubacteriales bacterium | reverse complement strand
ATTCCTTTCAAACTTTTGTCATCATTATACCGTTTTGATTTTAGATATTCTATGCAAGATTTCATAATTATTAGCACAATATCATAAATTGCTAAATAAGTATATTGTCGGAGGATGGACGATGGAAAACACAGAAATTATTCCGATTTTAAAAGAATTTTTTCAGATATCCGGTTTTCGGATATCAATTCACGATTTAGAGTACAATGAAATTTATGCTTATCCGCAAAGCTTATCACCGTTCTGCAATCGGATTCAACAAATAGACCGGATCAGACAAAAATGTAATGAAATGGATAAAGCCGCCTTTGAAAAGGTCGAACAGACCGAAAAAACCTTTGTATATCAGTGCCATTGCGGTTTATACGAAGCGGTGGCGCCGATTTATCATTTCGGTGTTCTTTCCGGCTATCTGATGATGGGACAGGTGCGCAGTCACAGCAATTCTTCACGGGGTTGTATTCTCAAAAAGCTGATTCCTTTTATGGACGATATCGATGAAGCAACGCAATATGTAGATACTATAAAATCCATTGATGAAAATTTGATATATTCTTATGTGACCATTATGCAGTTGGTTGCGGAACATATTACAAGGACCAATAAAATCAATCGCTGCGGCAATCATCTTGCCCCAATGCTCAAACAATATATTAACAGAAATTACAATAAAGCGTTTTCTCTTTCTTTGCTTACACAAAAATTTAATTGTTGCAGTTCTACCCTTATGAGTTGCTTTAAGTCAGAATACCATATGACCATTATTGAGTATCTGCACCAAGTTAGGCTGACGCAAGCGGAGCAAATGCTGACATGCAGCCGAAAATCCGTTAAGGAAATCGCTGCTGCGTGCGGATTTTCCGGTCAAAACTATTTTACGCGTCTTTTTACCGAGCAATACGGCATATCTCCGATACAATATCGCACAAAAAAGGTTAAAAAAGATTGAGGCAAAGAAATACGATCTGCTGTCTTAGATCGTATTTTCTGAACCTCAATCTTTGTTTTTGATTGTTTGTTTTTGGGAAAAGGCGCTGTGTTTTTGGCTTATTCCGGCAGATCCTCTTCGTTTTCCAGATTGTGCCATACGTTCTGTACGTCGTCGTTATCTTCCAGCGCATCCAGCAGCCGTCCCATTTTCACCAGGCTGTCCGGATCTTCCAGACGGGTATAGGTGGCGGGAACTTGCGCAGCCTCTGCCGAATTGATGGCATAGCCCATTTGCTCTAATGCCTCTCTGACGTTGTGCAGATTGGCAGTGTCGGTGGAAATCTCCAACACGCCGTCCTCCAGCTTGTAATCGTCGGCGCCTGCCTCCATAACGTCATTCATTACTTTTTCCTCATCTAAACCGTCGTCTTCAATCAAAATGATACCCTTGGGGGAGAACATAAAGGAAACGCATCCGGGTGTACCTAAGTTACCGCCGAATTTGTCAAAATAGTGGCGCACATCTGATGCGGTGCGGTTGCGATTGTCGGTCAGACACTCGACGATTAGGGCAACGCCGTTGGGACCGTATCCCTCGTAAACGATATTTTCATAGTCATTTTTGTCCTGACCGCCAGCAGCCTTTTTGATTACACGATCGATATTGTCGTTTGGAACGTTATTGGATTTTGCTTTTGCAATTAAATCGCGTAATTTGCTGTTTATAGCAGGGTCGGGGCCTCCTTCACGGACGGCAACCGTCATTTCCCGTCCAATTTTAGTGAAAACCTTGGCACGCTCTGCATCGGTTTTTCCTTTTTTACGTTTGATGGTACTCCACTTGGAATGTCCTGACATGAAAATCTTCCTTTCAAAACTTAAACTTACTATTTCAGACAGTATACGCATGTTCAAAAGCTCACTGAGCAAGTGGCTGTTTCAATTCAAGCGGGGCACTGTCTAAGCAATCAATGTTTCCTTTTTATCATTAACGGCTATCTGATATTTTCTTAAAAAAATAAGCATATCCGTAAACCTGTTCCATATAATAATACAGCGGAATGATGATTCCGTCAATAAAAAAACGAAAAATCAAGAAGAGTTTCTTGACTTTTCGATGCTTATTGTCCCGAAAACATGAGAAAATAAGCAGATTGCTGCTAAAACAAAGTTGTAGAAGGATGGTGAAAAACAATGGCAAAAAGAAATCAAAATCAGTCCGAAAACAGACAGCAACAACAGGGTCAAAACTGCAACCATAAGCAAAATCAGCAGAAAAAAGAACAGAATCAGTTTTCAAACCAACAGAATAACAGACAGCAGCAGAATGAAAACGAATGCAGATAAAATAGGGGACGATGAATGCCCGATATAGGACGGTCCCGTTTATCAAAAATGCCGATAGCCAGTTGGGAGTAATCAAACTGCCAATTGGCTATCCTTCTATTTTCTTAAATCCTTCCCCCAACACTTCACCCGCATTGGCAACGATAATGAAAGCTTTTGGATCTACCTGATTGGCAATCCGTTTGATCTTATAAAACTGATGATTACGGATCGCGCAGAGAAGCACTTCACGGGGATCTCCCGAATAGGCTCCTTTGGCGGGAAGGATCGTACCTCCCCGGTGAACCTCCTCAATAATCGCTTTGGAAATTGCAGGGCAATGATCCGAGACGATAAATACCATTTTTCCGACATCTAATCCGTAGATGATGCCGTCAATTACTTTGGAACAAACGAACATAGCAATTATTGCGTATAATGCGGATTCCAGGTTGCCAAAGACCAATGTTGCAAAGGAAATAATGATTAAATCCGAGAGCAGAACAATTTTGCCGATCGGGAACTGGGGAAATTTGCTTTGAATGACACGGCTGGTAATATCCGTACCGCCGGTGGAGCCGTTTCGGATAAAAGTAATCGCCATACCGGCACCGATCATCGCTCCGCCAAACAGCGCCGCAAGGAGCATATCTCCGGTATAAGGCGGAATGTAAACGAATAAGACGTCTACCATAGCGGTGAACAAAATGGTGGAAATCAGCGTTTTTATAATAAAGTCTTTTCCAAGAAATTTGAGCCCCAGCAACAGCAGAGGAATATTTACGAGCGAAAAAAAAGTACCGATCGGAATGCCGGTTAAAGCATTAATTGCTGTCGCCAAACCGGTGATACCGCCGGGGGCAATTTGGTTGGGAACCGTAAAAACATGGACTCCTAAAGCATAGATTGCCGTTCCTACTAAAATAAACAGATAATCAATGATAATGTTTTTAACCTTGCCGCGTGTTTTCATAACACCGCCTCCCAAATATACATTAAGCTTCCTAAACATTAGTTATATGCAGTAAGACGCGTTATATTACTCAGCAGCTACAAGTTGTTTGTGTTTTAATTCATACAATGCCGTTATTCAAGATGTTCCCAGATATGGTCGAATAAAAAGCGGATGCGAGTTTGCTCCCCTTTGAGATAGAGGTATCCGAACAACGCTTCCAACCCCGTGGCTCGTCGATATTCGATCGGATCGGCATTTTTGGGAACATGGTGACCGTTAGCGTTTCTGCCCCGTTTATAAATATCGGTTTCCTCTTCGGACAGTAGATCCTCCAGCAGAGAAATTGCATGGGATTGTGCAGAAGCGCATACAATCGCTACCGTTTTTTTATGTAGCTTGGCAACGGGCGCATTGCCGTCCGCAACAAATCGTTCCCGCACCAGCAATTCAAAAACGGCGTCGCCGAGAAAAGCAAGGGTAAGCGGGCTCAATTGCTTGGGATGATTGGTATATTCATTTGTCGTCAGGGTAACATCACATCTTTTCCGGGGCATGTCTGAAAATCTGCTGCATATGGATTTTTCAGACATACCTTAGTTAATAAAATCAAACTGGAGTCCGAACAGCTCCACGGTATCGCCTTCCTGGATTCCCATTTCTTCCAGTTTATCAATAATACCGCTGCTGCGCATGACGCGCTGAAAATACTGTAATGATTCATAGTCATCCATGTCCACAGTGCTGAGTGCCTGTTCCAGCCATGGCGCATCAATGACATAAACGCCTTCTTCATCCACGGTAATGTCAAATTTTCTGCGGTCATTGCTTTCCAGTTCCTCTGCACTTAACGGTTCGGGTTCATATCGTTTAATGGGAGGCAATTCCTCCAGCTTGTGAGAAACAGCGGCAATCAAATCCTTGGTTCCGGCGGTAGTTGCCGCCGAAATTTCAAAGAACGGATAGCCGAGATTTTCAATATAACTGCGAAACGCCGTAATTTGTTCGGGATTTGCCATATCGGATTTGTTTGCCGCTACGATTTGGGGACGTTCGGCAAGCTCTTCGCTGAAATTTGCAAGTTCTCGATTGATAATTTCAAAGTCCTCAATCGGGTCGCGTCCTTCTACTCCTGATACATCCACAACATGAACAATTAGGCGGCAGCGTTCTACATGGCGCAAAAATTCGTGTCCTAAACCGACGCCGTCACTGGCACCCTCAATCAATCCGGGAATATCCGCCATCACGAAGGATTTTCCTTCTTCTATTTTGACCACCCCGAGCACCGGTGTGAGGGTAGTAAAGTGATAATTGGCAATTTTGGGCTTGGCTGCGCTCACTACTGAAATCAGGGTGGATTTTCCGACGTTGGGAAAACCGACCAAGCCTACATCGGCAAGCAGTTTTAATTCCAGCGTCAATTCCATACTGTCGCCCTCAAAACCCGGCTTGGCAAAACGGGGGATCTGGCGGGTAGGAGTGGCAAAGCGTGCGTTGCCTTTACCGCCGTTTCCGCCTTTGGCAATGACAACCGGTTCCTCTCCCGAAAGGTCGGCAACTACCCGCCCGGAGTTGGCGTCTCGCACCAATGTTCCGCGGGGCACTTTGACAATGAGCGGTTCTGCGCTTTTTCCGGTACAGTTTTTGGAACTGCCGTCCTGTCCGTTAGGGGCGACATACTTTCGTTTATAGCGGAAGTCAATCAAGGTGGATAAATTATCATCTACCTGAAAGATGATATCGCCGCCTCTGCCTCCGTCACCGCCGTCGGGACCGCCGGCAGCGACATACTTTTCTCGATGAAAAGAAACAGCGCCGTTTCCGCCGTTTCCGGCTTTAATTAAAATTTTCGCTTTATCTACAAACATGTTTATTCTCCATGATCCGGCGGATATAAAGTCGGCCTTTTCTGCCGCCGGGACAGAATAGCCTTTTACAATGAGAAACCTTTATTGGTTATTAGTGTATCCGCAAGCAGTGGTTTCGATACAACAAAAGCCTTGCGTTTTCGCAAGGCTTTCAGACAAGCTTTCTTATTAGTCTGCGTAAACGCTGACTTTTTTGCCGTCACGTCCGACGCGCTCAAATTTCACCTTGCCGTCGATCAAAGCAAACAACGTATCATCGGATCCGCGACCTACGTTTTCACCGGGATGAATATGGGTTCCGCGCTGACGAACTAAAATGTTGCCGGCGAGTACGAACTGACCGTCCGCACGTTTTGCGCCGAGCCGTTTGGATTCGGAATCACGGCCGTTCTTGGTAGAACCGACACCTTTTTTATGTGCAAAAAATTGCATGCTGAGTTTTAACATATCAGTTACCGTTCCTTTCAGTTTATGCCGGTCAATCGGCAAAACAAATTAATCATCATGTTTAAAGTTCCCTTTTACCCGTGTGATACCGGGGAAAAGTCAAACTATGGAGTGTGAAAATGATGTTTTTTCACACTATTCTTCCGATAAAGCAATCGTTTTTTCAAATTCCTCTGAAAGCAGCTTTAAATGCAGCTGTAAAGCATCTAAAAAGGGCTGAGCAGCAATCATATCCGATTCTTTCGTCAAGAAAAGTCGAATTTCATTTTCCTGCAGATTCAATTCCGCAGGCAACCCGAGAATTTCGGTAATGCCGTTAGCGGTCAATTCCACCGCCGAAGTCACGCTGGCACAGGCAATATCCTTGCCGTAGTCGGCATAACCTGCATGTCCGGAAATCGAAAAGCCGGAGCAGAACTTTCCGGATTTGAAAAAATGAGCGTATATCATGATATTATGCGTTGATTGTTTCGATACGAACCTGGGTGTAAGCCTGTCTGTGACCTTTTTTGCGATGAGAATCTTTTTTCGGTTTGTAGGTAAAAACAGTAACTTTTTTGCCTTTTCCGTTTTTCAGCGCGGTTGCGGCAACGGTTGCACCGTCAACATAAGGAGCACCGACTACGATCCCGTCGTCTTTTCCCACAGCGATAACTTTATCAAAGCTAACGGCTGCATCTGCTTCAACATCCAGTTTTTCGATGAAAATTACATCGCCTTCGCTTACGCGATACTGTTTTCCGCCTGTTTCAATAACTGCGTACATAAATTAGGCACCTGCCTCTTTCTATCAAACTCGCTATCTAAACGAGGCGGCGCAGGCAAAACTACGCACTTATAGCCCGAGATAAGCGGCTTTATTATTCTATCATACCGCAATCCCTTTGTCAAACTATTTTGAATCAAAATCAGAATTTCGGCAAATTTTAACAAAATGTTTACAAATTGATTTTTAATGATCTCCTTACGTGGTGATCACACCAAAAAATAAAAGACAATGCTTCAGAGGTTGGGAAGCATTGTCCTCCTTATTTGAAAAATCAAGTGGTCTTACGCTTTGTTGAGCTTGCTGACCAGATTGGATTTTTTTCTTGCAACATTGTTTTTATGAAGCAAGCCTTTGGCACCTGCCTGATCCAAACGTTTCACAGCCAGTTTCACAACAGCCTCTTTGTCAGCGGAATTCTCAGCAATAGCTGCATCAGCTTTCTTTAAGATCGTTTTCAAATTGGATTTCATTGCTTTATTGCGAAGCGCTTTTGTAGCGTTTACTTTTACTCTTTTTTTCGCGGATTTAATATTTGGCATAAATCGCACCTCCTTCTCATATTTGGCACCGTGCAGGAAACACTAAATGCCGGAAGTAACGTCACAGAAACAAAAAACCTGCGGGTTAACAGGTTTTTAGACACAATGCACCCATGACAACAGATATTATATTACCATGAAATGTGAAAGATTGCAAGAGGATTTTTGAATTTTTTAAAAAACAAATTACAAAAACAGAAAGGAAGTAAAATCAATATGTCTATCAGAACCGATTTGGCAGTAGAAGCGGTAGAATTTGCGGGGGAGCAGATGCCGGAGGGTGTGGTCCGAAGCGAAGAAGACCGCAACGGAGTTAAGATCACCAGGGTGGAGGTGGTCGATGAAACGGCAGCACAGCAGGTAGGCAAGCCGATCGGGAAGTATGTGACCGTCTCTGTGTCTTCCTTTGAACGGGCGGCACAAAATTATGAAGATGAAATTACTGCAATTTCAGAAGAGATAGAGGCAATGCTTCCGAAAGAAGGATTGGTTCTGGTGGTTGGGCTGGGGAATAATGATATTACTCCCGACGCGCTGGGACCGAAAACGATAGACCACACTTTGGCAACTCGGCATATTTCCTCTGAGATGGCAAAAAGCATCGGATTGGAGGGCTTACGCAGCGCGGCAGCCATTGCCCCCGGCGTATTGGGACAGACCGGAATTGAAACCGCCGAAATCATTTTATCTTTGACTGACAAAACAAAACCCGCCGCTGTCGTTGTGATTGATGCTCTCGCCTCTAAGAGTATTGACAGGCTGGGGACTACGGTACAAATCAGCAATACCGGCATCGCACCGGGAGCAGGTGTGCAGAACAAACGGAAAGAAGTAAACCAGCATACATTGGGAATGCCGGTGATTGCAATCGGTGTTCCTACCGTAGTGGATATGAGTACCATCGCCCACGAACTTTCCGGAGAGAAACAAAATCCTTTGCTTTCGGCAAAGGGAGAAACCATGATGGTGACGCCTCGGGAGATTGATGTCATTATAGAAAAGTCTGCCAGAACCTTATCGCTTGCCATCAACAAGGCGTTGCAGCCGTCTCTGTCGATAGAAGATATTACTGCGTTGGTTTCTTGATAAGAATCCTTTTTTTGAGTTAACGGATACCCGCCCTGCACACTGCAATACAATTGACAGTGTGCAGGGCGGGTGTCAGAAGCCTATTCCCAAAAATCAACGTTCCGCAGCCGGATCACGTTCTTGTATTTTTACCGCAACGGTGTCACCCGGCTGTTTTTGAATCTTTGCCCGGATATCCTTGCGGATTCCGATAATATGGCAGGGTGTTCCCATCCGCACTAAACTGCCGCAATACAGAATGCCGTCAAACCAAGCTTTGACGGGAACCCGTCCTTTCCCGAATTCCTTTTTTACGTCGAACGGAATTTCTACATAGGCGCCGTCTATATCAGGCACTTTGCGGATCACGGCATCAAACGTATATATTTTCGGATTCATCTGTTTTCTCTCCCTTCTGTACTATTATCGGTGCTGCCGAATGGAATATGCAACATCCGGTCATGCTGTCGGCGAAAAAGGTTGCAGTACTGTTTTCGATATGCTAAAATATTTTCTGAAAAAAGGATTGACATTCTCGTTGCGTCATCGTTTATACTGACGCTGAGGAGGTGAGAAGATGGGTTATTCCATTAAAGAACTTGCGGACTTGTCCGGTATCAGTACCCGTACGTTGCGTTATTATGATGAAATCGGTTTATTGACGCCGAAACGGGATGAAAGCAATCTTTATCGGGTATACGGAGAGGAAGAAGTCGACAGATTACAGCAGATTTTGTTCTATCGGGAACTGGATGTGAGTCTGAATGACATTCAACAGCTTTTATCCTCGCCGGATTTTGATCGGAAAAGTGTGTTGCAAGAGCATCTGCTTGCACTCCTTCGAAAAAAATCGCAATTGGAGCAGTTGATTCATAATCTCAACAGCACCATTGCGGCAATGGAAGGGGAAATAGTAATGACTGACAGCGAAAAGTTTGCGGGCTTTAAAAAGGAATTGATTGATTCCAACGAAAGAGAGTATGGTGAGGAAGTCCGCAGAAAGTACGGAGAAGACAGCATCCAAAAAACCAATCAGCGTATTTCCGATTTGAGCGAAAATCAATGGGAACAGGCAAAAGCTTTGGAAATCAGATATCTTGATTTGCTCAAAGCCGCAGAGAAAAAGGCGGATCCGAGTTGTGATGAAGCAAAAGAGGCGTGTCGTCTGCACAAAGAGTGGCTGCTGCATTTCTGGACACCGGAGATGTATTCTCCACAGGCGCATATCGGTTTGGTGGAAATGTACGGCAGTGATGAGCGCTTTCAAAAATATTATGAAGGTATTTCACCGTCATTTTTTCTGGAAGCAGTCAAGCAGTTCTATCAAGCCTACGAGTAAAAATGCGGTTATTGTCGGAAGGTTTTGTTTCGCCGCTATAACAAAGAACGCGTCAGCGCAGGATTCTGTGCTGACGCGTTCTTTATCTCTGATTAGTCGATATTGACGATTTCACCGCCGTTGTTTTTGAAAGCATTTGCAGCATTTGATTCATCGGTGTCAATATGCATTGCAAGGGCAAATTTGGGGCTGACACGTACAACCACATCACCGAATACGAGTGAGCGCTCCGGAGTGGCAACCTTTACCCATACGATGTCTTTGTCCTTGACATGGAATTCTTCGGCATCTGCCGGAGTCATATGGATGTGGCGCTTTGCGACAATAACACCTTCTGACAATTCCACTTCGCCGCAAGGACCGACTAATTTGCAGCCGGCTGTTCCGGCAATATCGCCGGATTCCCGGATGAATGCAGTTACGCCGAGTGCTCTGGCATCGGTTGCAGAAACTTCGACTTGGGTAGCAGGACGTACCGGGCCCAAAATGCTGACATTTTTCAATTCACCCTTCGGTCCGACGATATTAACCCGTTCTTCACAAGCAAACTGACCGGGTTGAGACAAATCCTTTTTGTTTGTTAATGTTGCGCCTTTTCCAAACAGTATTTCCAAATCCTCTGCAGTAACATGGACATGTCTTGCAGAAGTTTCAACGATAAAAGTTTTTCCCATGACAAACTCCGTTCCGCCGTCTGATGCGGCAAAGTATTTTTTATGTATTTATTATAGAAAGTTGATATACAGAAGTCAACATACTGACAGGAGGAAAACAGATAATTTTACAAAATTAAGGCATTTTGTTTATTTTTTTCAGTAAAACACAGAAAACAGTATCAAAAATGTCTCCGAATGAATAACATAAATCAGGGTGTATCTGACTGCAAAAATGTTTCGCAGCCATCATTGCAGTATTGATTTGTCCCGCAGAAAAGCCGCTTTTCCGCAGAGAGGCGGTTTGGGTCTTACAGATACTAGCATCTGCGGAGAAATGGGGATTTATTTATGGAAACCGCTAAATCGGCAGATTTTTTTCTGGGAGCAAATTCTCCGAACGGATTTTCCTCTTATTTTACCGAAATGAACGATCCGAAGCTGACCGACAATTGTTATGTTATTAAAGGCTGTCCGGGCAGCGGAAAATCAACTATGATGAAAACGATTGCCGAAAGATTGTCAGAACAGGAAAGTTTTATTGAAAATATTCATTGTTCCTCTGATCCGGATTCTCTGGACGGAGTTATTTTGCATGACAGCAGAACGGTCATTGCAGACGGAACACCGCCTCATGCCATTGAACCCAAACTGCCGATTGCGTATGAAACGATTGTCAGTTTGTATGACAGTTTTGACTATCCCAAGGTTGCCGCGCATCGAGCGGAGGCGGCTGACCTTGATCAAAAAATCAAGGAATGCCATCATCGCTGCTGCTGTTATCTGAGCGGCGCCGCCGCATTGCTGGGTGATAATTACCGCACCGCGGCGGAATGTACCGATTACGCAAAGGTGATTAAGTTGGCGCAGAAGCTGGCACAGAAAGAATTGCCGGACAAAAAGATCGGTCCGGGGACAGAACGCAAGCGCCTGCTCAGTGCCATTACTCCAAAAGGAATTCTTTCTTATACCAACAGTGTCACGGCGATTTGTGACAGAATCTATGTGATATATGATGAATATTCGGCAGCTTCGCGTGTCTTGCTTGGCGCATTGCGTTCCTTTGCGTTGGATAACGGATATGATATTTACAGCTGTTATTGTCCGCTGGCGCAGCGGGATAAGTTGGAGCATCTTTTCATTCCTGAATTGGGACTTGGGTTTGTCACCCAGAATCAATACATATATTTTGATATCCAGCCGTATCGTGTGATCCATTCTTCACGGTTCACAGACAAAGAAAAGCTCAAGCTGAGAAAACAACGTATGAGCTTTAACAAGCGGGCGGCAAAGGAAATTTTGCAAGAGGCGGTAAAGTCTTTACAGACCGCAAAACAACTGCATGATGAATTGGAGCGAATTTATCGGTTGGGAATTGATTTTACCCAGGTAGAGAAGATACAGGAAGAGGTAATCGCGGAAATGGAGAGATATTATCCTGCCGGACAGCACTTATATCAATGATGAAATGTTTTTCTTTCATAAGGAGCAGGATTATCTGTTAACCCTAAAAGATAGTCTACGCTGGTTTGATAAAAAACGGAAAGTTTGATTAAAATATCAATCGGATAATTTAAAACACCAATTTCATATTGAGAATAGGTGTTTTGCTTGATGTTTAGATATTCCGCGATCTGTTTTTGCGTAAAATCATGGTCAATCCGTAAATTTCTGATCCTTTCAAATTTTAATATCTCTTTTCGCATGATGTGATCTCACCTCAATTAAAAGAATATATTATCTGAAAATAAGATATTTACTTTTATCTTATTTTCAGATATAATATATTCATGAGGTGATTCAATTGAAATTATACAAAGAAATTCTTGCCGAAGTTTTGGCACACCAAGAAATACAAATCACTTTTCCGAATCTGCAAATAAACCCAACCGAAATAGTGGAACTAAAAAGCTATCAGGCATTGCAAAAAATCAAAGCTGAGCGTGTCGACAAAGTCGACAACGCTCTCGAGGGACAAACGCAATCGCTACGGTAATACCTTGCTCTGCGTTTTTCCCCCGATTCCCCCTTTTCAGCGAAAACCAGCTCCGCAAGCGGCTTTGCCGCTGCTCACCGCCGGTTTTCTTTCAAAGAGCCACTGCGGCGGCACATGTCCGCCTACGTGGCATGATTAAAAAAACTGTAACTTATCTTTTTTGACAGCCTCAGCGACAGCGAATGTTTTATGAAAATTGAAGAGATCATCAGCATATTTGAAACGTTGGGTAGTAACGGCGGAACGCGTCATGACTTCGGATAGGTTTTTTAAATCCTCTGTTTTGGCGAATATTGAGCCGTTTTGATAAATCCTTTGAAACATCGTTTTGCGGTGCAGTGTATTTTCCGATTTTTGGCATATTCTATCAATGAATACAACCGAAATCGGAAAGGATGAAAAGAAATGGAATCGATATGGAGTAAAAATACTTGTTTTCCGGAAAGAGCTCCGCTCTCCGGCGATATTTCGGTACAAGCTGCGGTGATCGGCGGCGGAATGGCGGGGATTTTGACGGCGTATCTGCTGAAAGAAAAGGGAATTGACGCAGTGGTCTTGGAGGCACAACGGGTTGGTAGCGGACAAACTCGCAATACAACTGCAAAAATTACTTCGCAACATGGTTTGATTTATGATAAGCTGCTGCTGGAATTCGGGGATTTGGCGGGACAATATGCTGTATTGAATCAAAAAGCAATCGCAGAATATCGGCGGATTGTGAATCAGTTAAAGATTGATTGCGACTTGGAGGAAGTACCGTCCTATCTTTATTCTGTCGCAGATGCCGAACCGCTTCGCCGGGAGGCAGAGACCGCGAGCAGACTAGGAATCCCTGCTTCTTTTGTGACAGAAACCGAACTTCCGTTTTCGATAAAGGGAGCAGTGCGCTTTGACGGACAGGCACAGTTTGATCCGCTGAAATTTTTAAAGGCAATATCCGAACGGCTGACTGTATTTGAGAACACCGTTGTCAGAGAGGTAAAAGACAATCGGATTCAGACGGACAACGGAACCGTTGAGGCGGAACAGATTGTTTTTGCCACCCACTATCCGTTTCTGAATGTTCCCGGATATTATTTCATGCGAATGCATCAGGAGCGGAGTTATTTGCTGGCTTTGAAAAACGCGATGAAGTTAAACGGAATGTATCTGGGCATCGATCCGGACAACAGCTTTTCCCTGCGCTGTGCCGGAGAATATCTGCTGCTGGGAGGCGGAGGACACCGTACCGGGGAAAACCGTGCCGGAGGAAAATATGAAAAGCTGCGGCAAAAAGCAGCGGAGCTTTGGCCTGACAGTATCGAAGAAGCGCACTGGTCGGCACAGGATTGTATGCCTATGGACAGCGTTCCGTATATCGGGCAGTATGCCGCTTCGACACCGAGTTGGTATGTTGCAACCGGATTTCGCAAATGGGGCATGACCTCTTCTATGGCGGCAGCGATGCTATTGTCAGACGCCATTGCCGGACAGGAAAATCCCTATGCAGAAATATTTTCACCTGACCGTTTTACGCCGTCGGCATCGGCAAAGAACTTTTTTAAGGACAGCGGACATGCTGTAAAAGGCTTGTCCAGGCAGATTTTTGCGCCGGCGAGAGGAGCAGTAGCGGATATGCCGGAAGGACACGGCGGAATCGTAGAGGTAGACGGTGAAAAATTGGGTGTATATAAAGATGAGGACGGAAAGCTATATGCGGTTTCGGCTCGTTGTCCGCATTTAGGCTGTCAACTGGAATGGAATCCGGATGAAAAAAGTTGGGAGTGTCCTTGCCATGGCTCTCGGTTCAATTACCTCGGAGAGCTGATCAACGGTCCGGCACAGGACGGTCTGGAACACGAATAATTGGATATTCCGATGCTTTCCCTCCTACACCGGAACACAGCGGAGCTTCTTTTATTGCCATTGTCTTGATTGAAAAAGAGAAGTGTGCTATGCTGTTTACAGAAAGAAGATGCAGGAGGGATGGCAATGCTGGATGAGCTATACTTGTCCAAGGCAAGCTTAACAGAGAAAGAGCAAATCTCGGGATATCTTCGAAAATTACCGGTAGTGGCTTATCTGGATGAAATCAACTTTTGCAGACCGGTCACGTTTCTGGTCGGAGAGAACGGCACCGGCAAATCGACCTTGATGGAAGCGCTGGCAATTAAATGCGGATTTAATCCGGAGGGCGGAACAAAAAACTTTCGGTTTGCCACCAATGAAACTCATTCCGAGCTATATCGATATTTAAAGATCACCCG
The DNA here is from genome assembly GCA_959605275.1 of uncultured Eubacteriales bacterium. Lineage (GTDB taxonomy): Bacteria > Bacillota > Clostridia > Oscillospirales > Ruminococcaceae > HGM13222. Next base: position 3,316 of record CAUHFD010000034.1, on the reverse strand, counting down.
CGGATACAAACGGGAGCGAGACGGCTTTTTTCTGCGGGCGGAGAGTTTTTATAACGCGGCAAGCTATATTGAGGAGCTGGACGAAATACCGGCGCCTTCGCCGAAGATTCAGGAATCCTACGGGGGAGATTCGCTGCATCGGCAATCCCACGGAGAAAGCTTTATGTCGTTGGCGCTCAACCGCTTCGGTGGAAAAGGGTTATACATTTTGGACGAGCCGGAGGCGGCGCTTTCTCCTGCCAGACAGATGGCACTGCTTTCCAGAATCCATCAATTGGTCAAACAGGATTCCCAATTCATTATCGCAACGCACTCGCCGATATTGATGGCGTATCCGGAGGCGGATATTTACAGCTTAAGCGGGGAAGGAATGCGGCTGACTCCTTATCAGGATACCGAGCACTATCGGATCACAAAGCAATTTTTAGATCATCCCGACAGGATGCTGCGTTATTTGTTGGATTAGACAGAGGGTGTATCAAACATCATGTGGGTAATATATGCGTTTGGATCGGCTTTTTTCGGCGGCATTACGTCGATCCTTGCGAAGTGCGGCATTAAACAAACAGATTCCAATGTTGCCACGGCGATTCGAACGATTGTAGTATGGTTTTGTTCTTGGCTGATGGTATTTTTGGTCGGTTCTCAAAAATCGATTGCCGATGTTGATATGAAATCATGGGTATTTTTGATTTTATCCGGACTTGCGACAGGAGCATCCTGGTTGTGCTATTTCAGGGCGCTGCAATTGGGCGATATCAACAAGGTGGTTTCGATCGACAAATCGAGCACGGTGCTGACCATGCTGATGGCATTTGCTTTTTTGAACGAAACCGTGACATGGTTAAAAATATTGTCTATTATATTGATCGGCCGCGGAACTTATTGTATGCTGGAACGCAAAAAATCCGTTTCAGTTGATAAGAAAAGCAGAATCTGGATTGTGTACGCGTTGCTTTCGGCGTTTTTTGCCGCTTTGACCGCCGTTCTGGGAAAAATCGGAATCAATGGAGTGGAATCGAATCTCGGTATGGCAATTCGAACCGGAGTTGTTCTGGTCATGGCATGGGTAGTGGTGTTTGTATCCGGAAAGCAGCATACTGTTTGCCGGATACACAAAAAAGAGTTGTATTATATTTGCCTGTCCGGAATTGCGACCGGCGGTTCCTGGCTCTGTTACTATAAAGCGTTGCAGGAAGGGGCGGCGAGTATCGTGGTCCCGATTGACAAATTGAGCATTTTAGTGACGGTTGTATTTTCTTATTTTATTTTTCATGAAAAGCTCTCTAAAAAAGCGGCCGCAGGACTTGGCTTGATTGTTGCCGGAACATTATTGCTGTTAGTGTAGATAAAATGAGCATGAGCATGGAAATCAAGTTCGGCTATGATGCAGATGGCGGCAGCCCAGGCTTTGTTTAACAAGAAACGATACATATATTCTCGGCTTCTTCTCTTTAAGAAACGGAGCTTTATCATCTTAATGAGACTAAAAGCAGGCACATGGCGTTTTTCATGTGTCTGCTTTTGTTTTACGGTTATATTCAGTTAGCGGTCATGACTTGGACTTTTTTCTCTTTTCAGTTTGCATTCTGTTCCCTGCTCAGAAGATCGTGCAAAATATTGTAATGAATCTCTTCGTCCTTGGCGATGCGCAGAAGTTGTGCGGATACGAGAGGATCCTTGATGGACTGTGCCTGCGCGGTGTATTCGTGGACAGCGGCAAGCTCTAGGGATAAATTGTGGGCAAGGATCTGCCTTTTCCCGGAAGAATATTGCAGCATATTGCCGTTCCACGCCGAACTGCAATTGTGCGGATTGGTGCGGGCAACCGGATTGCCGCCCAGTTTGACAATCAGTTCACCTAAAATATTCATGTGGTGCATTTCCACACGCGCGATGCGGGAAAATAAATTTGCCAGTTTCGGATCGGTATCATGGATCACCCAATGGTGATAGACATATTGGTGGACGGCAGTGATTTCGCCGCGAACCGCGGAAAGATCCTGAAGCAAGATGTTGGCATATCGTTGGTTAGGTTCAGTGACTTGTATCGGTGGATAGGCTAATTTGTCCGCCACCGGGATTTCCGGGCAATTCATAAATCAATCTCCTTTGTATTTAATCAGATATAAAACATTATATGTCTTCATTGCCTGAAACATACCGATGCAAAGGGATTTTTGACCGCATGTTACCGTCGGCTGCGCGCATATGCCTGAGGCGAGACTCCCGTCGCTTTTTTAAAATGCCGGATAAACTGAAATTCATTCGGATACCCCACTGCGTCTGCAATCTGCGCATTTGTATATCTTCCGACAGAAAGAAGGTAACGAGCTTTTTCCATTCTGGCAAGCAGCAAATCGTTGTACGGTGAAATGCCGAACATATTTTTATAAACAGCGAAAAAGCGGGATTCACTCAAACGGACGTATTCTGCCATTTCGGAAACGGTCCAGTTTCGGCTAAGGTGGGAAAACATTTCGATTCGGAGCTTGCGGAAGATATCAGCAAAAGGGTAATTCGACATTGGAATACCGGCACAATGCACTTTTCGCCCGAGTTGGATAAACCATTCCTGTAATTTTGTCTCGCTTAGCATTTCTTTATATGCGCGTTCGGCAAAGAATTCCGATTCCAGTTCGGCGGTCAGCTCAGTCAGAATATGGGATTCCTGCGGCATATATAGAGTGTCCGGAGCTAAACCGACACTTGCCATCATTTCGGGAATATTCCCCTCCAGGTGCATCCAGTCATGCAAAATCGGTTTATCGCTGAAAAACCACTGCGGATGTCCGGGAGAATAAACAATACAGGAACCTGCTGGAACCATCTGCTTTTTTTCGTCATGCAAAAGGAGAATTGGGGTGATGAAATGTAAAAGTACATATTCGGAGCAGCCATTCGGTCGGTCTATGAGAAACGGCGGATTTTCCGGCCAGTTATGGCGGATGGATAATATTTTCATCTGAAACAGCATCCTTTGTAAAGTAATTTTGCTACTATTTTAATGCTCACGGATTATGATTTCATTCTGAAATCGTAATCTGTGTTCGCATCAAGAAATGTCTTGGCTTGTACGGCGATAGTCGTTAGAACAAATCAAATTTTTGATTTGTTCAATAGGCATTATTACATAATACAATAGGATATGTCAATATTGCAATAGCATTTTAAATTGTTTTTTGCTTGATAATTTACTATAATATCGTTATAAATTTTTGCTGTCGAAGTATTATTCCGAAAAAAACGGCAATCTGATTGGGAGGATTTTGCAATGGATACAATTCCAAGAGCGGAGTATCCGCGTCCGCAATTT
>CAUHFD010000033.1 GCA_959605275.1 uncultured Eubacteriales bacterium | reverse complement strand
TGGTAAACACCGGTATGACCGATATGATGCCGAAAATTATTCAGGCAATCAAAGATTCCGCTATGGAAAAGATGCGGATATTCGGCAGCGTCAATCGTGGTTAAGCATATTTAACGACCGAAATATGAATCAGCCCCATGGAAACAATATTATTGTTTCCATGGGGCTTTTGGTTATATCATTATGTGTTAGTTCCCATCACATCGCTGGATCCTAAATTAACATCTTTTTTCTTAAAATCGAAATCTTTAAAGTATCGAGTATTCTGAGGAGTTCCGCTGGCAGCCGGAAATTCAAATCCGGGGTATTTCACAACGGGGCAGCTCTCCTTCTTGAGGTTTTGAATAAACTCTTCCGGCAGGTTTAGAATACTCTGGATTACCTCCTTAGGTGTATTCGCCATCCATTGAGCCAGAGACATATCGGAGAAATGGCTGCTGTTGAAAAATTCCAGAAAAATCAGCTTTTCCTTCCCAATATTTTGAACGTAATGAAATCCGCCTACCGGTACATAGCCTACATCACCGGCGCGATAGTTAAATGTTCGTGCTTTTGGACCGGGCATAAATACAGTCATGCGAGCTTCGCCTTGGATATAATATTGGAACTCATCGTTATTGGTGTGCCAATGGATCTCTCGCATAGCACCGGGTTCTACCTCTACCATGGCACAAGCCACTGTATTGCACGCAGGAAAGTTTCTGTTATCCAGAATTCTAATACACCCGCCCTCGCCTTGTATCGGCTGTACATTAATTAATTCGTGCTTATAGGTGTTGGGAACATTCCCATAGGGTGATTGTATAGTCTGCGATTCCAGCGTGCCGGGGTCGCCCCCATCGGTAATATAGACTTCTTCGGTAGGGATTTTATCAAATGCGGATTCCTGACACCCAAAATTGGCAGATAGCACATCTTTCGGTAAATGTGAAAACAGTTCACTGATTGAAAAAGTATGATTCTCAGAATAATCTCCTTTGTCGAAAAGCATCAGAAACTCGCAGCCCTCATGCAAACCCTGGATCGAATGCGGTATATTTTTTGGAAAAATCCAACCTTCGCCAGGCTTACAGTCAGCTATAAAATTTCTGCCCATTTCATCTACTGCAGTGACTCTTGCTCCGCCTACCAGCACAAAGCCAAATTCGGATTGCTGGTGTGAATGCATCTCTCGGACACCCGGAGACAAATTCATATCTACAATGGCGAATGTGTCTGAAACAGGCAACTCTCTTTTTGTAATTTCACGGGACCATCCGCCGGGCTTGATATCCATGTGGGTGTCTGAAAATGAAAACCGCAGATTGGGAAGCAGACCGTGGTCGGTAGCAGGTGGTACTATCATATCGGGGTTTTCTTCATCGCGTTTTAAATCTCGCGGTCCCAAATCAAGCGCTCCTGCTCCATCACTTCGAATTGGTTCCGGTCGCTGAGATTTTTTTAGCTGATCCAATTTTTCTTGCATCCTATCAAAATAGTGACGATTCATATTAAATCTCCTTACCATAAAGTATATGGATATTATTTTCTTAGAATCTAAATTTTATACATTTGAGGATGCAGTCATCTTGATGTACTCTGATAATCTCGGTATTTTCATATATGTTTATCAATCGTTTGAAATTATCTGTGCAAAAACAAATGAATCCCTCCGGCGTTTTTATGAGTGACTCAAATAGTATCATGTGCAACAGGCGCTTTGGACACCTGACACGCGATTCCACAATGTTCTATGTTGGCTTGATCTAATATGATAAGAATATTTCTTCTTTGAGATCAATATAATAATTATATATTTGATCGAGTGGAGAGCAAGTATGAAGAAACTAAGATTCTATACAATTATGGGAATCGTATTTGTAATAATACTTGGAATTATGTCGCACTTCATTTATGAATGGACAGGGAATAATTTCATAGCCGGATTATTCTTTCCGACAAATGAATCTACATGGGAACATATGAAGCTGGCTTTTTTTCCCATGTTAGCATACTCTCTAATTATGAACCACAAGCTAAAAGAGGATTATCCTTGCATTACATCTTCATTGTGCGTTGGAATAATATTAAGTACGGTGCTAATACCTGTTATTTTCTATACTTACACCGGAATATTAGGTTATAGTATTTCCGTATTAAATATCGGTTATTTTGTTGTATCCATAGTGGTTGCATTTATAATAGTGTATCGCTTAACCATATCTTGCAAGGCACAAAAATTTACATGGGGTTTGAAGATGTCTGTATTATTGTTTATGCTGCTGTTTTTTGTTTTTACAGGTTTTCAGCCCAATATTGCGTTGTTTATGGATCCGACCGTGTAAAAAGCATGATGTACCGATAACAGAAACAACTATGTAAAATGTATTGTTGCTTGCACAATAGAAAAAGCCCCAATTCTTGAAAAAACTTTGGGCTTGGGATAAACAAAGACGGCAGACAAAATTTCGTTATTGTCTGTCGTTTCCGTATAATTGTTCCATTTTTACGGATGTTGAGTTCGCTCGTCCAGTCAAACTGCGGATTTTGCTTTCATTTCCCTTGCTTTTTATCCCGAAAAAGTTGCAGGAAAACAAAGAGAAGAAAGAAAAGACAAAAGATATTTTTCGCATTCTGGCTGATGGAGTTGAATTCTCGGATGAGAGATTATGCTTATTAGTTTGGGTATAGCTATTATCCTTAGACATTAATGATATCATATTTTTCGATTTATTCAATGCCACCGCTAACAACAAAAAGACCGCAGGCTTTGAACCTGCGGTCTCGTGCATTTTGGGCATAGAAAAAGTCCACCGTAATTCTATCAAAATTACAGTGGACTTATGGCAGCATATGATAATTGCGATACGGTTTCAAATGGTTTCACAGAGTTTCAAATCCGAGTGAAACCATATCCTGATACATCTTCATCAGCGCGGTCGCGCAGACGGTCACTCATTCAAGCGCATTTCTTTGTTCGTACCAACGAATATAGAAAGTACAATCAGCGCGATACCTGAACCAATCATAATCCATTGTAACGAAATTTTATCTGCCATCGGTCCAAAGATAGCCATCCCTACAGGTAAAAAACCGGAGTACATGGCGCCAAGAAGCCCGAATACGCGTCCCTGCATAGACATTTCTGCCTTTTCTTGAATCAATGTAGTCGTCGCTGTTTGGACCATCGTGATCGCAACACCATAAATAATCATCAGTGTAAGGTATAGGGCAAATTGTTTCGACAATCCCATGCCGATTGCTAATGAACCAAAAGCGATCAGCCCTGCGGACATGGTTGCGACACGGCTCTTAAATCCTCCCCATGTACTCATAAGTAGTCCGCCGGCTACCATTCCGATAAATCCAGCTAATTCTACTGCTGTCAAATACCAATAGGTTTCTCCATAAACACGGCTCACAAACAACTGAGAAAGAAAACCTGCCGGTACGCACAGAAAAATGAAAAGTCCGTAGACTGTCAACACTTTCCCGATAAGCTTATCTGAAAGCGTATATTTAATCCCTATTTTCATATCTTTCAATACAGAAGTTCCTTTGTTTTGAATTGCCTGCTTTGGAATTCTCACAGCCGAAAGTAATCCGATACCTACAATTGCAGTTGCAGTATCAATTAAAAGTGTAGAACCCAGCGTGCTCATGGTCAGCAATACACCGGCTGCTGCAGGTGCTGCAAATTGAACAACAGATTGCATCGTTGCATTTATGCCATTAAAACGCATAATCTGGTCTTCCGGCACAAGCTGTGGAATGACCGCATTCACTGCCGGTGTTTGAATGCCTGCCCCGAAAGAACGTATGACTGACAGAACAAGCAGACTACCAAGGATGACGGTTTTTTCCGTGATATGCGGAATTGCCAATACCATCAGAAATGTTACAAGAGCAATCAGGGAATCGGCTCCGATAATCAGTTTTTTTCGGCTGTGACGATCCGCCCATACTCCTGCAACAAAAGAAATCAAAAACTGCGGCAGATAAGAACATACGGTAAATGCCGCAACCCACACGCCCGATGATGTTTGAATTGTCACATACCATACAATCGCCATTTGGACGAGGGTAGAACCGAATAACGTAATACACTGACTTATCAGAAACAGAATTGCCTGACTTTTCCAAGTTGTTTGTTTTTCATCCATGATTTTTATCTCCTTTCATTTTTACCACAAAAGCATACCACCAATGAAAACATTGGTGGTAAAATGGAGGGTTATAAAAATCTGACTTTCATATCTTGCAGCATGGATACTATTTTGTAAGCGTTGTCCTCCGCTACGGATAAAGAAACGATAAGCCTGTCACAGACAGAAATAATTTCTGAGTCCTGTTTCGGGGTATTCAGAATTACCGCAATATCTGTATCCGGATTTTCAGAAAGCTGCCTGAGCATACGCAAAATTGCCTCTAAAGAATAGTTTGCGCATCTCAAAGAACGAATCATGATAAGACGCTGTATATCCGCATCTGTATAGACACGATATCCATTCTGTTTTCTTTTGACAGTAAGCAGCCCATTCATTTCCCAATTTCTCAAAGCGTCCATTGAGATACCTAAGTATTCAGATACTTCTTTTCTCCTGAATAAATGAGAGCTTTCTGGTACGCCTCCGGAAAGAATCTGCTTTACAACCCTGATCGCCTCCTCGGCATTGGAACGTTCTTGTTGAATCTGTTGCAGATAATCTTCCGTAAGTGAAAGAGCAGTATTGAAATCACCGGCAGCCGATGCTTTTACCATCTGCAAGATTTTCTTCCTCAAACCGTTCTGTAGGACTTCAACTTGAAGAGCGAGTCGGGCGAGTTTGAATTGTTCGATATGAAAATCTGTAAATATCCTGTATCCGTTAGACTTTCGTTCCGGTTTTGGGATGAATCCCAGTTCCTCATATAGTCGAACTGTATTGGGATGGATTCCGATTATGCTTGCGACTTCTGCGGTTCGATATGTATTCATTTGGCAATCCTCTCCGTTTCCAAATTCATGATACCATTATGCAAAAGTATGGTGTTATAGTGGAGGGTTTATTCTATCAAAAAATCGGATTATGCTCAACATGAATACATAAATTCTCCGAACCTTTTCCTCTGACAATGAAACGAACCCAAAGGGGAGAAGCGCCGAAAATCCCTGTGCCACGGGCATCTTGGCAAAAAGAAAAAGCACGATTGCTTGGGTACCAATGGTATCAAAACGATCGTGCCTATTTGGCAACAGTTGATAAAAATGATACGGTTTCAAATGGTTTCATTTGGTTGCACTAGAAAATGAAACCATAGGGCGTAAAGTGAAACCATAAAAATGACCGTTGACATAGTGGCATTCCGGATTCGAACCGGACCCGTTCGTGGTATAAGCACGATGACCCCAGGTCTCTTAGCTATGCCAACGGCCTCTAAATCGTCCGTTCGGCTTCCGCAGACATCTTCCTATCCCCAGCCAACCACCCTATGCTGCGTTTCCATGGCGACAATTTAGCATTGCTCTAAGTACATATAATAGTACTCGATACTATCTCCTGCAAAACAAATTTGTACGTCATTTGACATATGGAATTTTATGAGGTTTGGGAGGTCATTTGAGGAATTCGCTTTTGCCTCATCAAACCAACTTTGGGAAAAAGGCCATGTATCTGTAGTGGCTATCTCTATGTTTTTAAGCGTTTTATCTTCGAAACGCAAAGCAAGCACCGTTGCCAGATCAAAATAATAAGCAGGGTTGTTATAGGTGTCTTCCGGTGCGTAACCTCTTCTTTTAACAATGCTATTGGCATCGAAGTTTTCAAAAACTCTATATCGAATCATTCCCTCGCCATGGATACAAAGTTCCACTGCAACGTCATCAAAGACCAGTAAATCTGGACCTCCCATATAGGAAAAGCTGATTCTGTTATCGTCGTATTGTTTGCTATCTATGTGCCCATATAGGTCGACAAACATCTTTTTTAGTGTTTTTCCAGTTAATAGTCTCGACAACTCATCTCTTAATTCGGCTGCAGAGTAGGCAGTTGTGTAGTTTTTCTCTGGTAAATCTATTTCATAATAGTCGATTTTCCCGTGTTCATTCCAATTGAAATTATTGATTTGCGTTTCAAGTTCTACCCTTAGATTTTTCAGATCATCTGTGCAGAAACAAAAAGAGTATTTCGTTTTACCGCTATTATGCCACCCACCGTTCGCCTCATATATAAACTCCCAATAATCCTCATCATGAGTTTTTCCGCAATAGATACAAAACGATATGGGAGAATAGCAATCACCACCTATTATATTAGGATCGGCGAACTGTAAATGATAATCCTTATTATGCTTGCCGGCGAGGGTGTTATCGATTTCAGAAATAATGCTCTGTAAATGGCTTCTATGAAGTCCAAGACCGTCAAATGTAAATGATGTTGTTCCATCAGACGCGGAGATGGATATGCCACAAAAGGGGTCATTGTCACCTTCGTATCTGATGTAGTTACTTTCGATAAGCTTAATAAAAAAAGCATTGCACATACAATAAAGATCCATATTATTTCCTCGCTTACCCGATTAAAGAAAGATTGATAACGGCAGCGCAAACCCATCAGATGAGTTCATAAAATGCTGCGCGTTCTTCTTTTTTGACCTCTCCGAAATTGATAGAGAATCTGACCTTGTGTCCAGAGTCCATTTCAATCGTAGTAATCGGCTGACCATAATGCGTGGTTCCTTTCACTACGGATCGGTGGTCGTATGCAAACCCTTTGATGGTATTACCCACTATGCCATCAAAATGCTCCGAAACATCGATTAAATCTACGGTGGGTAAAATGGTATCTGTCCAGAAATCCGCATACTGAGTCGATATCAGCACACCACCATCATACACAAAATAGAGCGTTTGGGTATAGCAGTTGTCTTTCTTAAACTCCGGGAGATCCATCGCAAAGAAGGTGGGATTTGCTCCATTGCTTTCTGCCAGAACCTTTATAATCTTTTTCCCAACGGCCATTTCGTATGAGTCAATACCACTGTATGGTCTCCCGTCCTCAACAGCCTGGTACACCTGGTAAACTGCCTCAAAAATATTGGCTGTGGAGTGGGCGTGTTCACAGGTGCCTTGATAGCTGCCCTCAGTCGCAATAAAACTCCACGGTGTTTCATCCTGATCTGTTGATGTGGGCGAAACTGTTCTGTTTTTTGCTCCAGCATCCAGAAGAAGCTTTGTGGCCTCAATCATGTATCGGTCAAAAGTAGAGAGCGTCAATACCCACAAGCATTGTGCGCCAAAGCACCCATCGCACTTATTGACATCAAAACCGTGGTCAAGGAAAAAGCGGATGATTGCACACATCGATGGTCCCAGGTTTGGGTTCAGATTACGATTGTGTTCGCAATTGTCACAGTGGTTCTCATCACAGTTATCGCAGGCATCACTGATGGTATCGCCATGCTCTGACCACCAATAACCGCTCAAAATTTCAGAAAGGATATTTTCGTCATCATCTTTTCCGATAGCATTGATGTCTGCACCCTGCTGGATTAAATCCTCGGCAGCATCGAAATCTGGTGCCCCAGAGCGAAACAACTCAATCAGTTTATTTCCGAGATCACCATAACCATAATCATAGGCCATAAAACCCGCCTCCTGCCTACAGTATACTACCGCTGTTGTCCCATAAAACGGACTTTATTATAATATATCATAACATTATGAACATTTCTACCACGAAAAAAGGCGGGGCTTATTCAGCCCCAACCTCAATGTCCGTTCCGTCCTTAAAGCGGAAAATTATTATGTTGTCTGCGTGTACCGTTGCCGTTTCCAACAGCGTGAGCCATAACCCTTCGTCCCAGGTCTCAAGGACGAGGGGCTGTTCTTTTATCGAACTGATGAAAATCCGTAGTTCTCTGTCACGCTGCATTCGGGTTTCGCACTTGGCTTCACCATCGAATTTGCCGTTGCAGCGCCATATCTCTCTGCGATATGCATCAGTGGAGTGCCACACCTTTTTGCCGTAAAAGCCACCGCAGTCACCGCAGACCAGCTTGCTGGCAAAGATGCTCGAACCGCTGTAGGAACGGCCCAGGCTCTGACGGCGTGCGATTTCTACTTGCACTCGGTCGAAGTCCATCGCAGAGATAATTGCCAGATGGCTGCCTTCCACATAATACTGTGGAAGGCAGCCATCGTTGACCTTCTGCTTTTTGGTGAGGAAGTCTACCGTGAACTTTTTCTGGTGGAGATAAGGGGATTCGAACCCCTGACCTTCTGCATGCGAAGCAGACGCGCTCCCAACTGCGCTATACCCCCAAATGGTAAATCTTAAAATGTCTGTGATAAATTATATCACTTTCTCTTGGTTTTGTCCAGTATATTTTTAAAGAAAATTATCCTTTTTGTGTCGAAAAATCTCGTCATAGAAATAAATTGAAAATCGATGCTGCTCCGGTATATCCGGTATCAGTTCAAATAAAATCAGCCGTATTTGCATATATATGTAACAGTATGAAAAGGAACAGAGCTGAAAGGGTTGTAAATATGCTGGATTTTTTAGAAAAAGTAAATCGGGCGGGAAGCCCGCTTATGCTGTTGTTCCTGCTGTCGGCAGGCATTTATCTGTCAATCGGAACCGGTTTTTTTCAATTTCTGCATTTTGGCGATATGCTGAAAGAAACGATAATCCACCTTTTTGGAAAAAAAGGTAAAAATGAGAAAAAGAATGGTATCACTCCCTTTCAAGCGGTATCAACCGCATTAGCCGGAACACTCGGAACCGGTAATATCGTCGGGGTTGCCACTGCAATTGTCAGCGGAGGTCCCGGCGCCGTCTTCTGGATGGTAATTACCGCCTTTTTGGGAATGATCACAAAATATGCAGAGGTTTTGCTGTCGGTTGAATTTCAGGTAAAAGATAAAGATGATCGTCTGCGGGGCGGACCGATGTATTATATGAAAAACGGCTTGGGATCGCCGAAACTCGGCACTTTATTTGCAGGGGTGTGCGTATTTGCGTCCTTCGGTATCGGCAACATGACACAATCCAATTCCGTGTCTGCCGCATTGGAAAGTGCTTTTCATTGGAATAAAACCATAATCGGCATTATACTTGCAGTAATTGTTGCATTGGCGGCTTTTGGCGGAGTTGTTCAAATCGCGAAAATATGCGAAAAGTTGGTGCCTTTTATGGCTCTTTTTTATCTGGGTGCCTGTCTATTCGTCATCGGCGCAAATTATCGTCAACTTCCGGCCGCTTTCGGTGTTATTTTTCATTCGGCGTTCCGGTTTCGGTCGGCAGCCGGCGGTGTGCTGGGATATACTTTTGCCAACGCAGTCAGGTTCGGCGTTTCCCGGGGAATATTTACTAACGAAGCAGGTCTCGGATCTGCGCCGATCGCTCACGGAAGCGCCGCCGCAGAAAGCCCGGTAAAACAAGGAATGTGGGGGATTTTTGAAGTGTTCTTTGACACCGTAGTAATGTGTACCCTGACCGCCTTGGTGATTCTGACCTCGGGGCTATGGGACAGCGGGCTGAACGGAGCCGCGCTGACTACTGCGGCATTTTCTTCGGCAATCGGGAAATATGCATCCGGATTTATTGCCGTCAGCACCGCTTTTTTTGCTCTTGCCTCGATGCTCGGATGGTATTATTACGGCGTCTGCTGTTTGCAGTATTTATCAGTAAAGCCACAAACGACCCGAATTTATCAATTGGCTTTCTTTGCAGCAATCATCGCCGGCGCCACTGCCAATCTGGACTTGGTTTGGGCAGCCTCAGACAGTCTGAATCTTCTGATGTTTCTGCCCAATGTAGCATCATTGCTGCTGCTCAGTCCCGTCATATTCCGACAGACCGACAGATATCGGCAGGAAAAAAGATCCCGATACAAACAAAAGTAGAAAAAAACGAAAAACTATGATATGATTAGATAGCACGATTCAGATCAACCGATGTTACCGATATAGATACAGACACAACCACAAAGAAAGAATCGTTTCCGCGCGATTCGGAAAGGTATGACCATCATGACACAGCTTCTTCAATTTATGAATCAATATAACCGGGACGGCTGGTCTCGTTTTCATATGCCGGGACATAAAGGAAACTTTCCGGCATTCCGGCTGACCGATATCCAGCGATTTGATCTAACCGAAATCGCAGGGGCTGACTGCCTTTATCAGGCAAGCGGCGCAATTCGTCATTTGGAGCGGCAGATCGCTGAATTTTACGGCGTTTCCGATACGATTATCAGTGCCGGCGGCTGTACTCTTTGCATTCAAGCCATGCTCGCCGCGGCATTAAATCCCGGCGACGAGGTTATTGCAGTGCGCAATGCTCATGTTTCGTTTATCAACAGCTGTATTTTACTGGGAATTACACCGCACTGGGTGTTCCCGAAATATTCTGATACTGCCGGCGTGAGTGGTATCGTGGAGCCGTCACAGATTGCGGAGGCTGTTTCTGCTTTCCCGCATGCGAAAGCGGTTTATCTCACCTCGCCCGATTATTTGGGAAGAATTGCCGACATCGCTCAAATCGCTGAAATATGTCGCCGCAGCGATTTGCTTCTTTTGGTAGATAACGCGCACGGCGCAGCGCTGGTATTGTCCGAACAGCAGCATCCCATGGCACTGGGCGCCGACCTCTGCTGCGACAGCGCTCATAAAACGCTGCCGGTTTTTACGGGCGGCGCATTTCTTCATCTGTCCAAAGACTTCTCTGCTGATACACTGAAGGAGAAGATGGCGCTGTTCGGCAGCACCAGTCCGTCCTATCTGATTATGCTCTCTATTGAGCTTTGCATAGAATGGCTGAAAAAAGAGGGCAAGGAGGCATATCGTCGGACTGCGAAGCAAATTCAACTTCTGAAAGAACAATGCCGCAACAAAAAAATACCGATCATTGACGGACCATCCGATCCATTTCGGCTAAGCGTAGCTACCGGAGTGGTTGGATATACGGATGAGCAGGCTGGCGACTATTTTCGTGCGCACCAAATCGAGCCGGAATATATTGGCGGCGGATACTCGGTGTTCATGGCTTCCCCTTTTAACACACCGACAGACTGGGAACGTTTAGATTCTGCAATCGCTCAGCTGAATGTACAGCCGGCTTCTCCTGTCCCGTTTGCATATGATCCTCCCGAAGTCACTCTCCCCCCGCGCGACGCAGCTTTCTCCGCCTCCGAATCAGTTTCTGTCCAATCCGCAGCCGGCAGAATTGCCGCTCAAACCGCCATTTCCTGTCCCCCCGGGGTGCCGATTGTGATTCCGGGCGAGAAAATCAACGCACAAGTGGAAAATATTTTAAAAAACAGTGGCTTTTTTATGGTAAAAGTGGTAAAATAGAGTTGTAAAGATAAGCTTTATGGGATTTCTATTAAAATTACAGAAAGCGGGGTGCAGTCACAGGATACTTTTTGCTTTCAATAGGAGCAAGAACCTGTGCGGAATTTATGAAACTGATTTATGCGATTGTGAATAATGATGACAGCTCTATGGTTTCCTCATCTTTAACAAAGGCGGGCTTTTTTGTCACAAAACTCGCTTCAACGGGCGGATTCCTAATGGCGGGAAACACCACTTTTATGGTGGCTACCGAGGACGAAAACGTTGATAAGGTCATTGAAATCATTACAAAATACAGCAAGCGCAGAAGTCAGATGGTTCCCACCTCTACGGCATACGGCGTCGGTGCATACAGTGCGTTCCCGGTTGAGGTTTCGGTCGGTGGCGCAACCGTATTTGTAACCAATATTGAACGGTTTGAAAAAATTTAAGCCGAACGCGGCGACCCTGTTCTATCACGGAAAAAGGAGTGTATAATCGGCGGTATCTGCTTATCTGCCGGCGATTTGCAGCCTGATTTATGGCAAAGAAATTTTACGGAAATACAAGAGCCAAGCAGACGCTCACTGCGGCAATACAAGGTGGGCGTTTGTGCCATGCCTATCTGATCGAAGGCGAGGACGGCGTCGGAAAAACTGCATTCGCGCTTTGGTTTGCCTCTGCAATTCTCTGCACCGGCACAGGAGACAAGCCTTGCCGCAATTGTTCTGCCTGTTACAAAACCGAGCGGTTGATTCATCCCGATCTTCATCTCTATTTGTCCGACAGCAAAAAAAACAGTTTTCACGTTAAAATGGTGCGCGATATTAAAGAAAGCGTATATACCCGCCCCAATGACGGAGATTATAAGGTATACATTCTGTGCCGTGCAGAAGATATGACTGCCGAGGCGCAGAATGCGTTACTGAAAATGTTGGAAGAACCACCCGAGGATACTGTATTCTTTATCACCTGTCGAAATCGCATGAAAATCCCGTCAACAGTGATTTCTCGCTGTGTTCCGATTTCGTTATCTTCTGTGACCGATGAGGAATGTCAAACGGCGCTGACCGACAACGGCATCGCGCAACCGGTTGCAAAGGAACTGGCAGAGCGCTTTCACGGAAACATCGGACTGGCGCTGGATGCGGCGACTGATGCAGCATACCAGGCAGAAGCCGACCGACAACAAGCAGTGCTAATGGCAATGATATCCGGAAACGAGTATGCCTTAATTAAAGCACTATCGGCATACGAGGGAAAAAAGCAGGAAATTTACGGTTTGATTGACTGCCTGTCCGAAACGGTACGGGATGCTATCGTCTTAAAGTCTGGAAATACCGATCTCATTAGTTCCTTTCCAGTCGAGGCAGAAAAGCTGACACATTATATCACGGTGTCGCAAGGCATTCAGCTTAATGAGCTTTTTGCCCAAATAAAAAAACAACTCGATTTTAACGGAAATATCCCGCTTACATTACTGGCGTTGGGCGGTAAAATAAAGGACATAACAGAAAAATAATCGTTTATAATATTGATTGAAAAGAGGTGTGACGCATTTCTTCCCTTTCCGGGAGCAGGAATATTCGCAGATCCGGCGAAAGGAAAAAGAAATGATTACAAATATGGCAGAAATTATAGGTGTCCGTTTTAAAAATGTCGGAAAAATCTATTACTTTGATCCCGACGGCAAACAAATCGACAATGGTCAACGAGTGATTGTGGAAACTGCGCGCGGTGTAGAGTGCGGAGAGGTTGCTCTGTCCAATCGGATCGTGGAGGATAGTGAGATTGTATCTCCGTTGAAAAAGGTGATTCGCATTGCTACCCGGGAAGATTTACAGAAAATTACCGAAAATAAGAAAAAAGAGCAAGAAGCGCTGGAAATCTGTCAGCAAAAAATTAATGAACACAAGTTAGATATGAAGCTGGTTGATGTAGAATACACTTTTGATAACAATAAAATCCTTTTTTACTTTACGGCAGACGGAAGGGTCGATTTTCGCGAGCTGGTAAAAGATTTGGCGGCGATTTTCCGTACTCGGATCGAGCTGCGTCAAATTGGTGTTAGGGATGAGTCCAAGATGCTGGGCGGTTTAGGCATCTGCGGAAGACCGTTTTGCTGTTCGACCTTTTTAGGAGAGTTTCAGCCGGTATCTATCAAAATGGCGAAGGAACAATCCTTGTCACTCAATCCCACCAAAATATCAGGAACCTGCGGCAGACTGATGTGCTGCTTGAAATATGAGCAGGATGTTTACGAACAACTATTAAAGATCACTCCTAAAGTAGGCGCGATCGTCAATTCTCCCGACGGGAAAGGACAAGTGATTGATTCCAATCTGCTCACCGGCATGATTAAAGTGCGGCTGGACAAAAATCCCGATGCTGCCCCCCGCATCTATAACAAAAAGGAATTGAAGGTCATCAGAGATGCTGTGATTCGGGTAGAAAAAGATGAAATCAAAGCCTTATCCGAGTTGGAGGATCATTAAAACGTTTTCGAATGAAAAACCGGCATTAAACCGTATGCGCTTTCGCTTTGACCACCGTTCATTTGCACAATTTCGGCGGAAAACAAGATAAATTCATATTGTTTATAATTTGTTTTGAGAAAAGGTCTTGAAAAATAAGATTTATGTGGTAAAATGAATGCATAACGGTTATTTTTATGGAACAGATAATATAATCGTATCGCTGTTAAGGAGGTGTATATCAATGGCTTATTGTATTAACGATGATTGCATCAGCTGTGGTGCTTGCCAGGCTGAATGTCCTGTTGACGCGATCAAAGAAGGCGACGGCAAATACGTAATTGATCCGGATACCTGCATCGAATGTGGTGCTTGCGCCGGTGTTTGTCCGGTTGGCGCTCCGAATCCGGAGGACTAATTACCGGTCAATTGGATTCCCTTTTATGGTATGCTGATTTCTTATCATCAATAACGCTGCGGTAAAAGGTGAAGGTATAAATGCAAAAACAAGGTTGTCTAAGGACAGCCTTGTTTTTTTATGATAAAAATATGCTGGTTACCCGGCACAGTGAAAGCCTTGACTTTATTGAGAGCTATTGGTAAAATAAACACAAATAGAACTGATATCAAAAGAAAATTATTGTTTTTAATACGCTAATATGTAACTTGTTTTTATCTGCTGTTTGAATCATTTTCCTGTTGATATTGACCATATCCGTGGAGATTCGTAACATTTCAGAGAAAGGAAAAATAATTTAATTTGATTCACAATTAAATTACGGTATTGAAACATGAAAATACTGAATAGAATTTCTTAAAATTTATTCAGTATTTTCTTGAAAAAATCTTGATTTTCTTTTTAATCCATGATATAATATCTACTGTTTGGGGGCGTAGCGCAGTTGGGAGCGCAACTCACTCGGTTACACACCCCGATGTCGCAAAAATTGAATCAGTTAAAATGTGTTTCTCATATGGGCCTGTAGCGCAGTTGGGAGCGTGCTTGAATGGCATTCAAGAGGTCGAGGGTTCGATCCCCTTCAGGTCCACCATTAGTCGGTAAAGACAAAAAAGCCAACCCGTCTCATTTCGAGGCAGGTTGGTTTTTTGTACCTATGCGGTCATATCTAGCGAGATTTCCTTGTCAATTCCTAAGAAGAATTGCTTAATGTCAAAGTTAAACTCTATCTTCAGTTTGTAGTCACGGAATACATCTATCCGTTTAATCATGCTGTTTACAATCATTTTCTTGGCTTCAATGGTGGCGCTGTTGTATAGCTCCGACCAAGAGATAATTTCATCATATCGGCTGCAAAGCTCCGCTTGTAATTTTTCGGATTGTTTCAATTCCTTTTCAACTGATTCCC
The DNA here is from genome assembly GCA_959605275.1 of uncultured Eubacteriales bacterium. GTDB lineage: Bacteria > Bacillota > Clostridia > Oscillospirales > Ruminococcaceae > HGM13222. The sequence continues at coordinate 2,544 of CAUHFD010000033.1, read as the reverse complement.
GTAGGTCACCAAGTTCGGTACATTTTTTCTCTAGTTCTTCGATCAACTCGGATAAGATTTCTTTCGAAAAGGCGCTTTCACCTTGTAGGCATTGAATAACCTCTGCTTTCAATAAATTGAGCTTTCCCACAGGTGTTCCTTTCCTCATTTTCAAAGAACATTATGTAAAAAATGAGATCGACAAGTACATCAGTACCATGCGGACAGGCTATTCCGTTCAAAGCGTGGATGAATACCGTGCACTCAAAAAGGCAATGGCGCTGTATGCAAAGTATGAGTATAAATTTGACGATGAAACGATAACCGTAATCGCCGCCAAAATCGGAAGAAACGTAAAGGATACCAAAGAAATCATCCGTGCCGGAATTGACAGTGCACACTATACTGATTTTTACCGTAAATACGCTGACGAGGACGACGAAAGTACGGCGGATAATGTGACGGTTGATTACACATCAAACCCCGAAAAGCTATACTTCAAGCAATGGCTTGCCGACGGTGTTTTTTCGGCATACGAAAGTCTTGATTACCGTGAACGCAGTATGGTTGCCGATCATCTCGGCTTTTGCCCGGAATGTTACGGTATTTGTGAACTTAGTAAAGACGAAAACGGCAATTCGGTCAAGCTACTCCGCAAAGGGAAAGCCTACATAGACCTCGCCGCCGAGCATATGTTATCTTCACCCGATACCGCTTTTCAGATTATAAACGGTGCTTACGGTAAAATGCTGATTGAGCTTGCGATTGATGAGTATATTCATATTGCAGAACTGCGGTTGAAATCCGCCGACAATATAACTCGGTCACATACGAATACTGCGCCGATTATAACAACGACTGGGGCAAAATTCACTACACCTTCGGCGAAGATGATTACGATGTACTTCGATATATCTATGCCGACAGAAAGGGTGGATTTTTCTTCGCCGCCGCTGGTGAATGGATTATGCACAACACAAATAGAAAACACATACCGAAATACAAGGTTATATCTTTATAAAACAGACAAACGAAAAAGCCTCGATGAGAATCAGAAAATCTGAACCCCTTCGGGGTAATCTTTATGTCAACACATTCGATTGTTGTCACTGTTTGTTCTAAAATACACGGTGACAATTTTTGTTTTCATACTTTTCGGGTAAGATAATAGAGAAAAATACTCGGAGGTAAATCCAATGAAAAGAAGAATTTTAACGGCAAAAATACTTGCCGAATTTAAAGAGCATTTGATTTTGGAGGAAAGGAGTTCGGCAACGGTTGAGAAGTATATTCGGGATGTAAAAATATTTGCGATATTTGCGGACGGAAATGAAATCACGAAAGAAACAGTAATCGAATATAAAAAGCATTTGCAAGAATGTTACGCTGTTCGGAGCGTTAATCCTATGTTGGCGTCACTCAACAGTCTGTTTGTATTTTTAGATTGGCATGAGCTGAAAGTAAAATCTATTAAACTGCAACAGCAAATCTATTGTCCCGAAGAAAAAGAGCTTACCAAAGCGGAATATACTCGGCTTTGCCGAGCGGCGGAAAGGAAGCACAATGAGCGGTTAAATTTGATTTTGCAAACCATTTGCGGTACGGGAATTCGAGTAATTGAACTGCAATATATAACGGTCGAAGCGGTAAAATGCGGCGAAGCAACTGTTTCTAGCAAAGCAAAAACGCGGTCTGTGTTTATCGTTAAAGAACTACAAAAAAATTGCTCCGCTACATACGAAGAACACCTTGAGATTGTTCGTGATTGCCTTGAGAATGATAAAACTTATGGAGCAATGGCACTAAAATATGACTGCTCCTACCAACAGGTGTGCAACTGGGTGCAGCGGTATGAGAAGATGGGGTTAGCGGGACTGGAAGATCGCCGTGGAAGGCGTGCCGGGACTCAGCCAAGTAGGACACCAGAAGAAGAACTGCGGGATAAGATCGCAGTTCTGGAACGGAAGAATCGGGATCTTAAGATGGAGAATGACCTGTTAAAAAAGTCAGAGAGTTAGAGATGAAAGATCGCTATCTCTAACTCTGCATCTGAACAAATATCAGGCGATCAAAGAGTTGGCAGAAGAAAAGCATTACCCAGTGCAGCGACTCTGTGAGAATCTGCACCTTTCACGCGGAGCTTACTATCGATGGCTGAAAAATCCGGTCAGTTTCAGTGAGAAACGTAATCTGGAGATCTCCAGGAAGATCAAAAGCACAAATGAGACACATCCTGATATGGGATACCGCAGGATCCGTGACGAACTGGACAAACATCACGGCATTGATGTCAATGATAAACGAGTTTTACGTATCTGCCGAAAAGAACATATCCAGTCCACGATCAAATGGAAACCGAATAACTGCACCAAAAGCAGCAGTGCTCCAGCACACATCTCAAAGAATTACCTGAACCGGAATTTCCATGCAGATGCCCCAAATGAGAAATGGTTGACCGATGTAACAGAGTTTAATATTATATCGGTGTGGAAGTTCACAAAGTATATTTGAGCGCCATTCTGGATCTCTGTGATCGTAGGATCGTAGCTTACAAGATCGGCGATC
>CAUHFD010000032.1 GCA_959605275.1 uncultured Eubacteriales bacterium | reverse complement strand
GGGAGAGGGGACTTTCCCCTCTCCCAACCTCACCCCACAATCCGCGTTGCGACGCGGATTGTCGAGGTCGAAACCGATGCACATGTCCTCGGTTTCTCCTTTAAAAAGGGCTGTAACTCATCCTTTTTCGACAGTCTAAAACGTCGGCTTGCTGAAAAGCAAACCGACGTTTTATTTGAAACGCAAAGAATAAGAAATAAAATATCAAAAGGAAGGATCACATGTGGAAAATCTTAAAATTATCCCGGTAAAAGGGAAAGAACAGATTGCGGAGCTTGCCGGACTGGCTGACATCATCTGGCACGAACATTTTACCCCCATTATCGGAGAAGCGCAAGTTGCTTATATGCTGGATAAATTCCAATCGGAGCACGCGCTTACCGATATGCTGCAAAATCAAAATTACCGATATTTTTTCTTTGAAGCAGACGGCAAAAAAATCGGTTACATCGGTATTCAGCCGCGTGAAAATGTCTTGTTTTTAAGTAAAATCTATTTGCTTAAAGAGCACCGGGGCAAAGGATATGCGCGGGCGGGTATCGACTTTCTAACCGAGATGTGCCGCAAAGAAGGATATGAAAAAATTCAGCTGACCTGTAACCGCCATAATCTCAATTCCGTTGCTGCTTATCAAAAAATGGGGTTTGTTACCGTCTATGAACAGGATGCCGACATCGGAAACGGCTTTGTCATGAATGACTATGTCATGGAAAAAGCAGTCGGAAAATAAAATTAACGCATGCACTTTGTCTAAAATCGTCAGATTTTCAACCGAAAATTTTTCAAATGTTTAAAACGAAAAAGAATGTAAAATCTATATACATAGAATATAAAAAATGATATAATAAATGTACATAGCAGAAAACGGGCGGCAAGCTAATATCCTATTAACTTGCCGCTTTTATGCGAGGTAATTTAGAAAGACAGTCGGATATACCGGCGTTGTTTTGGAGGATGTCAAATGGATATTTTTATGATCATCAGCTTAGCCGGCGGTCTCGCCCTGTTTTTATACGGCATGTCTATGCTGGGCTCGGGGCTGGAAAAACTCTCCGGCGGCAGGATGGAAAGGACGCTGGAAAAACTCACCAAAAACGTCTTTATGAGTGTTTTACTCGGTGCTCTGGTCACTGCCGCTATCCAAAGTTCATCTGCCACAACGGTTATCGTAGTGGGATTGGTCAACGCCGGGATTCTGAAATTAAAGCCTGCCGTAGGCGTCATTATGGGAGCCAACATCGGTACTACCGTCACTGCGCAAATTCTCCGTCTCGGTGATCTGGACTCCAACCAAAACGTAAATATCTTTATGCAATTCTTAAAACCCACAACATTAGCCCCGTTGGTTGCTATTGTCGGTATTATTTTCTTTATGGTGTCCAAAAGAACCAAATATAAGGATATCGGTCAGATGTTGATTGGATTCGGCATTCTGTTCACCGGCATGCAGGCGATGGAATCTGCCGTCAGACCGCTAGGTGAAAATCCCCAGTTTGCACAGTTGTTCCAATCTTTAAGTAATCCGATTCTGGGCGTATTGGTCGGTGCAGGTGTAACTGCTTTAATTCAAAGTTCTTCCGCTTCTATCGGTATTCTGCAAGCATTAAGTTCTACCGGCGCCATCACTTTTTCTGCAGCATTTCCCATTATTATGGGACAAAATATCGGGACCTGTATTACCCCTATCCTATCCAGTATCGGTGCAAACAAAAATGCGAAACGTGCCGCTTCCGTTCATTTGTACTTTAACATCATCGGTACCACGATCTTTCTGATCGGCGTATACACGCTCCAGCACTTTGTCGGATTCTCTTTTTGGAGCGAAGCCATCAACAAAGGCGGTATCGCAAATTTCCATACGCTGTTTAACATTATTGTTACGATTCTCTTAATTCCCTTTTCCGGTTTGCTGGCTAAATTGGCAGAATTGACGATCAGAGACGGTAAAAAAGGAGCCGAAGACGATTTGGGAATTGACTCCACTGCGCTGGCTAAACTGGATGAGCGGTTCCTGATCTCTCCTTCTTTAGCTGTAGCGCAATGTGAAATCGTAGTCGCCAATATGGGCAAGCTGGCAAAATCCAATTTCGGAAAAACGATCAAGTTATTCTCTAAGTATGACGCAAAACTTGCTGAGCGCATCCGAGAACGGGAAGACGCCATCGACAAAATGGAGGACAAGGTAAACAATTACCTGGTAAAACTAACCGATCGCGAACTGACTGATCAAGAAAGCAAGCAAGTCACCCATCTGCTGCGGGTAGTTTCAGAATTTGAGCGAGTCGGCGACTATTCCATCAATTTGATGGAATGCGCTGAAATGCTGCGGGATAAAGAGGTCTCTTTCTCTGAAAAAGCCATGCGGGAATTGTATGCCATAACTGACGCCGTGCAAGAGATCATTGATATGTCCTTGACTGCTTTTGAAAACAACGATGTAGAACTGTCCAAAAAAATCGAACCGTTAGAGGAAACCATCGACACGATGGAGGATACGCTGAAGTTTCGCCATATCCAACGGCTGAAAAACGGTCATTGTACCATTGATGCCGGAGTCGTATTCTTAGAAGCGCTGACCAATATCGAAAGAATTTCCGATCACTGTTCTAATATCGCGGTCTACATCATCGGTATGAACTATGACAAAGAATCTCTGAACCGCCACGATTATATCAAACGGATGCATCAAGGCGATACAGTAGATTATCAGCAATACAGCAAATTGTATTATGACAAGTATTTTACTCGTATCGAATAAGACGGGAGGAATATTGCAATGGTACAAATCGGTAATGACTGGGATGAAATTCTGGCGGGTGAATTTGACAAGGAATATTATCTGACCCTGCGGAAATTTTTGGCATATGAATACCGCCATACTACCATTTACCCTTCTATGTATGATATTTTTAATGCATTAAAGTATACACCGTTTCATGAAGTTCGGGTTGTTATTTTAGGGCAGGACCCTTATCATAATCCCGGACAAGCGCACGGTCTCAGCTTCTCGGTACAGGATGGTGTTCCCGCTCCGCCTTCACTCCAGAATATATACAAGGAAATCGGAGACGAATATCATACCGTTGTGCAGAAAAACGGCAATCTAACCGGATGGGCAAAGCAAGGAGTGCTGTTGCTCAATACCGTATTAACGGTACGTGCAAATCAGGCAAATTCTCATAAAGGCATGGGTTGGGAGCAATTTACCGACCATGTTATTGCCCTGCTAAACAAACGGGAAACACCGATTGTGTTTTTGCTCTGGGGCGCAAATGCAAAGGCGAAACGCGCTTTAATCACTAATCCAAAACACCTTGTATTAACCGCTGCACATCCGAGTCCGCTTTCCGCTTTTAATGGTTTTTTCGGGTGCGGTCACTTTATAAAAACCAATCAATTTTTAAAAGAAAATGGTTTACCGGAAATTGATTGGCTACGTTAAATTACATCATTCCAATTCTGATACAATCCTGTATGTTATGCATAATTATATCGTTGTTCTATTCGCTTTAATGTCTTATTTTTACAAAATATAAAAATGTTTAAAAAAAGGTTTGACTTTTATTTGATTTTGTAATATAATAATTAAGCAATCCCGTGATTGCTCCGCCATCTTGGTGGGTCACATGAATATGGCGGTATAGCTCAGTTGGCTAGAGCATGCGGTTCATACCCGCAGTGTCAGCGGTTCAAATCCACTTACCGCTACCATTACGGCCCGTTGGTCAAGCGGTTAAGACACCGCCCTTTCACGGCGGTATCACGAGTTCGATTCTCGTACGGGTCACCATGATAAAAACGCACTCAGGATTTGAGTGCGTTTTTTATTTTGAAGAAACGATACGCAAAGAGGTGTTACATCTTGATTTTATTATCCGCAGAAAATATTGATAAAAATTACGGAGAAAAACCCTTATTAAAACAAATTTCCTTCACCATAAACGACGGTGATAAGATCGGATTGGTCGGTATCAACGGCACCGGAAAAAGCACCTTGCTGAAAATAATCGCGCAAGCAGAAATCCCCGACGGCGGCAGCATTATTAAAGCCGGCAATGTGAAAATCGGCTATCTTCCTCAAAATCCCGAATTCCAACCCGGGAAGACAATTTTAGAACAAATATTTTTAAACATCTCCTCAGCAGAAGACGCAAAAATTTATGAAGCAAAAACAATTCTCACAAAACTTGGCATCCATGATTTTGATTGTGATGTCAGCACTTTATCCGGCGGTCAGCGAAAAAAAGTGGCAGTTGCCGCCGCGTTAATCCGCCCATGTGAATTATTGATTCTGGACGAGCCCACAAACCATCTTGACAGCGAAATGGTAAAATGGTTGGAGAGCACTCTGCAAAAACGCCGCGGCGGTCTGCTTATGGTTACTCATGATCGATATTTTCTGGATCGTGTAACAAATCGTATTCTGGAATTGGATAACGGAAATCTGTACTCATATACCGCCAATTTTTCTAAATTTTTGGAATTAAAGGCAGAACGTCAGGAAAGCGCCCTCGCCTCTGAGCGAAAACGCCAAAGTTTTCTGAAAAAGGAGCTGGAATGGATGCAGCGCGGTCCCCGCGCGCGAGGCACCAAAAGCCGTTCCCGTATCGAACAATTTGAAAAATTAAACAGTATGGAACCACCAAAAGCGCAGACAGCATTAGACCTGTCAAGCGTATCTTCCCGTTTAGGAAAGAAAATCATTGAAGTCGAGGATGTTTCCAAGTCCTATGGAACCCGCCAATTATTCAACCATTTCAGTTACCTTTTTTTAAAAAATGACCGCGTCGGAATCGTAGGACCAAATGGCTGCGGAAAGTCCACATTAGTTAAAATAATTTGTGGAAAAATCCCGCCGGACAGCGGCTCAGTCGTAATCGGAGATACCGTAAAAATCGGTTGGTTTTCACAGGAAGCTGAGGAATTAAACCCGAATAAGCGAGTCATTGACACCATTAAAGATATTTCAGACAGCATTGAAACAACAGACGGAATCCTTACCGCCTCCCAAATGCTGGAACGTTTTTTGTTTCCGGGTGAACTGCAATGGAATACCGTGAGCAGACTTTCCGGCGGAGAGCGGCGCAGACTTCAGCTTTTACAGGTATTAATGAGCGCACCAAACGTTCTGGTGCTGGATGAACCAACGAATGATTTGGATATTGAAACGCTGATGATATTGGAAGATTACCTGCTCACCTTTTCAGGCGTGGTGATTGCCGTCTCCCATGACCGCTATTTTCTGGATAAGATCGCTGAAAAAATATTCGCTTTTACTCCTGACGGCATAAAACAGTATCTGGGCGGATACACCGATTATGAAACAGCTGCGTCACAAGAGGTGATGCAAACAGATAAAAGTGATAACGATTCTGACAGGACAATCAAAGAGGAACGAAAAAAATCACCGAAAAAACTGAAATTTTCTTTTCACGAACAACGGGAGTATCAAAATATAGAGCAAGATATCGCTGCTTTGGAGAGCAGCATTTCCAAACTGGAAACGGATATTGCCGCAAACAGCAGTAATTTTGAAAAGTTACAGGAATTATTGCTGCAAAAAGAAGAAGCAGAAACACAGCTGGAAGCAAAAATGGAGCGATGGGTATACCTCAACGAGCTTGCCTTACGCATTGAGGAAAGCGCCAAATAACGATCCGAACAATCCTTGTGCACACTCGTATAAGCCGACAGAAAGGTGGTTTGGCTGTTCAGCAGCCGTTAGATGTATGATTAAGAATATGACCCAAGGGTCACCTGCAAAAATTTTATTGAGTTTTACTTTACCCATGCTGCTGAGCGTTGTCTTTCAGCAACTATACAGCATCGTAGACAGTGTAGTTGCCGGCAGATACATCAGTATCAATGCACTGGCAGCAGTAGGATTATCTACTCCCATCACCATCATTTTTCTTGCCTTTGCAACCGGTTCCAGCACAGGCTGCTCCGTTGTAGTCTCCCAATTATTTGGTGCCAAAGAGATCAGTGAAATGAAAACTGCCATCTCCACTGCAATCATTTCGATTGTTACGTTAAGTACTGTAATAACCGGCATCGGACTGTTGATCTGCAATCCGCTGATTCGGCTGATCAACACTCCTGCCGAGATATTTGATGACTCTGCATTATATCTCCGTATCTATGTATATGGGTTGTTGTTTCTTTTCCTGTATAATGCAGCAACTGCCATTCTGACCGGATTAGGAGATTCCCGAACGCCGCTGTATTTTCTAATTTTTTCCTCTGTGCTTAATATTATCCTGGATCTTGTATTCGTGATTGTGTTGAAGATGGGAGTAGCAGGCGTAGGATGGGCTACTTTTATCGCGCAGGGGCTCGCCTCGGTACTGGCTATTATTTATCTGTTGATTCGTATGAAACGGATCAAAGCGGATCAGCCGCATAAAATTTTTGACCTTTCTATGCTTTTCAGGATGTATCGAATTGCAATACCAAGCATTTTACAGCAATCCTTTGTATCGGTGGGACAACTCTGCGTGCAAAATTTAATCAATGGATTCGGTTCCGCCGTCATTGCCGGCTTTTCCGCCGCCTTCAAAATCAATACCTTTACCGTAACCAGCATTTCTACGATTGCCAATGCTCTTTCAAGCTATACCGCGCAAAATATCGGTGCCCGAAAACCAGAGCGTGTGAAAGTCGGATACCGTGCAGCTGTCTGGATGGTTGCCGTCTTTTATGTGATCATTTATGTGATCCTATTTGGATTCGGGAAGCAAATCCTCTCTTTATTTATGGATGACTCTGCTACTAGGGAAGTACTCACAGTAGGGCTTCACTTCACTTGGGTTGTTACGCCTTTTTACATCATGGTTGCCCTGAAAGTGGTTACCGATTCGGTAATGCGTGGAGCGGGCGCGATGAAGCAATTTATGATTACCACTTTCTTTGATTTGGTTTTACGCGTCATACTCGCCTATCTGCTGTCTGGGTGGTTGGGTTATAGTGCAGTTTACTGGGCAATCGGTATTGGTTGGACCTTGAGTATGCTGCTTGCTCTCTGGTTCTATCACAGAGGTACTTGGCTGTCAAAAGAAATCATATAAATACTGTCGGGGGAACAAATCAAAAATGTGATTTGTTCCCCCGACAGAAATTATAATTCTTTGTTATCATAAATTTTCTTGGAAACGGCAACAGAAACAATAACAATCATGATAACTGCAATCGGAAAAAGCCAAACTATTTTTCCCGGCTCTTTCCATTCCGGTAATGGAATATCCATCCCAGAGATTACCGTGATTAGAATAGTTGGTATTAAAACAATAGCCATCATAATCAGTCTTGCTTTTTCCACACCGAATTTAAAGATAAACGGAAGGATCAGGGATACCAAAAGCATTCCTGCCATAACATATGCCGCTGACTGCAATAAACTGCTTAATAAATTTCCGGTAATAACCACCATAACAATTTCTGATAGAAAAGCGGTTACAACAGAACAGATCAATGCTAAAAGATACTTAGAGAGCACCAAATCCCATCGGGATATCGGCATCGTAAGCGCGTATCTGTCCCATTTGGCTTTGTCATCATATGCCGCGGCAGAAATCGGCACTAAAACGGTAAACATAGTCATCACGCCGCCGAAAAAATTCCCGTCACGGCTCGCTATTGCGATTGCGAGCCAAATTGCAATGATGAAAATGTACAGCTTGCCCTGTTGTTTTAGATTGATAATATCCTTTAAAAGTAATCCCTTCATCATTTTTCCCCTTTTACATAATAGAGCATAATATCTTCGATCGTTGCAGCATCTTTAAAAACGGTCGAGGGTAGTTTTTTCTTCAGTGCCAAAGCTTCTATTCCAAAGCGATTTTTTCTCATACCGATAATTGCTGTCCGGTCAATGGTCTGATATTCTTCCTCCGAACATTTTATGACAGCGTACTGATCCAGCAAATCATCCTTGGCTTCGCTGAAAATAATCTTCCCCTTGTGGATGAGAGTGATGTAATCACAAATTTTTTCCAAATCACTGATAATATGGGATGAGATAAAAATACTGTGACTTTCATCCTGAATAAATTCAAGAAAAATATCAAGAATCTCATCACGTACCACCGGATCCAATCCGCTGGTTGCTTCGTCCATAATAAGCAGCCTGCTGTCATGGGATAAAGCCACTGCAATCGACAGCTTCATTTTCATGCCTCTGGATAATTCTTTCACTGCTTTTCTCGGCGGCAATTCAAATCTGTTGCGATAGTTTGCAAAAGTCCTGCTGTCCCAGGTCTGATAACAGCATTTCATAATTGTTTCTATATCGTTGACCGTTAAATGATCCGGAAAACTGCATTCATCCATTACTACGCCGATATTCTCTTTGATTTCCTTGTTTTGAGAAATATGATCCTCCCCTAAAACAGCGATCTCCCCGCCGTCCCGATGAATCAAATCTAAAATCAACTTGATTGTCGTACTTTTGCCGGCTCCGTTTTCCCCCACAAATCCCATAATACAGCCTGACGGTAAGGTAAGGTTCACCTTGTCGAGCGTGAAATCCGGATATATTTTAGAAAGATTTCGAATTTCCAATGCATTCTTCATCAAAATCGGTTCTCCTTATATACTAAAAGTTTATTTTATGTTGTTTTTACAATTTGTATTTTATTTTTCTTCATATAGCAAAGACAACATCTGGCTTAAATCCTCCTGCGTCAATCCGCAACCCGACGATAACTCGATTGCTTTTTGCAAATGATCTTCAATTTGGCGAAGATGTTCTTCTCGAATAAAATCGGTGTTTTTACCTGCCACAAAGCTTCCCTTTCCGGTTATGGAAATAATAAATCCTTCCCGTTCCAATTCCTCATACGCTCGCTTGGTTGTAATCACACTGATTCTCAATTCTTTGGCAAGCAGCCGCATAGAGGGCAACGCATCACCCTCTTTTAATTCTCCGGATATTATTTTTGATTTAAGCTGGTCCCTTATTTGATCATAAATCGGTTTTCCACTTGCATTACTGATAATGATATTCACAAAAAGCCTCCAATAATATTGTATATATACATTATATACAATATTATCATTTTGTCAAGTTTATCCTCGAAAAAAATCCCATCAAAAGTCTGCAAGACTCTTGATGGGATTTTGTATCAGAACAGCGCCTTATTTTTTCTTTCTGAGCAGAAGCCGTATCAACTTCTCTATTTCGATTACAACAACCGGCATAACAGACAATCCTAACGCCAATAAATAAGCTTTTGCAGGAAGTATAGCGATTTTGAAAATCTGCGCAATCGGCGGAACAAATGCAATCAATACAATCAGCAGGAAAGAGATACAGAGCGCTCCAACCATATATTTATTTTTATGCAGCGGAGAAACAAAAATGGATTTCTTGGTTCTAACATTCAATACATGGAACAATTGCGAAGCGGATAAAACCAAAAACGCCATGGTCTGTCCGGCAGAAATACCGCCAAAATAAGTTTTTCCGACATAATAGCCAATCAACGTCAGCGTTGCGAACATAATGCCCTGCAAAACCACCCGAACACCTAATCCGTCAGCAAATAAACCTTCATTTTTCGGCTTTGGCTTCCGAGTCATAATGTCGCTTTCGACTGGTTCTACCCCCATCGCCAATGCCGGCAAACCGTCTGTAACCAAATTCAACCACAACAGATGCATAGCAAGTAAAGGAGATTCCTGCCAAAATAACATTGCCATAAAGACGGTGATGACCTCGCCGATATTGGTGCCAAGCAAGAACTGAATTGCTTTCTTGATATTGTCATAGATACCGCGTCCCTCTTGCACAGCCTCAACAATCGTCGCGAAATTATCGTCTGTCAACGTCATATCGGCGGCGCCTTTAGCAACATCGGTTCCCGTTATACCCATTGCACAGCCAATATCAGCCTGCTTTAATGCAGGGGCGTCATTGACGCCGTCTCCGGTCATAGATACGATTTCACCGGCTGACTGCCATGCCTTAACAATGCGAATTTTGTCTTCCGGAGACACTCTGGCATATACCGAATATTTACGGATGTTTGCCGCAAATTCCTCGTCGCTCATCTGAGCAAGCTCGGTGCCGGTCATTGCCAAATCGCCCTCTCGCAAAATACCCAGTTCTTTTGCAATGGCAGATGCCGTTACAATATGGTCGCCTGTAATCATAATCGGACGTATTCCCGCCATAATACAGGTGGCGACCGCTTCTTTGGCCTCTTCGCGAGGGGGATCAATCATACCGATCAATCCGACAAAGGTTAAGCCGTTTTCGATTTCCTCTGATGTTAATGTTTCAGGCACAGAATCAAGACGCTTATACCCAACTGCGAGTACACGCAAAGCACGTGTTGCCATCTCCTCATTGACCTTCCGAGCTTGCTCCAGATCACCGGAAACGCAGCGCGAGAACATGACATCACAGGCGCCTTTGACAATCGCAACCGGTTTGCCGTCAATCATATTAACAGTAGTCATTAATTTTCTGTCCGAGTCAAAAGGAATTTCTCCCACGCGGGGACATTCCGCGTTGATTTGCTCCTTGGACATTCCGTTTTTCATAGCTGCCAGAATAATAGAGGTTTCGGTTGGATCACCAACGTGTTTTTCCCGACCGTCAACAATCTCGACCGAGCCGTCGCTTGCCAACGCCGCCAATCTAAGTAAAGTCTTGATATTGTCCGAAACGTTTTCATCAACCGGCTGTAAAGCACCCTCTGTCCATCCGTTTACCACCGTCATTTTATTCTGTGTCAGCGTGCCGGTCTTATCAGAACAAATGACCGATGCACTGCCTAATGTTTCAACAGCGGGCAGCCGGCGAATAATGGCGTTCTTCTTTACCATCCGTTGTACGCCCAGCGCCAAAACAATGGTAACAATAGCCGGAAGTCCTTCCGGAATTGCGGAAACCGCCAAAGAAACCGCAATCATAAAGATTTCCAACGATTTCATTCCGGCAAGCCAACCGATAACAAAAATCACCAAACAAATGCCTATCGCCAAAATGCCTAAGTATTTTCCCAGCTTTGCTAATTTCAGTTGAAGCGGCGTTTGGTTATCCGAAGAAGAATCCAATAACTGGGCAATCTTACCCATTTGCGTATTCATACCGGTATCGGTAACAACTGCTTTTCCGCGTCCGTATGAAACCGAGCAGCCGGTAAATATCATGTTCAGACGATCGCCCAACGGCGCATTTTCTTCAATTTCCGCACGCGCATCTTTTTCAGACGGAACCGATTCTCCGGTCAAAGCCGACTCTTCGCACTTTAAGCTTGCTGATTCTATCAACCGGGTATCCGCAGGAATATAATCCCCCGCCTCAAACACAATGATATCACCCGGAACGACTTCGGCAGACTCAATGACTTCGAGTTTGCCGTTTCTGATTACTTTGGCATGGGGAGAGGACATGTTTTGTAACGCATCCAATGCCTTCTCTGCCTTGCTTTCCTGTACCACACCCATAATTGCATTGACAACAACGATAAACAGAATAATAATCGGCTCCAGGAATTCGGTTTTTTCATGCCCGTTCCATGCTACTACAAAAGAAATAGCCGCAGCCAAAATAAGAATTAAAACCATCGCATCTTTAAACTGCTCCAAAAAGCGCTGCAGCATTGTCTTTTTCTTTTTTCCGGCTAATTTATTCATACCAAATTGCTGCCTTTTTGCAGACACTTTTTCCGATGTCAATCCGTTTTCAAAATCCGTTTGCAAACCTTTATTTATTTCATCCAGTGACATATGATGCCATTCCAACAAAACATTCCTCCATTTCATTTGTAAAACCAGGTGCAATCTCTACTGACACTAGTATCATAGCATTTACAGACAATAATTGCAATAAATTATTGTGAATATCCGACCTCATTGTAAACTTTATATGAATGAAGCAAAGGAAAAATATTCAAATTATTCATATCTCTCGGAAGCACCATCTCTACGGCTATATTTCCATCTTTCTGGCGGATGCACAGTTGCTCACTGACATCTTTAGTGAAATACCCTAATCCATAATTTGCAATTTTTTCTGCTTTTGCCCTTCCAAATAAACAGAAAGATTATTATCCTCATCCAATGTTGCCAAAATAATATCGTCTTTGTTTTTGATGTTCTGCTGTTTCAAATGATGAAGCAGCCAATCTTCATTTTTCCCCATTGCTTTTAAGTTTTCAAACATAATATTGCCATCGATAATAATATTGGCAACCAATTTTTCCTGCGATGGGGTTAAATTTAAATCCTCGGCAGTCACCGGCTTTTTTGCCGCTTTCGGAATAAAGCTGATTCTTCCGTTCGGCTCCATGATGGCATATTCCAAATCCGCAATATTAAAATACCCGGAAACACGGCATTCACACAGCAGATCATTAATATCAAACTTAGATCTGCTCAAATTCTGCTTTAATATATGCCCTTTATCAATCAAAATAGTCGGTGTACCTGTCAATAACCGTCTCGCTTTCATATTTTTGGTCGTTACGTATGAAATCAAAATCGCAACACCGGCATAAATCCCCATGCTGATTACTGCGTCCAAATAGCTGGATTCAATATCCGCAGCGATATCTGCGGCAATAGAACCGATCGAGATACCGATCGCATAATCAAAAAAAGTCAACTGCGAAATTTGTTTTGCACCCATTAATTTTGTTAATATGAAAAGTACCACGATCGAAATAATAGATCGCAGTAAAACGTTACCTATAAACATCAATGACTCTATCATTTTACTTCCTCTCGCTTTCGTGATTTCAATAAGTATTTCAATATTTTATAAATAGTGTTTGCCTCTTTTACAAAAAAATGCAATTTTTGAATTTTAATTGACAAGCGATTACGCACGGAGTATATTAAATAGTGTTTACATATGTTGAAAGGATTCCGTTTTATTATGAAAAATCTCTCCTATACCGTATGGCAAAAAATTGCTGAAATTCTTTCAGCAATCGTGATCATTGTTACTTTTACAGCGCTGATTTTTTATTGGCCGCAAATAGCCGACAAAATTCCTTCCCACTACAACAGCGCCGGACAACCAGATGCATGGAGCAATAAAAGCATGTTAATTGCTTTAGCGGTCGTGCAAATCGTTCTATTCGTCGGGATCACTGTTTTATCGCTGATTCCTAAAATCTGGAATATACCGGTTGCCGTATCGGAAGCAGGAAAACAACTGATGATTCTCAAAACCCGTACGATGATATGTACGATGAAACTGCTGCTTGTCATCGGGTTCAGCTACATTCTGCTGTGCTCTGCTTCCGGAAAGCAATTAAGCGGTTGGTTTATGGCACTTATGATCATCACCGTGATCGGCAACATGGTTTATTATTTTGTAAAAACGGCGCAAATATCCCTGCAAGACGCGCGGCGGGCAATCAAGCAGGACTCGGAAGAATAAAATTGAGGCAAGCATAAAGACTACTATCATGCAAAAACCGGCGAGCAGTTCATATGAACTGCTCGCCGGTTTTTACTGATTGATTCTGCAAACATTAGTTATATACTCTCCCGGTGCATAAATCCGTCCCACGCGGTCAGGAAAAACACCACCATATGCACTGCGATCACTGCAAGAGAAAAGCCTACCGTCATTCCTTGAAACATGGTATTTCCCTCTATGACCGCATTTAAATCGACATTGGCAAAAATCAAAAATCTAGCCCAGTCAAATTTCAGCATACCGCCCAGAATAGACATAATGATATTACCACCCAACAATGCGAAAACGGAAACACCGATTGCCAGCGCGGCATTACGCAGCATAGAAGAGATAGCAAATGCCAAAGTTCCCATCACGATCAGATTCACGCTGCCCAGCAGATACTTCCACAAAATGAACGATAAGCCGGGCATTTGATGAATCGTTCCGTTGACGACATATAAATAAGGCGCGGTAATGGAATCAAAACCGAACAGAATGCCGGCACACAATACGTTGACAACATAAAATCCAAGTATCAGCAAAACAGACAATGTAAGAATCATGACATATTTGGAGAGAAATATTTTGGAACGCTTCACCGGATTAATCAACAGGAATTTGATGGTTCCGGAAGAAAATTCGTTGGCAATGGAAGCTCCTGCGATAATAATAATCGCCAAGCTAATGACATTAATCATTAAAGTAGATAATCCCAAAACACTCCAAAAGTTGATTTTATTCAGGTTGTTTAGACCGGTATTTTCGGGAGCTGAGGCAATATCGTTTTTCAAACGATATTCCTCTTTCAATATCTCATCCTTCAACGTTTGTTTTTCCTGTAACTGCTCTTCGGAAAGCGCCTGATCCGCCCCCATCGACAGCAATTCGATCTTTTGCTGCATAATGGTGTTGGCGAGCGACACCTTCCAACTACCCGATGCCGGAGAAATATCATTGTCCAACATAAATCGGTATGCATACGCGTTGGCTTCTTTTTCCTCGGCAGACAGCGCAGCATCCGATTTAATCGTATTGACCTTTAACGTATAATAGGCTTTCCAGTTATTCTTGCTCAGCATATCCAACTGATTTTGAATTTGTTTTTCTTCATCGGCATATTGCTCCGCAATTTCTCCCGCAGACTTCGCCAAAAACAAAGATTTTTTCTTTTCGAACAGGGTGAAAATATCATCATAACGCCAGTCGCGATAGGAGATTTCATGATCGATCATAAAATTACAGCGTTCTACATCTATTTCATAACCGTCTGCTTTCTCCTGCTTCAGATAATTGATTTCATTCTTCAAATCATCTATGAGATTTTGTGAATCGCTGTAATAAACCGTACTTTTGTCATTAATGACCTGAACGATCTTTACCATCGCGCTGAAGCCGACCGCTGCCAGTGCCACCAAGATAATCAATATCCAAGTGCTGACTCGCCGGAATGTTTTAATGTATTCATTTTTCACCAAATTCATAAACTTAACCAATTTGCTTACCTCCCCCGCTGCCGGTCAGTTCGATAAAGATATCCTCCAGATTGCGCTTAATAGCCGTGACACCCAGTATTTTTATCTGATTAAGCACTAGCCGCGTTACAATATCCGCAACAGCCTGCTCATTGTCCAATGTGACCGCAAAAGTATCCTGATCCACTGCGGAAATCTCTTTATCGTCGATCAGCGCCATAGCCCGATCTAAATCTTCCATCACTTTGATATGGTAAACAAAATGATTTCCCTCAGACTCTCTGACCAAATCGTCAATGCCTTTGACATCGACGATCTTCCCGTCTACGATAATGCCGACACGATCGCACATCAACTGCATCTCGGAAAGCAAATGGCTCGATACCATTACACAGATGTTCTCTTCATGAGCTAAATGCTTTAAAATATCCCGCAATTCCTTGATGCCGGCAGGGTCCAGCCCGTTGGTCGGTTCATCCAGTATCAGCAAATCCGGATGATGCATGATCGACTGCGCAACACCCAAACGCTGCTTCATGCCAAGTGAATATTTCTTCACTTTATCATAAATCCGATTTTCCAGTCCCACCATGCGCACCACTTCGTCAATTCGCTCCCGTGTCACGCCGTCCCGCATCCGTGCATACTGCTGCAGATTTTCCAAGCCGGTCAGATGAGTATAGGTTTCGGGATTCTCTACGATGCCGCCCACCTTAGCCATTGCCTTTTCAAAATCCTTGTCAATGCTGTAACCGTTAATATAGATCTCGCCTTCGTCACGCTGCAGCAAGCTCATGATCATCTTGATCGTTGTGGTTTTTCCGGCGCCGTTCGGCCCCAAAAAACCGAAAACTTCTCCCCGATAAACCTCCATGTTCACGCCGTCTACAACCTTTTTATGCCCGAAATATTTCGTCAGATTCTTGATCTGTAATACCGCTTCCATCTTCTGCTTTCCCTCCTTTCTTTCCTTGGTTACTCAACCGTCACAGTGTCATCGCTGTGGGGCGTAAAGCCTCCCCTTGACGAGCTGTAACTGTTGCCTGTCGAGGAAATTTTCCATTCTCCATGCACCCGAGTCATCTCTAACTCCAAGGTAATCGTTATCTGGTAGGTACCTAGTTGCTGTGTGTTGCTTCCGTTCTCGGATACATAGCCATCATTTGCTGTATTCAACCACCACGTACCGTTATAAAACTCCGCGCTTTGTTGTAATTCCAATGAAAGAAAAAATTCTACTGTTGCAGTTGCTCCGTTCGGAGAAGTTTTTTTAATACCGGATACCTTTTTCACACTGCATGTTGCATCCTGTATTTTATTATTTCCTAATTGTTGATTTTCAAAAAGGCACTTCAATTCCGTCTTCATATCTTCTTTTGTACGATAATCAGTGTCCAAATCTTTTGTCCAATATTGATCAATCAGTTTATTGTTATCCGCAATTTTCTTTTGAATGATCTCCTTCGGCACCGGCTCCCCCAATTTCCGATACTGCTTCGGTAAAAGATTCATCTCTCCAATCTGTTCAAAATATTCGGTAACCACTTTTTCAATCGCCGGCTTTTCTTTTTTAAATCGGATATTGTCATATACAATATAACCGCCGAAGCCGATGATAAGCACAATGAACAGAATAATTCCCCGATTCAGATTTCTGAGTTTTTTCATGTAACTTTTCTTTCCTTTCTGTGATAATGTGAAAATCATTTCAGAAGCACAGGTTGTGTTTTACTCTGTCCCTCATCATAGCATTAAAAACAACACAATACAAGGGATGTCATAAATTCGTAAGAAAGTCGTAAGGCGATTGAAATGTTTGTTTAATAATCGACATTTTTTCACAAAAAACAACTCACCCGATACCGAATATTCCGTATCAGGCGAGTTGCTTTTAATTTACTATTTAAAATACATGTACAGCTGACATTTAATCATGCCGTTATAAAGCTTTCTCCGTTTGGTAGCCGGTCTGCCGAAAAGCTTTTCAAATTGATCGTGCGGCGTAATAATATAATAGTTAAGCATGCTTGGGAGAAATTGTTTTCCCATCGTTTTATAAATTTCTTCTGCCTGCTTAATATCCAACAGCCGCTCACCGTAGGGTGGGTTACAGATCAGTGTGCCGTCCTTTATCGACGGCTCGAAATCTGCCACATCCGCTCTTTTAAACTTGATACGGGAGCTCACTCCGGCCTTTTTGGCGTTATGCTCCGACAGCAAGATACTTTCCGGATCAATATCGCTGCCGTATGCAGTAAACGAGGCATCTCTGCGTATCAGATCAAAGCATCTTTGTCGTTCCTCACGCCAAACACTTTCCGGAATCGCCTGCCAATTTTCAGACACAAATCTTCGGTTGATTCCCGGTGCAATATTCATCGCTTTGGTTGCACCTTCGATCAGGAATGTGCCCGATCCGCAAAATGGATCAAACAGCATACTGTCCGGCTTGATCCTTGCCAGATCCACAATACCCGCTGCCAACGTTTCCTTGATCGGTGCCTCCATCGCATTTTTTCGATAACCTCGTTTATGAAGTCCCACACCCGAAGAATCTAACATAACGGTTACTTCGTTCTTTAAAATGGAAAACTGTAACTGAAACAATTCTCCGGTTTCCTCAAACCAAGATATCCCGTACTTTTCTTTTAAGCGCTCCACCGCAGCCTTTTTCACAATAGACTGGCAATCCGGAACACTGGTAAGCTTAGAGTTAATCGACCAACCCTTTACCGGAAAACGATCCTTTTCTCCTATGAAATTTTCAAGCGGAAGTGCCTTTACTCCCTGAAACAACTCCTCAAATGATTGTGCAATAAACTGCCCTAAGACAATCATCACGCGTTCCGCTGTACGCAAATTCAGATTTGCGCGCGCCACCATTGAACAATCGCCCCAAAAGGTTACTTTCCCATCGCTGACCTGCACCTCGTCGCCGCCCATTCG
>CAUHFD010000031.1 GCA_959605275.1 uncultured Eubacteriales bacterium | reverse complement strand
AAAACTTGTGAGAATTTGGTCTCATGGAACCGCAGCATCACATCAGTATCTTTCACAGACTGGCTTAGGGTGTTCCATGTCAGATAATCCGCTTTTCCGTTTATGGTAAAAGCCTTTTGATATTCTGCCCGGTATATGTCTGCCATGCGGTGCCAGTCACCCTCATGTGCAGCTATCACCACTTCATCGGTATCAAAGGATTCTCCGGGCTTAACCGGCACAGTCATATTTCTGATTTCGGGATTCAACAGGGTCGGAGAAAAAGACATTCCCCCGTTATCACAGGCAATTCTGAAATCCATCACCGTTTGCTGTTTATTGATATAAGCAACGCCGATCCCGCCTTTCGATCCACTTAAATCAAGGAACCCCATCTCCAAGTCATTCCACCCCATACCCGGATAAGACATCCGGTACGGGGTTTCCAAGGTTGCTGAAGAAAATTTGGCAGCAGGATTGTCCCAATATGCCATTTCTCCCCAGAGCGGCGCTACCATCTTAGCATTGGTTCCTCCCGCTTTCAGCGAACCGCCTTCACACAAGCTGATTTTATGAATCTCACTGCTTCCCTTGTTTTCAAATTTGACCTGAAATTTAAAATAATCGGTCGATTGTCCGATGGTATAGATGACAACTGCTTTTACTCCCGTCTTAGCAGCACTGCTTTCCGATACCAAATTATCATAAGTGATCTGCAAAAGCTGATTGCCGCCGGAAACAGTTATCTTAGCTGAGGACACTTGATTTTTGGTACTGGCGGATATTCCGGCGGTCGTCTGATTACTCAATGTGATTTGAAAAGGCCAGTTCCCGGCACTGCCGGATTTATGGCTGATTCCGGTTTTTTTGTTGTATATATCTTTAATAAATCCGGTCTTTTTGTAAATACTCACCTTGATATAATCGTTTTCCAACAAATAAAAATCGGTATCGCTTTTAATATACTCTTGTGCATTTGCCATTGTTATCGGCATCATCGCAGCAAAAGCTACTATCGTAGTCAGCAGCACCGATAAAATCTTTTTTGTTTTTACCATGGCTTTGATCTTTCCTTTCTCGTGCGCAGTTTCATACAGAAAATCAGTCTTTAAATGAAAGCAGCGTCTCCCGTGGGGCGGCGATACTGCTGCCTTCATACAAAGTGTAATCCACGATCAAGCTCGAAGGTCTCAATGTTTTGCGCGAAATCAAATCGCATACCTTTAAAGCGGTTTGCCTTCCCAACTCAAAACTCGGGTTAATCATACCGGTTATGGCAGGGTTATAAAAATTAGTGATATTCGAACCGGACAGGCAGATCACAGAAATATCCTCGGGAACAGAAAGTCCCATATGAGACAGCTCGTTCATCACACTGATTGCCTGTGTATCGCTCGATGCTACAATTGCTGTTGTATCGGGATTTTCTTTCAACACTTCTTTTAAACCGTCCACCTTATCCCGCAGCACATAATCAGTATGAATAACCAAACTGTCATCAAACCGGATGCCATATTCATCCAGCGCCATCTGATAGCCGTTTAATTGATCATAAGAAATTGTCAGCTTGCCGTCTCCCACAATCAGCAAAATTTTCCGGTGTTTCTGCTCCAGCATCATCTTTGTCGCATTATAAGAGATTGCCAGATTATCTACGTCAATATAAGTAACTGTATTTTCATAAGCAACCTCCGGTCTGCCCACCATGACAAAAGGAACCTTTTTGGAAAACAACAGCTTATAATAGTCGTCATCATTGACCGGATGCAGAAAAATCGCGCCGTCCACATCAAAAGAACCAGTCAAAAAATTTTGATAATCGTCCTTGGTCAACCCCAAAAACAAATCATTTCCGGTCTGTTCCACTACGGATAATACGCCCGAGACCAAATTATTGAAGAAAAAAGAAGTTTTTAAATATTCCAATCCCGGAATGAACAACCCGATTTTCCCGTAAACCTTTTTGGCTAAATTTCTGGCATTTCTGTTCGGAACATATCCGATTTCCTGCGCCGTTTCCAAAATTTTTTTTCTGGTTTCCTCACTGACACGTCCTTTGCCGTTCAATACATAGGAAACCGCACTATGAGATACGCCTGTCAGTTTCGCAATATCCTTAATGGTAGCTGCCATTTTTACGACCATTCCTTTCTGAACTTGTGGGTAATACGATTTATGGTTTTCAAAAAGCGACCTGTCATGCTTAAATGATAAATCGGTCAGTTAGAGATTCTCAATGTAACAATTTTAGAGGGAGGCACCTCAAACAACACCGTATCTGTTTTCACTGTAAGCGGATTTTCTTTTTCCTCCATCAAGTTGCAAACAGAGATATCCGCCGTTGGCGATAATCCTTTTATTACCGCTTTCTGTATCTGTTGAGAAGGGTTGTAGACTCTCAATATAATATCACCGCTTCCATCCAAAGCAGGTTTCAAAGCACTGATGCACACATCGCCCTCAACCGACAGCAGCGTGCTGTCTATCGACTGAGAAGCAACAAATGCACGCACTCCGGTCATCCAATCATCCTGCATCCGCTGCAACGCGGTATTTGTAACCGATTCGTCCAACACAACCAACTGAAAATTGTATTCATGATCTCCTTGCGCCTGTCCATCCGGTTCCCCGTTAGTAGTATAGGTTTTTCCGAATGCCCGAAACAACGTGATAAACATTGTCTTACGCAAATCATCAGAGACACCACATTCATGTATTCCGCCCTTTGACACAAATGCAAGTCCCGTTCCATCCGAAGATCGCTTTACGACAATGCCGGAAGTTGCCCTTTCCAAACAGTCTTTTTCTTTCCAGTTTGCACTGTTGGCATTGATTCCGCATGCTCTCTGCACAAAAGCAAAAGCTTGATTGACTTCATATTGCGCAGTATCGGTGTCAGTAGGAATCACCAGTGTCATCTTATGGTCTGCGGCAGTATTATTTATTTTCAGTTTGACTGTAAGAGAGCGGCTTTCCCGATAAAGTCCGATGTTGCATTCGCAAAGAACAGGGATATACTGATCTGAACGTTCGATACCATGCGCTCCATAATTCATTTGCTTTGGAATCAGCATTTCCCGAACAATTTTAATTTCACTGTAAACAGGGCTGTCGGCAGTAATCATCACGCCTTTAAGCGTCGTTCTGACCGCAACGCGATCCGTGCAAGGCGAAACACTGTTCCAACCATCTCCCAGTTCTCCTGCATCGGTTAATGATAATATATTATTGTAACCCTTATTGCCAATTTTGTCCAGCAGGTTAATCGACCCATCATCACATACCGTTACTCTCAAATAGTCGTTTTCAAGAGTTCCCTGCGGAGAAACCATTGTTCCGAAATATCGGACAGGTTCATTTTGTGCAACAATCGTCAAATCGGTAAAACCGGCTGCCTGCAAAAGCACCGTGCAGGTAATGGTATACAAATCCGCCTTCGCCGTCTTTTCTCCGTGGATTCTGACGCAGCCATCCCGATAAACGGAGCGGATACAATACGGAACCTCGGTACCGTCCGCGGTATACAATTTAAATGCCGCAATATCCTGGTATCCAAAAGGCTCACACCAGGTTGGATAATCAGGCGCAAATGGCAAGGTGACGGTAATATCCGCCGTTCTGGCGTACGGAAGTGGATTAACCAGTATCATTTTATTGTTTTTCTGCTCTTTATCAATGATCTGCAAGCCCTTTGACAACTGTCTTTCACAATCATCCATCAATGCTTCGTAAATACTTTCCACCTGAGAAAAACGATAATTCATCTCCTGGTGTACGCGATCTACCGAGCATCCGCAGATAGAATCATGCGGGTGATTTTGTAACAGATGTTTCCATGCAACAGACAGATAATTCTCGCAGAATCCGATCCCCTTGGCAGTATAAATCAGTTGCATCGGTTCAAGCCAACGTTCCATGATCGCTTGGCACTGATCATTTCTCAGCTTGTTTTCATGCCTGCTGGACAAGGTATGTGTCAGCAAATGAATGTGTGGTCCCAACTCTTTTGCCGTTTCATTCAGCTCGCCCTGCTTTACTGCCATTTTGTCCCGGTATTCTTCCGCCGCCCGGAACGCCGCAAGCATATCGTCCAACACAATCTCCACATCGGGATACATTTGCCGCAGCACGGCAATGTATTCTAACGCTTCTTTATGAATCGGCTCGTGATCCATTCCGTCCATTGCCATAACAATGGGTATATCATCACTTCTGGCAAACTGTCCGTCTATGTACCTTCTGGCTTTTTCCCGGAATTCCGCACTGTCGGCTGGAACACATTCTCCGTGCACCCTCTGTCCGACTACTTCCATTGAAAAAGCACCGTATCCGCTTTTTTCCGGCATCTTATATGCTGTCACAGCACTATTATCCGGTGATACCCACCGAAAAAACGGGGTACAACTATGTTCATTGATTCCTCTGCTTAAAGCGGCATATTCTATTCCAAAGCCACGTAATATCTGTGGCATCTGTGCAATGTGTCCGAATATATCGCAAATATATCCGCATTTCCAGGCTTTAGTCCCCCATTCTTTTGACATCTCAAAGCCTTTTTGCAGGTTACGGATTAACGACTCCCCTGACACCAAAAACTCATCAGGCATGCAGTACCACGGTCCGATCAGTATTCTGCGTTGAGCAATCAGTCTTTTCAACCGCTCTTTCTGTTCCGGGCAAACCTCGATAAAATCTTCTAATACAATGGTTTGACCGTCAAAGTGAAACACTTTAAAATCCGGATTTTTTTCTAAAACGTTTATGAGTTCGCCGGTTGTTTTAACCAAATTCAAACGAAACCCCTGAAAGGTTTGATACCATTCCCGATCCCAATGTGTTCCTGAAAAATAAAATATTTTCTTTAACATATTATCTTCCCTTAATATACATGAATTGTCATTTCTGCTTTTTCGGTGGACGTAATCCTCAACATTACTGTATGTTTTTCTCTGTCGTATAAAAACGGCACTTTGCAGCCGTTCACTTCTGCTTTGATTTGTTCGGGGGAAACAGCAGATGGCGCTTTTATGCAAAGCTGTATATCTTCTCGTTCGCCTGCGGATTCGAGAATCACTTCTGTCCGATCGGAAGTGATCTCCGCTTTTACTATCTTTACCGCGCGACAGATAATATTAGTAAGTTTTAGATGCCTGCTTTCATAATATTTCGGCATATTGGCAAATATCTGAATTTCATTGTTCCAAATCGAAGTACCAATAAACTGATAGACAAGTGAGGACAAAAAAGTACCGTGTGCACTGATATACGGTGGCAGACCGCAGGTTTGCTGTCGAGGTCCGATTTCACTGAAAAAGCCTGCCCCGAACACGTGGGACATCCCCAGCTGCCTCAGCCGGAAACCTTCCTCAACCGCTCCGCGTCGGAAATCGGAATTTGCCTGCATAAACTCTGTCCAAGGCTGATAAGAACCCTGCTTTTCCATATACAAGTTCTCAAAACTGTACTTTTTCCTGGTTTTATCAAACAATTCCATATCCAGAAACGGCATTGCTTCCGTTGGATAACACAAAAAAGGAATCCATGATGCCCATTTGCACTCTTGCGCAGTCTGATCTTTGCAGTGGTAATACTCGCAGGCATCCTGTTCAATTCTGTGATTATTTACGATATCCTGCAATAGAGAATCCTGTTCCAAGCCTAAAATATTTTGAAAGGCTAACAGTTTTTTGAATATAACCAAAAACCACAAAGTTGTAAAAGTCTGATTAATCTCTTGCGCCTCATCTTCCACGACATCATTGCTGACCGGCATCGATAAAACCCACTGACCATCCTCTTTACTGTAAAGATGAGCGGCGGCATATTCGCTAACCCGCTTCACAATCGGATAGATGATCTCTTTGAGCATCTTTTGATCACGGAAATATTCATAATGCTTGATCGCTGTCATCGCATGCGCACAAAGGACCAACGGTGCAATATCATGCTCATCGTCCACTGTGGACACAGCTTTGTAATTAAACATCCACGAAAAGGGCTTTCCCTCCGGTTTCATGGCGTTAAACAGGAATTTTAAGAAAGCATCTGCCTGTTTTCTGCCGCCGATACGCATCAATCCATCCATGACAAAATGGGAGTCCCAAAACGTTGAAGCTTTCCAACACCATGGAAAATAAAAAGGCATCCCGATTGGCAATCCTTTTGTGAAATCAAAACCCGACATCAACAAATATTGCGTATTGTGATAGAGAAATTCCTCTTCCTGATCCAGCCCCTCAAAAGAAGCAAGCTGTTTGTATTCTTCTTTACGCAGTGCAACATTTTGCTCCCACAGCATGGGGATATCCGAAACACCCAGTTTGCCGGCAAAATCATATAAAAACGTATACTCCTTTTCGGTATTTCCCGCTTCTATATCAAAATCAGCCGAAAAGATGCCATCCGCAAAATGAAAATCAGCTTGCGTATCCGTATCTGTCTTTATTGTATATTGATAATCCTCCAGCCCGCGTACAGACACCGTCAATCCAGAATCCGAAAAAGCAGCCTCATCATAAAGCTTTTTTCCCTCTCTGGACAAAAGATGAAAGTTAATAGACATTCTGCCTGTCCTTGCCGGACTGATCGGCTTATTTTCATAGTCGTATCCTTTTACCCGCAACTTTAGTATGATACAATTTTGTGTAAGGGGCATACAAAGATCAAACTCAACCGTTGCCGCCAAGCCGATCAGCAGTTTTGTTGCAACCCTGCCCTGATCCAAAAATAATTTTCGGGTAAAATTAGAGGTAGTTTTCACCAAATTATCAGGTGTGACCTGAATACCTTCTAAA
This sequence comes from uncultured Eubacteriales bacterium, assembly GCA_959605275.1. Taxonomy (GTDB): domain Bacteria; phylum Bacillota; class Clostridia; order Oscillospirales; family Ruminococcaceae; genus HGM13222. Next base: position 11,150 of record CAUHFD010000031.1, on the reverse strand, counting down.
TCCATATTCCAGGTAAAATACCCATAAGGCAATACATTCATCGGATCAATATGGTCCGATATCATTCCGTGAGATACCACATACATATCCCCCGCATGTGGCATACAGCCAAACGCCTGCTGTACTCCGTGGTTAAGGGACTGCAATCCTGAGCTATCCACCGACATTACTGTATTACCAGAACCAATGTAAACCGGGAAATTGCTTTCCGGAACTCTGGTTGATTCTTCCGTCAGGGAAAACGGAGTTAATTGTGTAATACACGAATCTTTAAACGACATAAAGAATCCTCCGAAACGTTACTCGTTTCTCCTTTGATCTGTGATTGTATGATTACAGGATGTTAAAAAACATCCTGTAATCATATGATACGTCATCTGCCTTTACTGTTTCTTTTTCTTCATAATAATGATACCTGCAACAACTGCACCGCCTATTATCGCCACGGTAACAGCAACGATAATAATGATGGTGATTGCAGAACCGTCATTATGTTCCCCATCGACCTGTAAATCGGAAGATCCCTTTTCCGATGAAATTTCAACAACAGAAGATTCCTGTAAATTCTCGGATTCAGTCACATCACTTTGCAGCTCTTCAGAGGACACCTGCTGCTCAACAGATGTCTGCCCTGCAGAAGCAACTGACTCTTTCGAAGATACGGCATTTCCGGCAGAAGCCGTCTGTTTTGAGGAAACTTTGACAGCCGACGATGTATTGGCAGTTACTTTATTATAATCCGGTAATTCACTGGATTTTACCCCCGAAATCTTTACAGAACGGGGACCGTGATTCATCACCATAAATTTTCCGTCTTGTTTCAGCGCCTTACTGCCGGAGTCCACAAAATCAATGATTTTCTTACCATCCATATAAAGCACCATATGCACTCCGTTTGAAACGTCTTCGCAAATCAACCGGTAAATATGGTCTTTTCCGCTTAAATTCAACCCTTTGCATACTGCACTGTCTCCCAGATTTTCCGGTCCGGTGTCTCCGTCATCATTGACGAATCTGGTAATAGAGATTTCTCCTGCTGTCTCTATCTCATCAGCATTCGGATCTAGATAAAAATAAATGCCGTATGCCTTTTTATAAGTTCCCTGGCTATCCGCCTTTTCCCAGGTGTGCAGTCCGGGTGTGTTATCGCGAAAGGTTAACATGCCACCCCAATCTCCCGCATCCTCGGGCCAAGTCACATTATATTTAAAATCCAATACGAAGTTACGATAAGAGTTGCCTTGATATCCGGCTGACTTAATAGCTCCCGACTTGAGCAGCAATGAATCACTCGTCCATTCAGTTTGTCCTGCGGCGTTCGGTTCGTTCATCGTACCTTCCCATTTTGCCTTATCGGCAATCAGAGCACCCATATTAATATTCGTATTTGCAGCAGCTGCACTCAATCCCGAAATCAACAGCACAGATGCTGACAACAAAGCACAGATTAATTTTTTCATTTGGTTTCTTCTCCTCTTATTCTGCCTTGCCGCGTTTTCTTATCATTGCCATGATTGCACCGGCAGCAGCACACAACATAAAGGGCAGATAAGCAATCGCTTCACCGGTCTCTGTTATCGGCGTTTTGTCTTTTTCATCCTCGGTTATATTCTCGTCCTCTTCGAATGCTGCCGATACGGAATAGCTGTTTACAACCTCACCGTCTTTTAACAGTTGAATCACAGCAACAGTTTTTACAGACAAGGTTTCATCGGTAATTTTCTCTCCGGAAGCGGACACAAAAGCAAGCTCTACTCCGGTTTCAGCAGTCAAAGATGCTCTTGCTTCTTTAATTGTCATCTTTTTCGTAAAAGTGATACTGTCCTCTGATATGGTAATATTGGAATCGCTTGCTGTCAGAACCGTCTTACCCGGTATTTCCGGTGTCAAAGTGCTCTTGTCAGTCAAATCTGCTTTTAATGCAGTCACTTCTCCCTGCAAAGTAGCCTTGTCACTATGCACCGCAAAGGTAAAGCCGCCGGCTTCGGTTATTCTGGCTTTGGGATCAGCAGCATTAATAATCGTGGTTCCGTCTAATTTTACAGATACTGTGGTAACCCCACCTACTTCTGTCGTACCCAATTCAAAACTATGCTTTGCAGTCCAATCAAAAGAAGACGGAACCGTATACTCATTATTATTCAAGGCGATTCCGCCCGCATTAAAGCTATTCACAAATTTCACACTGATAACATGCGGATAGATAATCACCATATATGCAGCGTTGGTAGCTGTTTCCGCTCCTCTTTCCCAAGATGCCGCTCCCGGCATTTGGTCACGAAGCATGAACATTGCCAGCCAATCAGATTCCACTACACTCGGATTCGTAAACTGCACATCGGTTGTCACAGTCATATCCTTGGCATCCGTTTTTTCCAAAAAATATCTCGCATTAATCGGACCGGGTAATACGATTTTGCCATTCTCCATTTTGGCTCCCTGACCGTATTGAATGTACTTTGTATTTTCTGCCTGCATTAAATCCACAACACCCATTGTCTTATCAAGAGATGCAGCCGGCTCTGCCTCTTCTTCTACCGTCTGCATCGCGGTAATGGTTCCGTGGAATCCACTGATGGCATGGGGTAGAAAACTAAGCTTACCCGCCGCGGTAACCGCTTTTGTTGTATCTACTACATCGATTACCGGTGTTGTTGCGCTATCATAATACACCTTGATAGACACGCCGGTTTCAACATCTTTTACCGCAAGCCGTACAGTATGCTTCTGACCATCGGCATAATTAACGGCATATTCTCCGCCCTCTGCAACGGCATTTGCGGACATATCACCGTTTTTCAATGCAATTGCACCGTTTCCGAAAAGCAGTAAATACCCGCTGTTCGCCGCTCTGGATTCCCAAGATGCTTTGCCCGGATCCTGATCTCTGAAAAACAGCATCATTTTCCAATCGTTTCCGCCGCTTGCCGTCAAATCAAACTGGATATCAAAATCTTTTTCGCTGAAATCCTTGGTTACCAAACGAGGGATTGCTTCCGTTCCGAAAGTAAAAGTTTCATCTTGCAGTGTGGCGTTGCCGCCTTGTTTTTCTAAGGTAAAGTTAGTGTCACTTAGCACAAGCGGATTGGTTGTCGATTCCGCTCCCACGCTAAAGCATAGTGAAAGCACCATGCAAATTGCCATTATCGTCGATAACGCCCTTTTCATAAAAATCACCTTTCCTTTTTTGATTAGTTTTTTGTTATTTTAAATATATTAACCCTTCAGGGACCCTACCATAACACCTTTGACAAAATACTTTTGACAAAACGGATAGATCACTAACACCGGTAACACTACCGCTATTGTTAACGCATAATTCAAGGACAGATAATTCACCTGCTGATTCACACCAAGCTGTCCCAACGCCGCCGAGGAGTTGCCTAAAAAAGCACTTCCGCTGGTCGACATCGCATTCCTGAGCACCAACTGTATTGGATACATATCGCTGCTGTCCAGATAAATAGAGGCGGAAAACCAAGAATTCCACATCACTACCAGATAAAACAAAGTAATGGTTGCCAAAATCGGTTTTGCCAACGGCAAATAGATATGCATTAATGTTTGATATTGATTTGCTCCGTCAATCTGACAGGATTCCTCCACTTCGGTTGGGATACTGTCTTGAAAATAGGTTCGCATGACAATCATATTATAAGAGCTTAAAGCACCTGGAATGATAATTGCCCAAATGGTATTTCTCATACCCAATCCCGATACCAACAAATAGGAAGGAATCAATCCTCCTCCGAAATACATGGTAATCAAAATAAAGATGTTAAAAAACTTCTTTCCCGGCAACCATTTCTTAGAAAGAGGATATGCGCATAAAATGGTAAGCAGCATGCTGACCGCAACGCCGGTTGTAGTATACAGCAAAGAATTGAGATAGCCCGACTGCACATTTTTTAATCGAAATATGTATTGATATGCCAACGTTGTAAAGCCCTTGGGGAACAGTCGCACATCTGAAACCAAATCATAATCGCTTAATGAAACCGACACCATATAGAGAAAGGGATAAATCATCAATGTGCATAACAAGGTGACAACAATGATGTTAATAATATCAAAGGAAATTTCACCTTTTGTTTTTCGGTGGGTAAACCGTTTCCAAAAAGCACGAATTCCCCGTTCCTCCTGTAAGATCATTTGTTTCTTATCGATTCCCATCAGAACAAGCTCACCTCCGCTACCTTCTGTGATATTTTATTGGCGGCGATGATAATTACCATGTTAAGCACAGCGGAAAACATCCCCAACGCCGTTGAAAAATCAGCACTTCCCTCAATAATTCCTCTACGGTATACATAGGTTGGAATCACGTCTGCGACGCTCATGATCTGCGGTTTCTGCAGCAGTAATATTTCTTCAAAGTCGGCACCCAAAATGCCGGGCAGTGCCAGAATCAGCAGAATCATGATCGTAGGCTTGATTGCCGGCAGAGTAATGTGCCAGATTTTCCGAAAACGCCCTGCCCCCTCGATATCAGCTGCTTCGTACAACTCGGTATTAATATTGGACATCGACGCAATATAAATAATCGTTCCCCATCCGACACTTCTCCACAGATTGAGCACTACATAAATCGGAATAAACCAATTAGGATTTAAAAGGAAATTGATTTTATCAAAGCCAAGTGACGCAATCATTTGATTTACAACACCGTCTGTCTGGGACAGCATGACTGCCATGATGTTAACAATCGCTACCGTGGACACAAAATAAGGCAGGTAGGATACTGTTTGCATGATTTTTTTAAACTTCCCGTTCATCAACTCGTTGAAAAGGACAGCCAAAATAATCGGAGCGGGAAAACAAATCAAAGTATTAAAAAATCCAACCCGAAAGGTATTCAAAAATACCTTCCAAAAATAATCATCAAATAAAAATTCTTTGAAATGTTTAAACAAGTCCAACTTACCGTTGATGTCAGTTGCCCATGGACTGGAAAAACCTACATATTCGTTATAATCCTTGAATGCTACCACAAGCCCGCCCATCGGAACATAACAAAACACGATATACCAGATAATCGGCAACGCAAGCATAATATACAGAGGAATCCCTCGAATCAGCGCTCTTTTTCGCGCTGCTTTCTGCCTTGAAGCTGTTATCTTATCTGTTTTTTCTTTCAAAACCCGCACACTCCTAAACACGATATCACAATTATTTTATTGCCGCATAAGCCTGATTATATAGTTCGATCAATCTGGCTCCTCCGGCATCTTTCAGTTCTTTCACAAAATCATTCCATTCGTTCATCGAGCGTTTCCCTTCGGCAAACTCCGAAATCTTTACGCCATATCGGTCATCAATTTTTGAAATACACTTGTTGACTTCGGTCTGTTGCTGTTGAGTAAATGGAACAGTCGGATATTCTTTATACAGTTCTTTACTGTCGGCACCTCTTAAATACTCATCGCGGTAAATCTGATAATCTGATCCGGGTTTCGGTCTTTCATCGCAAGCATCCTGAAAGATTGCCGCCATGGACCATGGAAAATAGGTGTCTTTTAGTACCTGATAATCACCTTCAATATCATAAACGCTGTCTTTATACTGATAAGTATCGCCGACTTTATCGGTCACATCCGGATTGTGCCACTGCACATCGTAAAACTCATCAGAATAAAGATAGTCTAAAAACTGCAGGCATCGACCTAACTTTTCCTTATCCGATGCAACGTTGCTGTTGAGCACTGTACCGACTGATTTATCAAATTTGGTCAGTTGTCTGCCGATTACTTTCGGCTGTCCTTCCGCCTGCGGTGTTTTCAGCGGCACTAACTTGTTATCTACATCTTTCATGATGCTGGGAACACCGGTCCATCCGCCGACATAATCAGCAAGCATAAAGATTTTCCCTTTTTTCACCCTGGTTTTCAACATCTGTTCATCCATAACGGTATATTCGGGATGAATCAACTTTTCTTCATACAGCTTTTCAAAAAACGCCACCGCGTTTTGATACCCTTCCAATTCGGGAGCAAATACGAATTCTTTTTTATTGTAATCAAATCCGACATAGTCCAAACTGGTTGCCATTCCTCCGGTAAAACTGAGCACAAATAACTCTAACGGCTTTTTCATATCACCGTTGTTCCGAAAACCGAGCGGGTATTCATCCGGATATTTCTGTTTTAATTTTTTCAATGCGCTGTATACGTCATCCCAGGTATCCAGTTTGGTTGCGCCGACAGCATCAAATTCTGACTTCACATAGGAAAAATCAAAAATCGGAATCGGATCAACCTGGTAATGAGGAGTTAAGTACATCTGGTTATCGGCAGTATATAAGGTGTATTTATTCGTAGCATCCTCTTGTATTGCATCTTCCACCTTTTCTTTAAAGCTCGGCATGTTGTCCAAATATTGGCTGAGTTCCAAAAAAGCGCCGACCGGACCGTACTGTGCCGCTTCATCCGAAGTAACCCAGGACATGATATCAGGCACTTGCTTTGAAGAGATCAAAAGCTTTTTCTTTTCGGCGTGTTGACTCACCGGCAACTCGGTCAATTCAATCTCTATGTTCAATTTCTCACAGATGTTTTTGAACAACGGTGTCTGCTGTAAAGTAATGCCCTGCTGTGTGGGAATCATCCACGAAAGCGTTATTTTGTTTTGGGTACTCATATCCGGGTCCACTTTTTTGCCGTTCGTCTGCGTATTACCTCCGCAGCCGGAAAAAAGGCTTGTGATCAGCACACAGCAGCTTAATAATGCAATCATTTTCGTTTTCACAAAAGCATCTCCTTTTTGGTTTAACGTGTAACTCAAATTGTTTGTAATGTTCTTACAAATTTATAATACAACTTATTTTAATTGCCGTCAATTTGCTATTATAACAATATTATTTTAACAATATTGTACAAAGTATCTAATTATTTTTTGTTTTTTGTGGTTTAACGATAAAGCACAAAAATGCGTTTTTATCGAAATAAACTCAAAAGTCAGTGGTATTCTCTGCAGTGATTAAACAATGATGGATAATGCCTCCAGACCTTTTTCTTTATGGCATTTTAATACTGTCGCTTTTCCTTTAACACCGTTTTAACCGAATAAGGTATATACTATTTTGCAAGGAGGAGAAAAATATGCAAATCATCATTGCTGTCATAGGCATATGTGCAGCCGTATTGCTGCTTTACTATGTCTACATATTAATGAAAGGGGATGACCGGGCATGAGTGTAATTTTGCAGTACTTTTTATATCTGGCGGCACTTGTGATACTGGCAATCCTGCTGGGCACTTACATAAAAAAAGTGATGGAAGGAGAGAAAACATTTCTTTCTAAAATTTTTACTCCGTGCGAAAATCTGATTTATAAGATTATGCGGATAAAAAAGGAGGAACAAATGACCTGGAAAAAGTATGCCGTAAGCGTATTGGTTTTTTCCGGTATCGGCTTTGTTTTTTTGTTTTTACTCCAAATAATACAAGGTATTCTGCCGGGTAACCCACAAGGACTATCCGGTGTAAATTGGGATCTTTCCTTTAATACAGCGGTCAGTTTTGTTACAAATACAAACTGGCAGGCGTACAGCGGAGAGTCCACGTTAAGTTACCTGACGCAAGCAATCGGATTAACGGTGCAAAACTTTCTGTCTGCTGCCACCGGTATTGCTGTACTGTTTGCTTTCATTCGCGGTTTTATCAGAGTTAGGACAGATGGTCTGGGCAACTTCTGGGTTGATCTGACAAGAGTTATCATTCATATTCTGCTTCCGCTGAATATGATTATTTCCGTTCTGCTGATCAGCGGCGGTGTGATCCAAAACTTCAAGAAAGCTGAAACAATTTCTCTTGCAGAGCCGATCGCTGTCAGTGCCAACGGCGTCATTCTGGAAAATGCCGACATTGATCTTTCGTCCGGGACAATCACATTTGACGGCAAAGTCATAAAAGACGCCCAAATTGTGACCGAACAGTTTGTTCCGATGGGACCTGCTGCCAGCCAAATAGCAATTAAGCAATCCGGCACCAACGGCGGCGGATACATGGGATGCAACTCCGCTCATCCTTTAGAAAACCCCAATGCGTTTACAAATTTGATCGAAATGATCTCCATTCTGTTGATTCCTGCGGCACTGTGTTTTGCCTTTGGCAGAGCGGTTAAAAAACGGAAGCAAGGCATAGCAATTTTCATGGCAATGTTCATCTGCTTAGGTATTGCACTGAGCTCCATCGCAATCAGCGAGCAACTCGCCACACCGCAGTTGGCACAAAACGGAACAGTGGACATCTCAATGGTCAATCAATCCGGCGGTAATATGGAAGGAAAAGAAACCCGTTTCGGTATCGCTTCTTCCGCTACATGGGCAGCATTTACGACAGCCGCCTCTAACGGATCGGTAAACTCGATGCATGACAGTTACACCCCACTCGGCGGAATGACCGCTATGCTTCTGATGCAGCTTGGTGAAGTCGTTTTCGGCGGTGTGGGGTGCGGTCTTTACGGTATGCTCGCCTTTGCTATTTTGACGGTATTCATTGCAGGGCTGATGGTAGGCAGAACCCCGGAATTTCTCGGTAAAAAAATTGAGCCGTATGAAATGAAATGGTCTGTTTTAGTTTGTCTGGCAACGCCGATCGCCATCTTAGCCGGCAGCAGCATAGCAGCAATGATACCGTCTGTTGCAGACAGTCTTAGCAACAGCGGCGCACATGGTTTTTCCGAATTATTGTATGCCTATTCTTCTGCCGGAGGCAATAACGGTTCGGCGTTTGCCGGTTTCAACGCCAATACAATGTTTCTGAACATTTCGCTCGGGCTGGTGATGCTTTTTGCCAGATTTCTGCCGATAACCGGCGCTCTTGCCATCGCAGGGAGCTTAGCGGGTAAAAAGAAAATAGCCTCCACCGCCGGCACGCTTTCCACGACAAATTCTCTATTTGTTTTTCTGCTGATTTTTATTGTTCTGCTGATAGGCGCGCTCAGCTTTTTCCCTGCGGTGGCACTAGGTCCCATAGCTGAATTCTTCGGCAGTATCGCCTAAAGGAGGTAATTGAAATGACTACAAAGGATAAAAGAACCTTTACCAACCGGAAAATGCTCGGCAGAGCAATCAAAGACACCTTTTGTAAACTGAATCCGAAAACACAGATTAAAAACCCTGTCATGTTTCTTGTATACCTTTCTGCCGCCCTAACCACCGCTTTATGGTTGATCTCTCTGTTCGGAGTAAAAGATGCACCTTCCGCCTATACGCTGGCTGTTGCCGTTATTCTTTGGTTTACCGTTCTTTTTGCAAATTTTGCCGAAGCAATTGCAGAAGGGCAAGGAAAAGCGCAGGCGGATTCACTGCGTGCCGCAAAGCGCGATGTGGATGCGTATAAAATCCCTTCCGCAGCAGACAAAGAACAGATTTTGATTGTTTCTTCTGCAAGCCTGAAAAAAGGAGACATTGTCATTGTGAAAGCAGGCGAGCAAATTCCTGCCGACGGCGAGGTCATTGACGGCGCCGCATCGGTGGACGAAAGCGCCATCACCGGCGAATCCGCGCCTGTTATCCGTGAATCAGGCGGGGACCGCAGCGCCGTTACCGGAGGTACAACTGTCTTATCAGACTGGGTTATAATCAAAGTCACGAGCGAAGCCGGCGAAAACTTTCTCGATAAGATGATTGCAATGGTTGAGGGAGCGGCAAGAAAGAAAACGCCAAACGAAATCGCTCTGCAAATCTTTCTGATAGCGCTTTCTATCATTTTTATTCTGGTAACAATATCCTTGTACACCTATTCTGTTTTTTCCGCAAAACAGGCAGGGATTCCAAATCCGACTTCGGTTACGACATTAGCGGCACTACTGGTATGTCTTGCGCCTACTACTATCGGCGCGCTGCTTTCTGCAATCGGCATTGCGGGTATGTCAAGGCTCAATCGGGCAAATGTACTGGCTATGAGCGGACGCGCAATTGAAGCAGCAGGAGACGTTGACATCCTAATGCTGGATAAAACCGGCACGATCACACTCGGAAACCGCCGGGCATACAAATTTATTCCGGTAGACGGAAACAGTGTACAGGAGCTTGCTGACGCAGCGCAGCTTTCTTCCCTTGCCGATGAAACGCCGGAGGGCAGAAGTATAGTGGTATTAGCCAAAGAAGAATTCGGCATACGCGGCAGAAATCTGCAGGATAAGAATATGACCTTTATCCCGTTTACCGCAATGACTCGTATGAGCGGTGTCAACTATGACGGGAATGAAATACGAAAAGGTGCGGCGGACGCGATACAAAGCTATATCACCCATGCCGGAGGCTTGTATTCCGATGAATGCGAATCTATTGTCAAAACAATTTCTTCACAAGGCGGCACACCGCTGGTAGTATCAAAAAACCGAAAAATCCTCGGCGTAATTTACCTAAAGGATATTATCAAACAAGGTGTGAAAGAAAAATTTGCCGATCTGAGAAAAATGGGTATTAAAACCATTATGATCACCGGCGATAATCCCATGACGGCGGCAGCAATTGCCGCCGAAGCGGGCGTGGATGATTTTCTCGCCGAAGCTACACCGGCAGGAAAACTCAACATGATTCGCGATCTTCAAAACAAAGGACACCTGGTAGCAATGACCGGCGACGGAACCAATGATGCTCCGGCACTTGCACAAGCGGACGTAGCGGTCGCCATGAACAGCGGCACGCAGGCTGCCAAAGAAGCCGGAAACATGGTTGATTTAGATTCCTCTCCCACTAAATTGATTGATATCGTCCGCATCGGCAAACAGCTTCTGATGACTCGAGGCAGTCTGACCACCTTTTCCATTGCAAATGATGTAGCAAAATATTTTGCCATCATTCCGGCACTGTTTACGGGACTGTATCCGGAGTTGTCTGCACTGAATATCATGCATCTGCACTCCCCGCAAAGCGCAGTGCTTTCAGCCATTCTCTACAATGCGCTGATTATTATTGCATTGATTCCGCTGGCTCTTAAGGGAGTCAAATATCGAGAACTTCCGGCAGGAAAGCTGCTTTCCCGCAATTTACTTATTTACGGGCTCGGCGGACTGATTGCACCGTTTATTTTTGTCAAACTCATTGACATACTGCTCGTGACATTCAAGCTTGTGTAAGGAGATTTTTAACTATGAAAGCATTTAAACAGATATTTTTTCGGGCATCGGTCATCTTTCTGATT
>CAUHFD010000030.1 GCA_959605275.1 uncultured Eubacteriales bacterium | reverse complement strand
AACACCTACTTTTCATTAATCATAAACATATATCCGTCCATGCGGATTGATCACAGTCCAAAGTAGCTTTTCACGTAATCCTCTCCATAGGACAGTTCTACATCATATAAGTGACCGTGTCCCAACTCCCACAAATGAATCTCCTTCAACGCAATAACCAAGGAAGTCTGCTCTCTGCCTACCGACACTGAGGCGTTACCCATTCGCTTTCCTTTGTAGAACACCTAAACAGAGCGGGTTGCTGCGCCAGACACCTTGGCATTAATCATCACCGTCCCGGCCTGTGCATCAGTGTGATAAGTAACAGAGCAAAGATACGTCTGCGGTACAAATTCCAGCCACACGGTTTGCCAAATGCCAGTCTTACGGATATATAAACAACCAGTGCAAGCATATTCATAACTTTGTTTGCCACAGGGAATCATTAAATCTCGGGCACTATCTTTTGCGTGTATCACCAACAATTTTTCTCCCTCGTGTAGTAACGACGTTGCATCGAAAACAAACGAAACATAACAGCTCCGATGTGCTCCGCAAAAAGTTCCGTTGATAAAAAACCTTACCTCTCTTATGTTATTCAAAGAATCTATGTCGAAATGATTATTCTTGCTCGGATTTACTGTCCTTTATATTTTTAATAACGAACAATTTCTTGCGGTGCAACGATTTTTTTTTGATATACCGCAGAATTAATTTTGCTTCGGTTGTAAACTAATACTGCACCATTTTCATAAGTCGTAATACTTAAATCACCTTCATACCGATGCGAAATAATCAGTTGGTTTGCCAATTCTTCCTGCGCAGTTCGGATGAACCGATCATTTGCCTGTATATCCTCTTTCCAAAAATCATAGGAGGAATTGTACAAGAACGCCAAATTAGTTTCTATCAGCTTACTGCTGTTGCAGTACGTCAAGCGATAAGTAGGACGCACACCAAACTGAGCGCACATTCCAACTATTTGTGCTTGGTCAGAAGCTATATTCAACGGTGATGAGGTCAAATCTACCAACCCGTGCAACACCATTGCGTAAAAAGGGACTTCACAACTGATAATATCTTGCTCCGAACAGGTCATCGGGATTTCGCACAGCATATTTGCTCCATAAAGCATATATATATTGGCACCGTCTGATCCAACGAAGGCTGAAACCTTTTTTGTCTTTTCCAAAACTGCCACATAATCGGATAAAAGCTGCTGGCGATCTTTAGGCGCTGATTCTGAAAAATCGTTGTATAACTCATAGCCCATATTCATGTATAACACGCCGTAATCCTTCGGAGTCGTCAATGACGACAACAATCTTTCCGAAGTCTGACAAATAACGCTTCCGCTATTTAGCAGCCATTTTTGACTGCTATCAGCCGCGCCAGTACTCAACACCGCGCCCCGTCGAGTAATCAGCAAGTTATTCAAACTTCGAATATAGTTGTTTTTCTTAAAAAAACTATTGGCTGCACTGTAATCATGTAACAAATCATAGGCCACAAATATCCGTCCGCTATCCTTAGCTTTTTCCAACAGGGATAAAAAGCCTTTTTTTCCTCCTAATGAGCTATCAAATTTTTGTTTTTGAATCATCTTATTATTATAGCCGCTATTCGAAAATCCGTATAACCCCATTCGCAAATCTGTCATTCCGCTATCCAACAATTCTTGATAAATCGCGGATGCCTGCTCAAATGTAGTCGCTTTTACAGTACGCTGATAAGGAATTCCCAAAAAGGAAGCTTTTCGATAAGTCTTTCCAAACAGTTCTATAAATGGAGCTGCTGCTGTTTTCTCTTTCATCGGTTTCAAACCGTATCGCTCGATTAAATAAGCACGATACCGACGTGCCATTCCACTGTAATCTGCATCCTCGTGCCCTAGGAAAGCATATTGCACCGAAAAATTCTCTGAAGCTGTGGAAGGATCCACCATCGTTACGATTCGCCGCAACTTATCTCCGCTGTCCACACCGGTGTCATCTACTTCACGGAAACAGAACGAACTACACACCGCAGAATATCCATAACGCAGTTGGGAAGAAAATGCCTTAATATCAGCAAGTGCATCCCCGCTCGTAACCATTGCCACATATCCAGCGAAGTCCTTTTTCATCCCAAAAACCGGCATACGAATTTCCGCCGACGTCGCTGCTCGGTATATATCTAATTTAGTTCCCGAATCAAAACCGTACACTGGTTCCTCGTAATCGTCCGCGTTCTTATAACGATCTGAAAAATCAATCAACGCACCGCTACCGTCTGGAACAAACAGATATCCCTTTTCTTCACCGTACACTGCTCCAAAGGACGGTAATACATCAACAGTACAAACCCGAGAAGAACCGTATTCTTCAATTTCGTCCAATGGAATCTGAGCAATTAAAGTATCTTTAGCAAGCTTAAGTAACAAAGAAATACGAAATCGTTGAGACTCATCTGCAAAGTCATAGCTGATCTTGACACCGACCACCTGACCAGCTTCTTTTACTGTTCGAATAGCATAAGTTGATTGTTCCACACAAGCGTCAAAACTAGTTACGGTAATACTATTACGCATTTCATCAAGAAAAGTTACACGCAACTGGGATTTCAACTGCCGCAATGCTCCCCTAGAAATCTCGATTTCCTCCGGCGGAGTCGGATTTGTACTCCATTCTTTCCCAGTTGCACTATCACGAACACGAACCTCTGCCGTCTGAATATTGACAAATAAAGAAAGAGCACCTTCTTCTGCAATCTTCTGAAATCCTTCTTCTACCGCTGACTCTTGGGATTGAGCATCAGCATCAGGCGGAACCGCATACGCACTCATAAAAGTTACAGCGAACAACAAACAAAGAAATAAACAAAAGAGTTTTTTCATCCTGCATTCTCCCCTCTTATAAAGTCAATTCCAAAAATATGTTTTTCACAAAATTAACCATTTGCTGGCTGATGCTGAAAAACAGTAATACTAAAAACATTAGCGCAATAATGCAAAGAATGGAAACCACAATTAAAGCAATGGTCTTTTTAACGGTAAACTGCTGACAAACCATCACTCCCAAAAAAACCAACAAAAATGTCCAACTGATACCGATGAGTTTTATCGCACCAATCATCACAGCCTCATCCTGAGATGAAATATTAGAAAGCACCGTCACAATAGGGGATATCACAATCCACGGCAACAACGCATATGCTGTCATGATCCAAATTTCTTTAAAATTTCCTTCTCCGTCAAACAACGTACAAGTTGCCCAATTACATATGCTCCACAGCAGTAACAGACCTATTGTAGAGGCCAAAATCACCCAAATGCTCCGTCTGTCCGCTTCCGATGCCCCAAACAAGTATCCGGTTGCCACCTCCGCAAAAATCTGTTCAAAGAAAAACAGCGCCGCCAACAAATTGGCAATAGCCAAAGAAGCCTCTCTCTCATATTTGATATCATTAAATGCATCAATTGGATGCGTAAAAAGCCGAAACAGAGCATACCATTGATCTCGACGAACCCTAATACCTTGGCTTATTCTCTGTCCGAGTTGCGAATATTGAAAGGCCATTGATTGACTGAGTTTTTTCAGATTATCCATCATACATCTATCCTATCGTTTCCGCTTGCGGACGCAGAGCGGTATGTTTCCTTCGACAACATCCATTTTCGAATACGTTTTACTGCAAAAATCAAGGTAGCAATTCCCACTACTGTCACAATAACAATCCACCACAAGTTTTTTCGCAAATACTCCTTTCGGTATTCCTTCAATGCCATGGAATAAAAATACTGGTCATCGCCTTTCTGCAACATTTCCATGGCCGCCAGATAATCGCCTTTTTGCAAATACGCACGTCCTATACTGCGATATGCCAGAACATAATGGGCATTCTGTTGCAGTACCTTTTCCCACTTTTCTACCGAGTCATTATAATAACCAGCGTTATAATCGGTTAGGGCATTCAATACATCACAAATATAATCTGTCGGAGAATAAACATTCAGCGACTGGGTAGCCATATCTAAAACCAAATATTGATCTCCTAACTTTTCCACCGCTATCGGTTCTTGTAAACTTCCGCCATAGAACTTCTTCCCGCCAAATATGCCAACCAAGTTGCATTCCCGATCATATAGAAAAAGTCGTCCCCGAGTTTCATCTAAAGCACAAATTAAGCCTTTTTCATCTGCGTGTAGATCGATAAAACTGCTGATAATCAATTCTCCATTTTCATAGGATGTTTGTAAATCGCCAAAAACGACCTCACCGTTCGCCTTCTGTGGCGTGCGTAAAATATTAGTGCCCAATGTGTTTAAACATTTAATCTCATCTCCGGCAGTTACCTTGGTTGCCGTGGTGTAAATAAATCTTTCGGAACCTTGATAAATATTATTATAGGGAGAAGGTAGACTTTTTTCCATTTTCTCCTGCTGCTTTTCACTAAACAAATTTTTCCACATATTGGAAACTTGAACCGCAAAAGTAGCTTCAACCTCATTTGGTGCAAAAAAACCGACAAACTCATCATCTGCCCAAAAGTGTAAAATTCCTTGATAAATATCCGGTGCCACTGCATAAATACTGTTGTCTCGATCTACAATCAGCTTTTTGGGCTTAAATTCAAACTTTTCATTAACGGATGCCAGATTATTTCCCACAATCTCGCGCACAATATGCTGTTGCTCATCCAAAGCAATAATCCGAAGATTACCAGTATCACAGATATATAATAGACCGTCCAGACCCAAAAATACACCATATGGTTGATTCAAAGCAGAACGTTCTCCATCTTTCAATCCATATTCTATAATCTTTTTCAAATGAAAGGCTTCATCAGTGATTACAATTCGGTTGTTTCCCGTATCCGCAATGTAAACATTTCCGTTAGCTATATGTATATCCTGCGGTTTTTCCAGTGATGTAGTGCCCATATCCTCCCCATACAACTTTTTTGTCATAGTATATGCTACCGGAGCGCTGTAAGAACGACCATCAGCATCATACATATAAGTATCATGAAATGACAATGCTCGGCTCGAAAACGGCAACATAAACAGCATTACCGCTGTAATAACCGCACTCCTTACGATTATTTTTTTCATATTTCGTGTTTCCTCCCATTGCGTTATTCAAGACTTAATTCCAGAATACGCCATCGTTTCAATAACTGAATTTTGGCAAAACAAGAACACCAATATAGGCGGCAACATAAGCAATACTGTACCAGCGGCGGTAATACCTGTGTTCATTAACCCCGTAGCACCAAGTTGCGTAATCATGGTCGGCAACAGCTTCAGTGATTCACTGTAAGTAAACTGACTTCCGGCCGTAGACCAACTACTGGAAAAAGTAAAAATTGTAAGTGTCAGCATGGCTGGTTTAACACAAGGAAGAACAATCCGAAAGAAAGTGTATTTCTGACCAGCACCGTCAATTTCAGCTGCCTCAAGAATTTCATTCGGAATAGTCGACATAAACTGCATCATCAAAAACACACCAAACGAACCGGCAAGTAATGGGAATAGCAACGCCCAGAAAGTATCTAAAATTCCCATTTTGGACATCATCATATACTGTGGCAAAGCTGTTACATCCGGACGGAACAGAATTGCAAACACAATTCCCTTATAAATAAGATTTTTTCCGGGAAAGTTTCGTTTTGTTAATGGAAAAGCTGCCATCGATGCAATCAGCACATAAGTCGCCGTTGAAACAACTGTTAAAAACACACTGTTAAACAGATATCGTTCCATGGGTACTAAAGACTGAGTTTGTGAACGAAATAAATTAATAAAATTACTAAACGTAGGGCGGTATACAATGAATCGAGGAGGAAACAAAAACAGTTCACTGACTGGTTTAAAAGCATTAATAATATTGTAATAAATCGGTAATACCACAAACACGCCCATCAAAAGTAAAAATAGAAAGGCTATCAAATTTCCCAATCTGGACCGGGTACTTTTTCTTTTTAAAGACATAGCAATTATTCTCCTTTTTCCTTGGGCTTTACGCAAAAGGCGGTCACTCCTCGGAGAAAACACGAATTCCTTTTTCTATAACTTTCCATGTTACAATCATAATAATAAACAAAACTACTGCTACTGCTGAAGCATATCCCATTTCCAAACGGTTCGCACTGTAATCTTGAATATGCAACACCAATGTGTGAGTAGAATAATCGGTGCTCGGAAAGCCAGTCAATGCAGAGCACTGGGCGCCGATAGCAAAAGAGCCGGAAATAGTCAGCACTGCACCAATCAATAATTGTGGGCTCATCTGCGGCAAAGTAATATACCAAAGCTCTTGCCAGCGGTTTTGTATGCCATCAATGGCTCCTGCTTCATAATAAGACTTATTTAACGACTGAAATCCGGCAACAAATGAGAGAAATCCAGCCCCCATACTTCCCCATAAGACCACAACAATAACCGTATACACATTGTACGTAGAATCAGTCAACCATTGAATAGGAGCATCTATCAGCCCAATATTCTGTAGCCAGCTGTTTAAAAGACCGTAAGAATCTCCACTAAATAAATAGGTCCACATCGTGTAAGATGCTCCCAATAGACTCGGAGAATAAAACAAGAATGTCAACACTGTTCTAGGTACACGTCCCAATTCGTTTATCAGCCAACCGAGCACAAAACTCATCAGATACCCAAGAGGACCTGTAATCACAGCAAAAAACAAGGTGTTCATTAGTGCTTTGATGAAAATATCGTCGCCAAGAAATAGCTGCAAGTAATTATCAATTCCTGCAAAATGCGGTTTCTGTACCATATCAAAGTCTGTAAAACTGAATCCTATCGCCATCAAAATCGGTATGACTGTAAACACAATAAAAATAATCAGCCAAAAGGACAGAAAGAAATAGTCATTTCCATACTTTTTGAAGAAATTTGCCCTTTTTTTCATTTGACGTTCTCCTCATTCAAAAACAGCTGTTTCACTTTCCGCTGTAGCTCGTTATTTGTCTCGTATGCATAACGATAAATCACATCTCGCGGATTTTCATACTCATACACAACCCGACGAAACGCATTGGACAGATTACGAATTAAAAAATAAGAAGCCGGAGATTGCTGTACCCCCTGAACAACCTCTTGCTGTGCTGTCAAGGCTTTTCGTTCTTCTACGTTCCATGACATTTTCTCCATAACAGAGCGATTTGCTGGAAAATATCTTGCTGAAATTCCGAAACGAATTTCACATTCCAGTGCAAAGCTGCTTTGTATTTCGTCCCGTGTCCACCATTCCACAAAACGACAAGCAATATTAGCCTGATCCGTTGCATTCAGAATTGCTACGCCACTAACATTACTGCTTTCACAACGGTTAATCTCACCATTTGCCGTTTTGACGCCAGGTACTGGTGCCATTTTCCAAAGATTGTTGATTTCCGGTGCTCCAACAGCTAAATTGCTGTAAAAAGAAGCAGAAGAGATAACTAACGGGACCTGACCAGAACGAAAACGATTCAGCTGATCAAATGATACCGGTACACCATATTTGACATATAAATCCGTCCATTCGGTAAAAGCTTGAATCGAGGCATCTGTAGTCAAATTAGTAGCGGACAGATCTTCTTGATACAATGAGCAACCCTTTTGGAACAGAAAGGTCTCATACATCTTTTGTGATTCACCGATACCGCCCTGCATTCCCGCTTTTTGCAATTTAGCAAGTACATCATAATACTCATCCCATGTTTCCGGAACTTTCAACTGATAGTCCTCCAGTATATCTGTACGATAAAACATCATATTGTACATTTGAACTTCCGGCAAAGCAAAAACCTTATCGTTGAACCGCAAAGCTATCATGGCCGACGGATAAAACCGTTTTTCAATTGTATTAAAATCTGGCATTTGCTTCAAATCATACAGAGCATTCCGAAAATACAAATTGGATAAAATGGTTTCTGGTACAAACATAGCCACATCTGGTTCTTTTCCAGACACCAATGCCTGCAACAACACGCCGGAATCCATTAAAGATAGATTCACACCTGTGCCAGTTTCCTTATAAAAACCACTACGGATAAGTTGCATAATAATCTGCGACTGTTCGCGGCCAGTCGAAAATCCAAAGCTGTCTATTGAGTTTGTTGTTACCCAAACATCCAACAAATCTCCGCCATTGGTAGAAGTCACCGCATTATAATCTTCTAAAAAAGAGTGTATAAAGCTATGTATGCGAAATAATAAAACATCCCAAAAATTCACATTGCTTGTAGCATGAACGGTCTGCGCCGAACGAACAGTCAAGCTATCCAATTCCAACGGCTGAGTGCTGAGACTATTCAGTAAGCTTGCAAGTGTATTAATCTGTGAACGCAAATCTCCTAACTTCGTAGCAATTTTTCGAGGCTTACTAACAAAATCACGCAACAATAAAGAAACCTGTTTCATTTGAGCAGTGTTGCTATTTTGATCCTCCTGATTGTCTGTAAAAGTCTGAGAAAGTCGTTCAATGGTATCTGCATATTCTGCAAAACTCTCCAACAATCCATCTATATTATCGTCCAGATCATAATCTCGAAAGCTGTCCGGTGACTCTCCGGTAATCAGCGTAATCCGAGCATATAAACGATTTAATCCCTGCAAAACATCTCTTAACTCCTGTAAAGCACCGTTCAAAGAACCAGTTACCACCATCAGTTTGAGCTCATGCTCACCTTTTGCTAAATACAGCGGCATTGCCTTACCCTGTTTATCAGACAATGTAAGCGTTTCAAAACCATAACAGTATGGAAATTCCAGCTGTGCGGCTTCCGCAAAGAGAAGTTCTCCGTCTACATACAAGCGTCTTCTGGATATCTGCCCCTGATTACTGCTTTGCCGATAGGTAAAGTCTATCGCATACCAGTCATCCTCCGGCACCTCAATAGTCCATGAAATCCACTGTCCCGGCGTGCTGTAACCAGAACCACCAATGATATTATAGCGAATTGCTTCTGCATCATTAGGCGTTATAGCAGGAGAAGAACGATCATAGGATATCGTAATCTCAGGATGAGACTTCTGTTTAAACAACTCCGCTTCGTAAACATGTGAAAAATCCGTTTCTATCGCAACTGATTGGTTGAATTTCTCCTGTTGATAAATAGAATAATCAGGTAAAGCGGTCTCCTTAACCAGACGTACTCTTTTAACTAAGACAGATTCCCTGATCATTTGTAGCTCTAACTGGTGAATCCCCTCAGTCAACGATATACCTTTTTCTGTTTCGCCATCTGCATCTGCAAGAAAAAAACGAATCATCTGCCACTGTGTTAATTCCTGCAAGGTCGGAATCTGCTCATTGTCATACTCATCTTTCGGGAAACGTCCGCTTTCCAACTGATTTACCCAAAGACGAGGCATATCTAACACTTGTGCCTGCGCATCATCCAGAACAATACTAATTTGCGGTGTCACACTCTTTCCGACAATTGTCTGATATTCCATTTCCAAATGATAGCGATTTGAAGTACAAGAAAACGTCAGCAACCGCTTTTCATCCTGAGCAAACTGTTCTCCATCAGAATGTTCATATAGAATAATGCTGTCATCCTGTGTGGCAAAAACCGAGAGCGGGAGCACTGCGGAAAACAGATGTAGCATCAAGCAGAAAGACAAAATAATTGCTGTTTTTTTCATATTTCCACCTCTTCCGTCCAAAAAAATTATCCAACAATACCGCTTCTTTCCACACCTTTCGCAAAAAAGCGCTGAGAAACTAAAAAGAGAATCAATACCGGTAGGATTGCCACAATACAAGCCGCCTGTTGCATCGGCATAATATAATGCGCATTCTGTTGAGATTGATCCAATACCTTTCCGGCAAGAGAACTAAAATTCATCAGTTCCACCGCCATGGTACGCAAGGTGGTTAGAAAAATAAAAGGGCCTTGATAGTCAGTCCAATACCATGTAAGCGAAAAAATGCTACAAATCACGAGTGCGGTACCAGCATTCGGCAACATCACCAGCCAAAATATCTTTCCGTGACCACAACCATCAATAATTGCTGCTTCTTCCAGTTCCGTCGGCATATTTGCAAAAAATTGACGAAAAATCAAAATAAACAAGCCGGACATCAATCCCTGTCCCAGGGCTGCAGGAACCACGAATGCTAGCGGAGAATTTAACAGATTGACAGGAGATGGTTTGCCGATAATTGCCTGAATAATGCCGAAAAAATCCAAATTTTTCATCACTAAATAATTAGGCAGATTAATCATCTGAGAGGGCATCATAATTGTAACCACAGCCAAGAGAAATAAAAGGGTATTACCGCAAAACTGATATCGAGCAAAACCATATCCAGTCATCGCAGTCACCAAAATCTGAAATGCAGTGGAAAGCACCGCAATAATCAAAGTATTGGCAAGAGGCTCCATTAATCCCATGTCAAATATGACTCTTTTAAAATTATCCATTGTAAAATGCTTGGGAATCCAAACTACGGTAACATCAAAAAAATCTTGTGGAGAACGAAATGCCATGGTAAGCATATACATTAACGGATATAAAATTACAAAAGCAATGCTGATTAAAAAATACCATCGCAATAGATTCCACACAATACGTCCTGCGTAATACCCTAGAGAAATATTTTTTCCGTTTTCGATTTCATTGCGATAATTCATAATATCCTCCTGTTATCTCGCATGAAATATCCACTTCTTCGTAACCGCAAAAAGCAGTACCACTGTCAGCAAGATTGTCACAAAATACATCCACATCATAGCGGAAGCTTTAGAATAATCATAATTCTGCATCGCAATCGTCATTACATGGGAAATCACCCCATTTTCCACTGACATACTGGAGGTAATCAGTGTATAGACAGCATTTGCCAGAATATAAGGAGAAATCACCGGAAAAGTAATCTTCCAAAAAGTTTCCCAACCAGTAGCTCCCTCCACCTTCGCAGCCTCATAATAAGAATCCGGAATCGAAAGCAGACCAATTAGAAAAATTAAAATCTGCACTCCG
Organism: uncultured Eubacteriales bacterium; assembly: GCA_959605275.1. GTDB lineage: Bacteria > Bacillota > Clostridia > Oscillospirales > Ruminococcaceae > HGM13222. Next base: position 7,108 of record CAUHFD010000030.1, on the reverse strand, counting down.
CTCTTCCACACAAGATCTGCCACACGAGCAATAATACCAGTCACTCCAGTCACCAAGCTTTGTGGAAAGCCAGAGGTTATTAAGAGTTCGGTTAACGCAGAAATATCATACAGCGTACCTGCGCCCTCAGTCATGCCCATTTCTACCTGACTCACACCGCGTGCAATAACTAATGCCATTGCACCAGATGTGACTACAATCGGCAAGAAAAAAATAGTTCGCATCACACCGCGTCCCTCAAATTTCTGGCTCAACAAAAGCGCCATAAACAAGCTAAAAAAAACAATAATAGGAATCTCATAAGCAAATGTCTTAAATGCACCTATAAAAGCTTGTGGGTAAGTAGCATCCTCCATCCACGCATAAATATAATTTTGTAATATGCTATCTTTCAATGGGAGAAGCTCATAACCGGTCGTAGAGGAAATCTTAAATTCAAAAAAAGAAAAAAGCAAAAATTTAATAACTGGCTGTACAAAAAATAGCAGCAAGCCTATAAACCAAGGCAGAATAAATAACCAGCCTACCATTTCCCGCCTCTTTTTCAATTTCAACCGTTTCACCTTGATGCCACCCCTTTTCATCAGTCTGTAGTCCTTTCGACATAGAAAAAATTCACTATTCCCTTGAAAGGCATCGAAAGCAATATTCTACAAACATACCTTACTATTAGAATAATATCATGAAAAATTAAAAAAATCTATTAAAAATCTCCGCATTGCTCTGCACAATTATAACTGAATCGCACAAAGCGCTACCTAATGTCTACTGAACAAATCGAAAATTTGATTTGTTCACACGGCCATCGCCGTACAAGCCAAGAAAAAAATCCGAACTTTCGGATTTTTTCTTGGCTCAGACATTTCTTGATGCAAACACAGAGTTCGATTTCAGAATGAAATCGAAATACAAAGTGCAAGGTTTTTGCAAAAAGCAGTCAAAAACCTTGCACTTTTCCAATTCAGAAACAACGGCAAAATGCTTTGCTATCGTTGTTTTTGAATTGTTCAGTGAGCATTACCTAAAGAACCTTCCTTTGGTAATATTCCCAACATTTTCTGTTTGTCCAAAAGATTCAGCCTAAATCATAAACATCTGTCAGCAAAATTTCTGCTTTTTTGCAATTTTCTAATTCGAACACCGTAATTTGATTTTGTTCTAACCGCAACAATGGTGCCGGTATATAAAGAGTTTTCTGTGGTCCGGCAGTATTCCAATATCTGCCAATATTGAAACCATTAACAAATACAACCCCTTTTGTAAATCCGTCCAATCGAATGAAAGTATCGGCAATTTCTTCTGCTCGAAAACTACCGGTTAAGAAAGCTGGAGTATTTATCTTACTGTCTAAATCCGTATACTCAAGACAAGAAAGACTATCCAAAGGCAACGAATGCATTGTCCACCCGAAGTGATATCGCTGACCGATTCGTACGCCGCGCAAAATTCCTTTTTGATCCCGTAGCTTCGGACCGTAATTCACTCGTCCCATGTTTTCCACCAGAATGTCAAGCCGGATTTGCTCACTTTCTGCCAATTTAATTATAATCTCATCGTTTCGGCGGCCAGTCCGCTCCTTAATTCCCATACATTCTCCGTTAACAAATATCAGCGCACGATCATGCAGACCGTCGATATCCAGCGGAAGTCTTTCTAAAGGCCCGCAAACAGTGGTTGAATATAAAACAAACCCAAAGTCCTGTCCAAGTTCTTCCATAGTTAAAGGAGCCGCGCTTTGAACCGGTTCAGAAAGATTGGCTAAATTATCAAACAAAAAGCCAACCTGATTTAAAGCTACTTTTCCATACGCTTGTTTCGGCAAGTTTCCCACTTCTATGTCAGATGTTTTTCCGAAATGTTTTTCAAGCACTGCTTTTACTTCAAAATATTTCGGTGTTAGGTCTCCACATTCACTAACCGGACAGTCATAATCATAACTGGTTACAGTGGGCTGATAAACATCATTATAATTAGCTCCATTGGTAAACGCAAAGTTCGTGCCACCATGGAACATATAAAAGTTTACTGACGCACCGGAGGACAGCATTTCATCTAACACCTCCGCAGTATCTGTTGAAGTCCGCGTATGGTGTTCCTCATACCAGTGATCAAACCAGCCGTTCCAGTATTCGGTACACATCAGAGGCTGCCTCGGACGAAATTTTCTCATCTGAGCGAAATTCTCGGCAGGGTTGCTACCAAAATTGGCGGTAGCAAGAACATTATCGATCAGTCCTCCGCTTAACATAAAGTCAGCAGTTCCATCAGATGTGAATAGCAAGCAGTCTACTTTATTTTCTTTTACAATATCTGTCAGTGCATTTAGATATTCCTTATCGTCGCCGTAGCTTCCGTATTCGTTTTCAATTTGTATAGCGATTACATTGCCACCATTAGTGGACAATCTCGGTGTAATATGGTGGAATAACTTTTTGTAATAACTTCTAACCTTTTCCAAAAACAGCCTATCATTACACCGAAAACGCATTTGTGGATAAGTAAGTAGCCATGACGGCAATCCACCCATATCCCATTCGGCACAGATGTATGGACCCGGGCGCAAAATAACATTCAGCCCCAAACCTTTAGCAATATCTAAAAATTTACCAATGTCTAAACCAGCGGTAAAATCAAATTTTCCCTCTTTACGCTCATGTAAATTCCAACAAGTATAGGTCTCGACCGTATTAAATCCGCATGCCTTTAATTTTTTGAGCCGATCTTCCCAATATTCCGGCACCACCCGAAAATAATGAATTGTTCCGGATATAATAGTTGCTTTTTTTCCATTCATCAAAAAAAGCTCACCATCAACTGTTAATACTCCCATTGGTCACACTCCTACTAAAAATACTTTCTTGTAATCAGTTGTCATTTTATTCTATGTTGCTATTTTCGGTTACTTATTCACCTATCTTATGATGAATGAATTCATGCCATTTAGGAATTCTCCAAAAGCAGATTACAGCTCCCAGAAAAGCGACTATGCACCAACTTGCAAGCACCGAATTCCATCCAAGACTATCTGCCAATGCAGCAAAACCATATGAAGAAACAGAAGCCCCGATATAAGTAAAAGCATTCAAAATACCGGAAAAAGTAGACACCAGTCCGTACCTTGTAAAATGCTTCGGAATAATTGCAATTAACATATGATTAACCCCATGCATACAGGCTGATACCAACGAAGCCAGTACTACCGTAACCGCAATCGGAAAGTGTACGCCGATTGCCAAAGGAAGCGCAGATATAAAAGCTACGCTAAAAAACAATGCTGCTGTTTTGAGTTCATTCTTGAAACAATGGTAAACCATATTAGCAACGACAACGCTTAACATACTGAATATCGGCATAACAACGGTACTTAGTATTGAAATGGATACTTTGACATGAAACTGTTTGCTAACCAAAGACGGAAGCCATGTTTGTATACCATCCCGAAGAATACCCTGCAAAATAATAACCAAAAAGATAGGCAACAACCCGGCACCAAAAATTAATGCGAATATCGATATTCCCTTTCGCTCTGCCATTTTATTCTGTTCAGCATCCTGCTGTGTCTCAGAACAGCATCGATTTGGAGCAAATTCCCGATTAGTCATCAATCCCCACACAATCACAATTGCAATGCCAAACAACGATATAAGCCGAAACACATTTCTCCAAACCGTAAGTGCTAAAACCGCTGGTACAAATACATATACAAATATCGTACCAATTTGTGCCGACAATCCAACCACAGTAATGGCATCCGCATATTTTTCAGCACCGACCCGTTCGGAAACAAAACGAGTAAGCGGAGGCCAAATCATTGCTTGAAAGAACCCATTTAAACACCAAAGAATCGTCATTATCAAAATGTTCGAACTTAAAGACACCGCGATATTCACAACTATTGTTCCCACCATGGCACAGCTTATCATTTTAACCGGAGAAATTTTATCACCTACAAAGCCACACAACACCTGTCCGACACCATATGTAATAAAGCTACCGGTAATGGCTACTGAAGCCGCAGTATTGGAAACATTTAAGTCCTGAACAATCGCAACCAGCGACGCTGCATAGTCAAGTCTCATTGCATAGCTAAAAAAATACACCAAAAAGCCAAGAACAACCGTTTTAATATATGAAAAATTATTTAAAGTCTTCAATTCCATAACCCCTGTCATCTATCAACAATCTACTTAATCAACATAAGCTAAGTCTTTGCCAAAGCCTATTTTATCCAGCGTATACGAATTCTCAACAATATCTGTACGCATATGCCACTTTCCGGACGTGAAATCAGGGAAAGCAACCGGAGCACCGCCTAATGCAATGGATTCTCGACTTAAAGCAGAAATACACATATAGGTTGCCGCATCATAAACATCGATTGGTGGATGTATACCCTTTCTGACTGCCTCTACAAAGGCAGCAAACACCAGTGTATCCATTCCGCCGTGCATATCTCCAACCTGATTGTTGCTTTTCCAAAGAGGATGACTATACTTTGCTACATATTTCTGTGCATTCCCCCACATTGACTTCCAATCCATATCGTGCAGATGATGCTGTTTATTGCTGTCCAAAAAAATACTGTCATTATCCTCCATGTACATACCTTTTGTTCCATGTACCTCAAAACGGCGCGAATACGCCCTCGGCAAGCTGGTACCCAGCGTAATGCAAACCGTTTGTCCTCCTGCACATGTGAGCATAGTTGTTACAATATCTCCCTGTGCAAAATCGGCTTTTGCAAGTGGATGATCTTTACCCTTGGTAGCAATCACATATTGATGCAAGCCTTTTGCAGAGCTGGAAAAGGAGGACAATGAGGTAAAACGGTTTCCGTTATTAATACCCAGCACCTTTGCAATGGGGCCAATCTCATGAGTCGGATAATTCTCGCAATCATGATAAAGGTAATTTCTCAAGCGATAGTGTTTCATTTCCTTACCATCTATGATTTCATGCCGTAAATCATGATTATAGGCTCCGTTACAGTGCATGATATCACCAAATATGCCCTGTCGAACCATATTTAGCACCATCAGTTCCCGTTCTCCGTAACAGCAATTTTCCATCAGCATGCATTCTGTTCCGGTTTCTTCATAAGTATGTATCAATTTATAGCAATCCTCCACAGAATAAGCGCCTCCCACTTCCATTCCAACATACTTTCCTGCTTTCATAGCAGCTATAGCCAATTCCATATGACTTTCCCAAGAGGTTGCAATATAAACTGCATCTAACTCTTTTATGGCAAGTAGAGCTCTGTAATTCGTCGTAACAAAAGGTCTTGCATTTCCTGAACCCGCTACTAACTTCGCAGCATAATCAGCACGATCCTGTAACAAATCGCAAACTGCTATAACATCTACATCATCTTTTTTCATCGACATGATTGGATTTTCCAGCATACAAGTTCCTCGTCCACCCAAGCCGATTATTCCAAGCTTTACTTTTTTCATTTGTCATTTTCTCCTAACTTTAAAATCCTTGATAATGACCAGCATCTTCTAGTTGTATCAAGAATAGATGCTTAATCGGATACCGTGATCACTGTATTTTATATTTTAATTTAAAAAAATTTTTTAATCTATGAATAATCAAATCTATTTTCTGCACTATTGGTACAACTGGATCTATACTAAAAAAGTGGATAGAAAACAGTAGATATTAGTATTATTATGATGAACACGAAAACAAAGGAGGAAAAAAGTATGGAATCCAAGAAGAACTATCACGCAGCAGACGATGAAGATTTTAAAAAATCAATCGTTACTCTTTATCAAAACGGTCGCACGCAATCACAGCTTTCCAAAGAATACGGCATCTCAATGAGTGCCATCGGGAAATGGATCAAGCAATACTCTTCTGTCAGAACGGAGGACGGAGAGGTATTAACAGCCAAACAAATTAAGGAACTTCAAAAAAGAAATGCTCAACTTGAAGAGGAAAACCTCATATTAAAAAAAGCGATTGCCATATTCACGCCACACTCGGACAAAGACTAAACGCTGTCCACAAGCTACGGTTTCAGCATAAGATCAAGACTCTTTGCAGAGTTCTTCGTGTGAATAGGAGCACATATTACAAGCATTTTCATCAAGCTCCGGCTCCCAGAGTATCTGAAAATCAGGAGTTGAAAGCTCTTATTTTACATATTTATGCCGAAACCAAGAAACGACTTGGCGCATATAAAATAGCCTATGTTCTTGAACGTGATTATGGCATTCATATCAGTGTCGGGAGAGTGTACCGGCTCATGAAGTCTATGGTGCTGCCAAAAATGTCTACCTATGCATCAGTATACCCCAAAAACGATCATGAGGCAGAATGTAACAATCGATTAGAGCAGCAATTCACCCAAAAAGCGCCTAATCTGGTATGGGTTAGTGACATTACCTACATTAAGGCAGCCGGGAAATGGTATTATCTTTGTGTTATCATAGACCTCTATTCCAGAAAAGTCATTTCGTGGGACATATCCGGCAAGCTCGATTCGGATTTAGTCATTTCTGTATTCAAAAAAGCTTATGCCAAGCGTAATGCTCCCTACGGTCTTATGTTTCATTCCGATCGTGGTTCTCAATACACTGCTTTTGCTTTTAGAAAACTATTGGATGATTTAAATGTCGTACAATCATTTTCGAAGAAAGGATACCCTTTTGATAACGCTGTTGCCGAAAGTTTTTTCAAATACCTTAAAAAAGAGGAAACAAATCGAAGATCATACAGCTCTTTTCAAGACCTGAAAATATCCATTTTTGAATACATAGAGGGCTTTTACAATTCCAAAAGACCACATGGTACCATTGGCAATCTGACACCCAATGCCATGGAACAAGCATATTCTCAAGGATAATATTGTTTGCACGATATCAATTCCACCATAAATGCAATGGCTTTTTTCATATAGTTTTTACTTTTTTGTGTCTACTCTCTTGACTATAGTCCAGTAAGATGAACCATACACTCTCCGATTTCTCTATCTACCTGTATTTGATTGTTAACATTCATTTCGTTCATTTTTCTTTCCTCATCTATAGGCAACGATTTGTTTACACGACAAACCGCTGCCTTAGCTTTCATCAATCGTTTTGCTTTTGACCATATTTAT
>CAUHFD010000029.1 GCA_959605275.1 uncultured Eubacteriales bacterium | reverse complement strand
GTCGAAACCGATGCACATGTCCTCGGTTTCTCCATTAAAAAGGGCTATAACTTATAGTTTTTCGACAGACTGAGGCACGTTGCATTTGCAACGTGCCTTTTGTGCTTTTATTCCCGCAATAAACGGATATAATGATTGGCTTCCCGCAGTACATGATCTGCCAAAAGAGGCAGAATGACGGAACGGATTCTGCAATTTTGTATTCCCAGAGCGCCGGTGGCCTTAAAATCTCGGAATTTGATCGTTTCCTGCAAGGCTTCACGACGTACCAATGTTTGATCGTTTACCTCTCTGGCTCTTGCCAGCAAGGTTGCATAATCTTTGGCGAAGCCATCTGAGGTTTGTATTAACTCATTTTCAGACGGGTCCAGCAATCCGCGGATAAATAGGGCGTGCTCCATCATAATTTGATTCCAGAAAACTTCTGTTTCTCTCATTAACCCGCAGTCAAGATCTTTTCCGCTCTCCAATGCACAGACAAAGGTCTGATAGAGTCTTGCTTCCCGCAGAATATGCTCGATCAGCAGCGGATAGTTCATGGTGAACATTTGACAGCTGAGCACTCCGTTTAAAGTTTTTTCTTTCAGTCTGATAAGACCATCTAACAATCGCAGTGCCGTTTGATTCAATGCTCTGACCTGACAGGTTTGTTCTTCGGTGATACAGGAGTTTCTTGCACAGCAAAGACGAGATTGAAGCGCTGTAATGCGTTGGTTGATCGGGATACCGGTTAAGCGTGCGGTTTGCCTTTCTGCTCCGGCAGTGAACTCTGTCAGAATTTCCCCTGAGGCAAGTATCTTTCCGTCAACGATTCCGTTGCTGAGCGCGATGACTTGGAGCAGTAAACGTTCAAACTCTTGTTTGTAATGGTCCGCCTCCTGTGCCATGGATGCATTGACCGGTGTATACGCAGCTTCCATAAACAGAGCATGTTCTTTCATGATCCTTGCAAAGAATAAGTGCAGTCCTAAAGATTGTCCTACATAGTTTTTGTTGCAGTCCAAAGCGATTCCTCCTTTATTAAAATAGGGGATAGACCAGTATATGCTTTGACTTCAGCACTTGTTAAACGGAGAACAGCAGAGATATGTATCACATATAATAGTGTGGCACTGATTTTAATTTCTTGAGCATTAAGATAATAAAGATGTGGAAATTTTCATTTTTATACTGCGTTTGTTTCTTTCTTGCCCAAAGAGAATGGGTAAAAATAAACGGAACAAGGAATGGTGAATTATTATGATAGATTCATTAGATTGTCCGGACATCAATATGGTTCGGATTTATGATATTGAGGCAATTTCTTTACCCATAGTCTATAACAAATTCGGAGATCATGATCCGAACGGCTTAATGTATGTTTTACGGCAGGATTCCGAACGAATTCGGCGAGAAGCTGAGGAACGATTTAAAATGTTTCCCCCTCAGCCATATGATGAGGTACAGCCCTTAGTCATTCGTGCAAATGTTGGAGAAAAAGTACAAATCAACTTTTATAATAGATTAAATCGGAGGTCATCCATTCATGTTCAAGGTTTGAATTATCATGTTTTGACCTCTGACGGAGCAAATGTGGGATATAATCCGGACACCACTACGTCGGAGTTTATTCGCTATATTTGGCAGGCGGATAAGGAGGGCGTTTTCCTCTTTTCTGATATGGCAGATACCCGAAGCGGAGAACAGGGAACCAATGTGCATGGTTTGTTCGGAGCCATTGTCGTGGAGGCAGCGGGGTCCTCCTGGTTTCATCCGGTTACTGGAGAACCGTTGAAAAGTGGTGTATTTGCTGATATTTATCATCCGGCAAAGCCAGCATTTCGTGAATATGCGATTTTTTTCCATGATGAACTGGAAATAAACAATAAAAACGGTCAGCCGCCGGTGGATCCTCATACGGGGCTACCGAACGGGACAACAGCAATCAGTTATCGTGCCGAGCCGATGCGTAATCGCTTACCGCTGGATCATCATGCGGATCCGGCAGTTACCGATGAAGATATTTCCATGAGTTCCTGGTCATACGGCGATCCCGCTCCGTTTATTCCCAAGGCATATGTGGGGGATCCCTCAAAAATTAGACTAATACACGGCGGAGTTAAAGAAACTCACGTGTTTCATTTGCATAACCATCAGTGGAGATTAGAACCTGACGATCCGAAATCCACTATTATTGATTCTATTTCTATTAGTCCGCAGGAGTGTTATACGCTGGATATTTTATATGGTGCCGGAAGTCTCAACGGTATGATTGGCGATGCAATTTTCCATTGCCATCTGTATCCCCATTTTCACGAAGGAATGTGGACGTTATGGAGAGTATTTGATCGTTTACAGGATGGAAACGGAAAATATCCGGATGGAACGCCGATTGAGGCATTAATGCCGCTACGAGACCGCCCGCTCCCCCCGCCGAAAGATGCGCTTCATCCGGGGTATCCTAATTTTATTAACGGACAGTTTGGGCAAAGACCGCTTCAGCCACCGCTTGGCGTGCTTACAGCAGATGGACAAAATAAAATAAATCCTACGCCGTTGGAACAGGCAAATTTCGTGAATGATTTCGCGTCAGGAGCATTGTATACTGAAACTTGTCCGTGTGATACGGCAGAAAACATCAAAGTGTTTGAAATTGCGGCAGTGCAGGCAAAAATCGTTTATAATAAGTATGGATGGCATGATCCCCAGGGAAGATTTTTTGTACTGAAAGAAGAAATTGAAAAATACGGAACACTGGACAATTATATCGCTGAAATTGAATCGGGTAAAATCAGTCCCGAGCCTTTGGTCATTCGGGCGAATGCGGGAGATTGTATCGAAGTACGGCTGACCAATCTTCTTCCGGAGTTTATCGAGTCCAGTCCGTTTCAGCTCAGAACGCTTACAGATATTATCGGTTATCACATCCATCTGGTTAAATTTGATACGATTGTTTCGGATGGTGCGGCAAATGGATGGAATAATATCGCCGGAGCGAGGCGATTTGAAACTTTAATAGAACGTTTTTTTGCTAATGAAGAATTGAATACGGTTTTTTTCCACGACCATTTGTTTGCCAATTCTCATCAACAGCATGGAATGTTCGGTGCTTTGATTGTTGAACCGGCTGGGGCGATGTTTTTAGATCCTGAAACGGGTGAGGAACTCAAAAGTGGTGCACAGGCTGTTATTCGGACAGCGGACGGAAGGTCATATCGGGAATTCGCATTGTTCCTGCACGACTTTGCTCTATTGTTTGATAAGGATGGTAAGCCGCTTAATCCTCCGGAACATCCTGGATCTGATGATGATCCCGGCGTCATGGGAATCAGTTACCGCTGTGAGCCCATGCGAGAACGTCTGAAAATTAAAAATGATCCGTCGCATATTTTTAGTTCTCTTGTTTATCATGATCCCGCCACACCGATTTTGGAAACTTATCCCGGTGAACCGATGATTATCCGGCTGTTGGATGGAGCACATGAAGAACAACATTCGTTTAATATTGTCGGACTTTCGTGGAAGAAAGAAATTACCGATCCTGTTTCACCGTTAGTACAGGCTCAGACTATTGGCATATCGGAGGCGTTTAATATCCGAATAGATGAGCCATATTCGGCGGGTGATTACCTTTATTATTCCGGTGGAATTGATGATCTGTGGCTGGGAATGTGGGGAATTATTCGTGTTTATGATGCATTGCAAAAACATTTGCTTCCATTGTGCGGTGTTCGTTCGCTTGCTTCCCCGATGGTTCCTCCGCCGGGTGCAGTTGTTCGGAAATTTGAAATTGCAGCGATTCAAAAGGATATCGCTTATAATCGATACGGCGACCACGATCCGGAAGGACTACTGTTTGTGCCTGTCGAACAGGAGAAAGATGTACTCTGCGGCCGTAAGCTGCCGATCCCGCTTATCCTTCGGGTGAATGCGGGAGATTGGGTTGAAGTCACACTCTATAACCGATTTGAGCCCAATGATCCGATTCGTTATCATGAATATCCGTCTGTGCCGTTGGATATGGTTCACAAGCCTTCCAATCGAGTGTCACTGAACCCACAGTTCCTCAAATATGACCCGATTGCCTCCGCCGGAGTGAACGTCGGCTATAATGCGGTCGAACAGACAGTTGCCCCCGGAGAGAGTATCAAATATTTGTGGCACGCAGATCGGGAATACGGCACTTGCTTGCTCAATTCCTTTGGTGATCTGAGAAATCAGCGTTATCATGGAATGTTTGGTGCGATTATTGTTGAACCTGCGGGAGCGAAATATTACAATACCATTATTCCGTCGGATAGAAATTATAATGAACAGGCAGTGATTGCCGCACCGGGCGTGAAAAAATTTCGGGAATTTGTGATTTTTGCGCATAATGGGATCCGCTTGCTCGATAAGGACGGTCAGCTGATTAAAACAACAGAACAGAATATGACTCCCGGGGAGGGCGGGCATGAAGCGCCGGATCATGAAGATACAGGCGAAAAAGGATATAATTATCGATCTGAGCGTTTTTTCAATCGTTTAAAGAAAAATCCGTTGATTTATAAAGTGTTTGATTCTAAAGTGCACGGAGATCCGGCAACGCCGCTTTTACGTGCATATATAGGGGAACGTGTTATCATTCGTCTTTTGATGCCTGCCGACAAGCCCAGAAACATTAGCTTTACTCTGCATGGGCACAGATGGAAAGCACAGCCCGGAGATCCTTTTACACGGGTTGTTCCGATTCAGGGCGCGATGAGCGTCGGTAATGTGTTTAATATAGAGCCGGAACAGGTCTCCTCTCCCGGTGATTATTTATATCGTTCCGGTTCTTTGCGCTGGGATGTAGAATCGGGAATGTGGGGAATTTTCCGGGTAATGAGCCGCAGTGTGAAATGTTGCTGTGAATCAGCGTGCCGTACAGTGAAACAATGGTGGGAAAAAGCATGGTTTGAAAAATAGCATCCTTTTAAAACTGAATCAGCACGAAACAACAACGAATCAGACTGTTTTTCAGTCTGATTCGTTGCAATTGTATTTGAATTTCGGGCAAAACATCAGATCAAAAAACTTGTTATTGCCATCATGGTTTGCTATAATCAAAGTAAACAAGAAAAACGGATGTTTTTTGAGGTGCGAAATGTATATTTTATGCACTTTTATACTACATATATAGCATATACGCTGCTGAGACCGCAGATATACTGCATAAACAAAAAGGTGATATTTTGCTGATTTTCTGAAATAATAACAGCAAAATAGTCTGTGATGGATGATAAGTAAGAGTAAGAAGGGAATGTTGTCTGTATGAGTGAATTAATAAGGGATCGCCAGCCGGCATCTATGTTTCGGTATTTTGAGCAAATCAGTGCAATTCCGCGAGGCTCCGGAAACGAAAAGGCTGTCAGCGATTATCTTTGCCGGTTTGCGCAAAAAAAGGGATTGGACTGTTATCAGGATGCTTTGTATAACGTGATTATTAAAAAGCCGGGAAGTGCAGGCGCTAAGTCGCAGCCGGCTGTTATGCTACAGGGACATCTGGATATGGTTTGTGAGAAGAATGGTGATTGTCCGCACGATTTTGAACATGACGGATTACAGCTGATTGTGAAGGACGGGTTTCTATCGGCAGAGGGAACAACGCTGGGTGGAGATAACGGGATAGCAGTTGCACTGATGATGGCTTTGCTGGATGATGATACCCTTGTACATCCGCCTCTAGAGTGTGTTTTTACGGTACAGGAGGAGGTTGGTTTGATTGGAGCAGTTTCGCTTGACGGGAGCTTGTTATCTGCTGAGACAATGATTAATCTTGACTCAGAAGAAGAAGGAATTGCGACGGTTAGTTGTGCCGGTGGTTTGCGGATGCAGTTTGACAGACAAGCAAAATGGCAAAGCAGTACCGGAAAAAGGGGACTCCTGATTAAAATTAGTGGTCTTCCCGGCGGGCATTCGGGAATCGATATTGATAAGGAACGAACCAATGCTAATAAATTGATGGGGCGTGTGTTAGCGTCTTTACCGGAGTCATTTGATATTGCTTATATTAAGGGCGGCAACAAAGATAATGCCATTCCGCGGGAGGCAGAGGCGCTGCTTGCTTTTGACAGTGAAGATGCTAGAAAACAGGCAGAGCATGTTTTGGATTCTATGCTTGTCGATTTGAACGCAGAAATTTGTTCCGCAGAGCCGGCATTTGCTTTAAAATGGGAAACTGCTTTGCTTCCGGCTCGTTTGATGGATCGGGATACCACCGTCGCATTGGTACAACTGCTTTATTTATCTCCGAACGGGGTGCTCAGCCGAAACAGAAAGCAGGGCGGGTTTGTTGTGACCTCTTCTAATTTGGGTGTGGTTCGCACGACGGAATCAGGGGTGCAGGCGGTGTTTTCTCCTCGCAGCTCCTCCGCTTCCTTGCAGGCGGAAATAAAACAACGGCTTTCATCACTCGGTAAATTACTGGGGTTTACCGTTTCTTGCCACGGAGAATATCCGGGCTGGAATTATGCGGAACACTCCCCCATACGTGATTGTTTCATGAGAAGTTACCAGACGTTGTTTGGAAAGGATATGAAGTTTGAAGCAATTCATGCAGGGCTTGAATGTGGTTTGTTTCAGGCGAAGCTGCCCAATCTGGATGCTATCGCAATCGGACCGACGATTTTGGGATGTCATACGCCGCAGGAACGGTTGGACCTTGCTTCTTGTGAACGAACATGGCGATTGGTTGTCGATGTGCTCCAAAGGATGGCAGAGGAAAGCTAGAACAGATGGAAACGCACTCTTCTATGCAGTAAAATGTATGAAAGAGTGCGCTTATTTCATTGATTATGTTTTTTACGATAATCCCGCGGTGTCATGGAAACCTGCTTTTTGAAAATCTTGGTGAAGTGGTTGTAGTCAGGAATTCCCACTAACTGTGAGATCAGGGAAATCTGGTAATTTGTAGTTTTTAAAAGATGTTTTGCGAGATTGATCCTTTTATTGCGGACATATTCTGCGATTCCGATGTTGTAGGTTTGCCGAAAGACTTGATAAAGAGTAGAACGGCTGATTTGTAAATCTTCGCACATTTTTTCTACCGCAAGATTGCCGGAAAGATTTTGGGTGATATACTGATCGATTCGTATCGCGAGATTGTTTTTATCCAGAGAGATCAATTCCTCCAGCCATAAATAGCTGGCACAGGCTTCCAGGATTTTGGAAACCGCTTTAATCTGGGTAGTGGAAAAATGCTTGAGTTTTTGAAAAGCGGGCAGCAATTCTTCAGGGTTAATATGGTATTCCTCCGCCTTTGCACGAATCTGTTCTGAGGAAACCGAGTCGTTTTTGTTTTCCAGAATCTGCCCAAACATCACATATCCGATCACCGAATGATCGTATTTTAACGGAGCGACTGTTTCCAGCAAGCCTGCATGGCATTGATAAGTATAAATGGAGCGGGTGCTTTTGCAGATCTGGCAGCTTTCCCGGTCGGATTGGTCACATTGGCTTTTGGCGGCAGGATTGGATTTGATGATTCGGCAAAAGTCGCAGAGTTCGGGAGGATAACAGGCGATTTCCTGAAAATCGCCGTCGAAGATTGCCATTCTGATGTTTGTCAGCAGATAAAAGTCCGCCATTAGTTCATTTAGCTTTTCTGTATTTATTTTAATCATTGCATTTTTGGAAAATCACGGTGTTTTCATTTGGAAATGTCGTGATTTTTCTGTTTTCCCTCCTGTTATTTCAGATGGTGCGTCAAATCAAATATTATGAACAAATTTACTATTTTTCAGACGTTTGTTACTTTTATTATATCATACATTTTCCTATAATAAAAGTAAGATTTATCTATTTTTTTGGAGGGATTTCCAATGATTATCAGTGAAGTAAATGCAGTTAGAGAGGAATATGAAAAAGCCAGGTCAAGAGGATGGGTGCTGCCGTGTATCTGTACCGAAAACCTGACTACCACAGAGGCGATTTTAAAGGCAGCAAAGGATTATCAGCAAGAACATTCCATCCAAAACATTCCTGTAATCATTGCCGCAACCTGCTTGTACGATCATCGAAGCCAGATACCTAACTATACCCATACCCGCGACTGGAAAACAGGATTAAAGCTGTTTACAAATGATATCAAGGCGTTGGCGGATGAAAACGGGTATTATCGGGATTTGAATGTGATGATTCATCTGGATCACATTCAGCATGATTTAGATACCGAACTGCTGGAAGGCGATCTGAGTGATTACGCTTCGATCTTGTATGATGCGTCAGGGGTGCCATTTGAGGAAAATATCCGGAAAACCGCTGCGTTTGTGCAGAAAAGAGGCGGTGATATTCTGGTGGAGGGTGCCTGCGATGAAATCGTGGATGCGACCGGAAACGTACATAACGAACTGACCTCTCCGCAGAAAGCGAAAGAGTATGCAGAGAGGACGGGAGTCGATCTGATCGTGGCAAACCTCGGTACCGAGCATCGAGCGACCGGCAAACAATTGCAGTATCACGGTGATGTCGCGAGAAGCATTAAAGCGCAAATCGGAGAAAAGATTGTTTTGCATGGGACTTCCTCGGTGACTAACGAACAGGTCAGAGGATTATTTGATGACGGTGTCGTCAAGGTAAATGTATGGACTGCCTTGGAACGGGACAGCGCTCCTGTATTGTTTGAAGAAATGGTAAAAAATGCGGTGAAAATTGCAGGCACCGAAAAAGTGGATGAATTAATTGCCGCCGGATATCTCACCAAAAAAGCGAAAGAAGCAGTATCAAATAATATCGGATATTTTACAACGGTATTCCGCCAGGATATTGTTTATCACAACATGGAAAAAATCGTAAAAGAATATTATGATATGTGGTACAGATAAGGAGGGAACGCAGTGGCACTTCTCGGAATTGATGTCGGTACGACCGCAAGCAAGGCAATCGTATTTTCGGACGAGGGAAAGCAATTGGGTTATGCTTATCAGGAATATCCGCCGTTTGAAAATACATATGAAACCCATGGAGATCTGCTTTGGGAAAATATGTGCAAAGTGATTTCCACTGCCGTGGAAAAAGCAGGTGAACAGGCGAAAGAGATCAAGGCGCTGGCTATTTCTTCGTTCGGAGAATCCTTTGTCCCGATTGACAAAGACGGAAATGTGCTGATGAATACAGCGCTGTATATGAGCAGTTGCGGTACCGAACAGAGCAAATGGCTGGAGAAACACATCGGAAATGACCGAATCATGAAGGTGACCGGAGCAAAAATCCACCCGATGTATTCTCTGCCTAAGATGATGAATATCAGGGAAGAACAGCCGGAAATCTATCGGGAAATCTATCAATTTTTGCCAATCAGTGCTTTTTGCTCCTATAAGCTCTGCGGGGAATGTAAGGTAGATTATTCTCTGGCGGCAAGAACAATGGCATTCGACGTGCTGAATAAATGTTGGGACGCCGAATTGCTGCGACTTGCGGGCATTGATGAGAACAAGCTGCCTAAGCCGATTGCGACAGGGGCAAAGGTAGGAACGGTGTTGCCCGAGGTGGCAAAGATGCTGGGACTGCCGCAAGGGGTGATTGTCGCCGCAGGAGGACACGATCAAGTCTGCGCCGCCATCGGCGCCGGTGTGCTCTCAACCGATGTTGCAATCGACGGAACGGGAACGGTAGAATGTATTACATCGGTTTTTGAAAAGCCGCAGTTGGAGGAAAGCTTTTTAAATAATAATTTTGTATGCGTGCCTTATCCGGTCAAAGGAATGTATACAACTTATGCGTTTAATTTTACCGGCGGAGCCATTCTCAAGTGGTATAAAGACACGCTGGGACGGTATGAACAGCAGGTGGCAAAAGAGCAGGGCATCAGCGTTTATCGGTACTTAGATATGCAGGGCGCAAAAGAGCCCACCGGAATCATTGTCATCCCCCATTTTTCCGGAAGTGCGACTCCTGACATGAACGAATATGCAAAGGGTGCTTTTCTCGGAATCACAATGGATACCGATGCGCCGACTTTATATCGCGCGCTGATTGAGGGCGTCACCTATGAGATGATGTATAACCTGGAAAAACTGGAAGAATTCGGGATCTTCATGTCGGTACTGCGCGCGGTAGGCGGCGGTTCCAAATCTCCGTATTGGTTGCAGATGAAAGCGGATATCTTGGGCAAAACCATTGTTCCGCTTGACTTGGATGAAGCGGGGATTGCAGGAACAGCGATGCTTTCCGGCGTTTGCTGCGGGGTTTATCCAAGCTTAGAAGAAGCGGAAAAGCTGTTTGTGAAAAAGAAACAGCCTTATGAGCCGAATCCTGAACGTCATCAAGTTTACTTAAAGCAGTATCAAAAATTTAAAACAATTCGGCAGCTGATTGCCGATGTGTTCAAGTAAATAAAAAGGAAAGGTGATTGATATGAGTAACATAACATTTGCACTTTATTTCGGAAACAGAGGTTTCATGCCGGCAGAGCTGATCGAAGGAGCCCGGGAAGACATGGTCAAGGCGGTAACCGACGCGGGTTACGATTATATTATGATGGACAAAGACGCTACCCGTTACGGCGCAGTGGAAACTCGCGATGAAGGCAGAGCGTACGCGAAATGGCTGAAATCCCATGAGGGTGAGTATGACGGTGTGATCCTTTGTATGCCTATTTTTATCGACGAAAACGGTGCAATTGCTGCGTTGCAGGACGCAGGCGTGCCGATTTTAATGCAGGCGTATCCGGATGAAATCGGTAAAATGGACTTTAAACACCGCAGAGATGCCTATTGCGGAAAATTCTCGGTTACCGATGTGTTCGAGCAGTATCAAGTGCCATATACTGTTATGAAGCCACACGTCGTGCATCCGTTGACCAAAGCTTTTGCCGAAAATCTTCATGAATTTGCCGCTGTTTGCCGTGTTGTAAAAGGGATGAAAAGATTTACAATCGGTTGTATCGGCGCTCGTACCACTGCGTTTAAAACGGTTCGATTTGATGAGATCACCATGCAGCGCCACGGCATCAATGTAGAAAGCTTTGATTTGTCCGAGCTTTTCGAGTTTGTTCGCGCAAAGGCTGATGATGACGAAAAGGTGATTGCCAAGAAAGCGGCACTTGAAAAATATACCGATTTTTCCCATGTCCCTGAAGATAAGAAGATCATGCTCTCCAAAATCAGCGTGGTCATTGACGAGTACATAGAAACCTATCACCTGGATGCCATCGCACTTCGCTGTTGGAATGAAATGGAAACCTATCTGCGCGTTTGCCCCTGCGTGCTCTTGAGCGAGCTGAACGACCGTGGCATTACGGCGTCCTGCGAGATCGATATGTGTTCCGCGATTACGATGCGTGCACTGTCTTTGGCGACAGAGGGACCTGCGGCTTGTCTTGACTGGAACAACAATTACGGAGATGATCCCGACAAGGTTATTTTGTTCCATTGCGGCTCTACCGCCCAAAAGTTGATGAAAGAAAAGGGCACTGTTACCTCACATAAGATGTTTGATAAAGGCGATCCCGGCAGTGGTTGGGGAACTAACGAGGGCAGAATCGCCGCGTTCCCGATGACCTTCTCCAACTGCAAAACCGAGGATGGGAAAATCACGATTTACTTTAGTGAAGGTGAATTCACTGATGATGATATTGAAAAGGAATTTTTCGGCTGCGGCGGTGTAGCGAAGATCGACCACTTGCAAGACAAGCTAATCAAACTTGCCCGCGGCGGATTTAAGCATCACACTACCGTCGCAAACGGACACGTGAAATCGATTTTGGAGGAAGCGTTTCAATATTACCTTGGTTACGATGTGGTAAGTATTGAGGACTAGAACAAAAAATATCATGAAAAGCAAAACCGTCGGCGATAAAGCCGGCGGTTTTGTTTCAGACTGTCGAAAATCAATAACGCCGTAGATTATTGAAATAGGAATTTATTCAACTCACCTAAGTATAACCCTGTTTCGGAAACGGGTTGACTTGGCGATTCATATGGCTTATAATAGGTATGAGAACCCCACTTGCGTAAAAAACACGCAGCGGATGTGGCTTGGTTTAGCTAAAATCATAACATCCTGACATGAAGACCGGCTTTGTGCCGTCCGGGTGAAAGGTGCTGAATAATGTATCGTATTGTTGTTTCACGGAAGGAGCATCGGGAAATAACAGTATTTTAGATTACTGCACCTTTTTTCGGGTGCAGTATTTTTTGTATGGGATGAAAAATACAGGAAAGGAACGGAGAGGCTTATGGAAACACGAATTGCAGTCATGGGAATCATTGTGGAAAATACCGATTCGGTGGAACAATTGAATCATCTTCTGCATCAAAATGGGCAATATATTATCGGCAGGATGGGATTGCCGTATCGGGATAAAAAGGTGCATATCGTCAGCATTGCCGTTGACGCGCCGCAGGATGTTATTTCGGCGTTGTCCGGAAAAATCGGCAAGCTGGACGGAGTCAGTGTCAAAACCGCCTATTCGAACGTGATCACCCATGAATAAAAAATTGATATCAGTCGTTGACAAATTGCAGCAGGAGCACTCGCTTGCTCGTTCCGAATATGAATATTTGATCGCGAACCGTTCTGATGAGGCGGCGCAGCTTCTTGCCGAACGCGCGGTGGCTGTCCGCAGGCAGATATACGGCAATGCTGTGTATGTTAGAGGTTTAATTGAAATCAGCAATATCTGTAAAAATGACTGCCTGTATTGCGGCATCCGAAAAAGCAATGCGGTATGCGACCGTTACCGTCTGACCGAGGAGCAGATCATGGAATGCTGTGCCGAGGGATACGCGCTCGGATTTCGCACCTTTGTTTTACAGGGCGGCGAGGACGGATATTTTACCGATGAGCGGGTATGCGGCATTGTTCAAGAAATCAAAAACGGATATCCGGATTGTGCGGTAACCCTTTCCCTCGGAGAGAAAAGTCGGGAGAGTTATCAAAAAATGTATGATGCCGGAGCGGATCGGTATTTGCTTCGGCATGAAACCGCCGATCCCAAGCATTACAGTCTGCTGCATCCGGGAGAGATGTCTTTTGACAATCGGATGCAGTGCCTGAAAGATTTAAAAGAAATCGGTTTTCAGACCGGATGCGGTTTTATGGTAGGCTCGCCCTATCAGACGGTGACTTCGTTGGCAGCGGATTTGAAGTTTATCGAAACCTTTCATCCGGATATGTGCGGAATCGGACCCTTTATTTCCCATAAGGATACGCCGTTTCGGGATATGCCTGCGGGAACAATGCAGCTTACCTGCTACCTGTTGTCGATCATTCGGCTGATACAACCCAATATCCTGCTGCCCGCTACGACGGCGCTCGGCACCATTGATCCGAAATGGCGGTAAAAAGGCATTTTATCGGGAGCAAATGTTGTCATGCCGAATTTGTCACCGACATCGGTGCGCAAAAAATACGAGCTGTATGACGGTAAAATTTGCACAGGGGATGAAGCGGCACAATGTAAACAATGTCTTGCACTTCGCATGGAGTCGATCGGGTATGAGGTGGTAACTGACCGAGGGGATATTATACGGAGTGAGGACGGGCAATAGAGTTTTTATATCTGAACGGGAAGAAAAATCTGACCGAAAGAGAAAGGACGAATGAAAATGGCAATTTACAACCCAAAATCGCTGAAAGCGGAGGAATTTATTAATGACGGAGAGATCCGCGAAACCTTAGCTTATGCAGAGCAAAATAAAAACAATATCGCGCTGATCGATGAGATACTGGAAAAAGCGCGGCCGCAGAAAACAGCAACAGGTACTGTCTGTCGCGGATTGACGCACCGGGAAGCATCGGTGTTGCTTGCCTGTGAAATTCCCGAAAAGGTGCAGGAAATCTATCGCCTGGCGGAAGAGATCAAGCTTGCTTTTTACGGCAATCGCATTGTGATGTTTGCGCCGCTTTACCTTTCCAATTACTGCGTGAACGGATGCTTGTATTGTCCGTATCATTTTAAAAATAAGCACATTACACGGAAAAAGCTGACGCAGGAGGAAATCGTCAAAGAGGTTACGGCACTTCAGGACATGGGGCATAAGCGGCTTGCGATTGAGGCGGGTGAAGATCCGGTCAACAATCCGATCGAATACATTTTGGAGTGCATCCATACCATTTATGGCGTCAATCATAAAAACGGAGCCATTCGCCGCGTCAATGTGAATATTGCCGCGACGACGGTGGAAAATTATCGTTTGCTGAAAGAGGCAGGGATCGGAACATATATTCTGTTTCAGGAAACCTATCATAAAGAAAGCTATTTGCAGCTTCACCCAACCGGACCGAAGCATGATTATGATTATCACACCGAGGCAATGGATCGCGCGATGGAAGGCGGCATTGATGATGTGGGACTGGGTGTTCTGTTCGGTCTTGAAATGTATAAGTATGAATTTGCAGGCTTGCTGATGCATGCGGAGCATCTGGAAGCTGTGCACGGCGTTGGTCCGCATACGATCAGTGTGCCCCGTGTTAAACATGCCGATGATATTGATCCCGATGTGTTTGACAATTCCATTCCGGACGAGATGTTTGAGAAGATCATCGCTTGCATCCGCCTTGCGGTACCATATACCGGCATGATCATCTCGACAAGAGAATCGCAGGAGGTCAGAGAACGGGCACTGAAGCTCGGCATTTCTCAGGTGAGCGGCGCTTCGCGTACCTCGGTCGGCGGATACACCGAGAAAGAACGGCCGCATGATTCCGAGCAGTTCGACGTATCCGATCAGCGCACGCTGGATGAAGTGGTTCGCTGGCTGATGGAAAACGGACATATTCCTTCTTTCTGCACAGCCTGTTATCGGGAGGGCAGAACCGGAGACCGCTTTATGAGCCTTTGTAAAAACGGGCAGATTTTGAATTGCTGCCATCCTAATGCACTGATGACCTTGACGGAGTATCTGGTCGATTATGCTTCTGAGGAAACAAAGCGGATCGGTTTTGTGATGGTGGAACGGGAGCTTGCAAAAATCCCAAAAGATAAGGTTCGGGAAATTGCACGGCAAAATATTGAGGATATTAAAAATTCCAATCGCCGGGATTTCAGATTTTAGAAGATGAAATATGTTTATAGATAGAAAGAAAAACGGTGCGGGAAATCCTTTTTCCGCATGAATGATCCGAGGATGACAGGCAAGGAAAAACGAAAAGGAATGGTGATTTTTATGGGACTCAATGATACTGTTTCCGCGGAGAGGGTGCACATCGGATTTTTCGGCTTGAGAAATGCCGGAAAATCCAGTGTGGTAAACGCTGTGACCGGTCAGGATTTGGCGCTTGTTTCGGAAGTTAAAGGGACAACCACCGATCCGGTGAAAAAGGCAATGGAACTGCTTCCGCTCGGACCGGTGGTGATTGTGGATACACCCGGTATCGACGATGAGGGTGAAGTCGGAAAAATGCGGGTGGAACGGGCAAAACAGGTGCTGCGATATACCGACATCGCAGTATTGGTGGTAGATGCCGTAAAAGGTCTTACTGCGGCAGATGAAGCACTGATATCCATGTTCCGGGAGAAAAAAATCCGCTACGTCGTAGCATTTAATAAGAGCGACCTTCTTGACTCTGTTCCGCAATCGGGGTATAATAAAATATATATCAGTGCAAAGAAAAACAAAAACATCAATGAGCTGAAAGAAATGCTTGCCCATCTTGTCAAGTCTGATGCCGCGGAAAAACCTCTTGTTTCTGATTTGATCGGACAGGGAGAGATTGCGGTATTGGTGGTGCCGATTGATTCTGCCGCTCCGAAAGGACGGTTGATCCTTCCGCAGCAGCAAACGATACGGGAAATCCTGGAATGCGGTGCGGCTGCCGTTGTAACACGGGAGCATGAACTTGCTGAAACGCTGGCGTCTTTGTCGAAAAAGCCGCGGCTTGTCATCACCGATTCACAGGCATTTGAAAAGGTTTCGCAGATTACGCCGGAGGATATTATGCTCACCTCGTTTTCTATTCTCTTTGCACGGTATAAAGGGAATTTAACGGTTGCCGTACATGGTGCGGCTCAGCTGGACCGCCTGAATGACGGAGATACGGTGTTGATCTCGGAGGGATGTACCCATCACCGGCAGTGTGAGGATATCGGTACGGTCAAAATGCCTGCTTGGGTGAAAAAGTATACCGGAAAAGACATTCGGTTTGCCTTTACATCGGGTACTGAATTCCCGGAGGATCTTTCCAAATACGCGCTGGTGATCCACTGCGGCGGATGTATGCTCAATGAAAGAGAGATGCAGTTTCGGCTCAAGCACGCAGCGCAGCAGAATGTGCCGATGACCAACTACGGTATTGCAATCGCACAAATGCACGGAATCCTGCGGAGAAGTCTTGCACCGTTTCCGGATGCCCTGAAAGAACTGGAAAGGTGATTTTATTTCTGTCTTGATTTCTTATTAGAGAAAGGAATCGGAGCCTTAAAATTCCCAAAGTAAAATGTTATCGGAAAAGAAAAGAGGAATTTGCAATGGATGTTACAAAAGAAATACGGTATGTCGGCGTAAACGACCATGATATCGATTTGTTTGAAGGTCAATATCAGGTGGAAAACGGCATGTCCTATAATTCTTATATCATCATAGATGACAAAATTGCCGTTTTCGACACGGTAGATGCACGGTTTACAGATCAATGGTTTGATAACATCGAAAAAGCATTGGGGTCGCGCACACCAGACTATCTGATTGTACAACATATGGAACCGGATCATTCTGCTAATATTGAGAATTTTATCAGCAAATATCCTAATATAAAAATTGTTGCGTCTGCGAAGGCTTTTACGATGATGAAACAGTTTTTCGGTACAGATTTCACCGACCATCAGTTGCCGGTCGGTGAAGGAGATACTCTTGCACTTGGAAAACACACGCTTACTTTTATTGCTGCACCAATGGTTCACTGGCCCGAAGTGATTGTCACCTATGACAGCTATGATAAAGTGCTTTTCTCGGCTGACAGCTTCGGCAAGTTCGGTGCATTGGATGTGGATGAGGATTGGGCTTGTGAGGCGCGCCGTTACTATATCGGTATTGTCGGAAAGTATGGTGCACAGGTACAGGCTCTTCTGAAAAAGACAGCTGGGCTGGAGATTCGGATGATTTGTCCGCTGCACGGTCCGGTGCTCCATGAAAATCTTGATTATTATATTGAGTTGTATCATACATGGTCTTCTTACCGTGCCGAAACAGAGGGCGTTGTTATTGCTTACACCTCAATATACGGTCATACAAAAAAAGCGGTAGAAGCGCTTGCTGCCAAGTTGCAGGCAAAGGGCTGCCCGCAGGTGGTTGTCTATGATCTTGCGAGATGCGACATGGCGGAAGCGGTTGAGGATGCTTTCCGTTACAGCAAATTAGTACTTGCTACTACAACCTATAATGCGGGTATATTCCCTTTTATGCGCGAATTTATAGAACATCTTACGGAGCGGAATTATCAAAATCGTGTTGTAGGGCTGATTGAAAACGGTTCTTGGGCTCCGCTTGCCGCTAAGGTGATGAAACAAATGTTGGAAGGATCGAAAAATATTACTTTTACGGATACTGTTGTGCATATAAAATCTGCGCTGAATGAGGCTTCTTCTTCCGAACTTGATGCATTGTCGGACGAGCTTTGCCGCGGCTTTTAAGCCGGTTGTATTTTCAGAAAGTACAGGCAATTATAGCGCAATATTGCCGTAAAAATAGATGCCGGGGGGCACTTTGGAGTAGTGAAGTGTTCTTCGGCATTTGTTTTAGAGAAAATCTTTACTGTTTCTTAACCGTCTTTATGGTAGAATCGTAATAGGGGGATTTTGGTATGAAAAGCACGAAAAATCCGATTAAGGATACTTTATGGTCGTTTTTTATACTTACTGTTTCATTTGCTCTGAGTTTGATGATTCAGCAGTTGTGTCATACACAATCTCTCATACCTGTTGTGTTCGTTTTGGCGGTTTTTTTGATTTCGCTGACCACATGGGGTTATACTTATGGTATTATATCATCTTTAATCAGTGTGCTTGCGGTTAATTATGCTTTCACGTTTCCGTTTTTTAAGTTTAATTTTACGATACCGGAGAATCTTTTTTCCGCTGTCATTATGTTGATTGTTACCATTATAACCAGCGCTTTGACAACTAAAATTATACGGCAGGAAACGGTAAAAGTGGAGAGCGAAAAAGAGATCATGCGTGCGAATTTGCTTCGTGCGGTATCGCATGATTTGCGGACGCCGCTTACGAGCATTTACGGTTCCTGCTCTGCTATCATAGAGAATTATGACAGGCTTTCCAAAGAACAGCATTTGAAACTGCTTGGGGAAATGAGTGAGGATGCGGAATGGTTAATACAGATGGTGGAAAATCTCTTATCGGTTACTCGAATTGACGGGCAAAAAATTAATGTTGTAAAAACACCGACTGTGCTCGAAGAGTTGATTGATGCCGTTGTGGTCAAATTCCATAAAAGATATCCAAAGCAGGATATTAGGGTTGAAATTCCGGATGATTTTATCAGTATTCCAATGGATGCAATGCTGATTCAGCAGGTGATTATAAATATTCTGGAAAATGCGGTACAGCATGCAAAAGGGATGCGTGAGCTCTCTCTGAAGGTGTTTATAGCAGGCAGTCATGCTGTTTTTGAAATAGCGGATGACGGATGCGGTATTCCTCCGGAACGGTTGGACAGCCTTTTTACCGGATACCTGGAAACAAAAGGTATTTCAGCGGATAATAAAAAGCATAATATGGGGATCGGATTGTCTGTCTGTGCGACGATCATTAAGGCGCACGGAGGAAATATTTGCGCGGAAAATCGTAAATCGGGGGGCGCTGTTTTTCGATTTTCACTGGATTTGGAGGGTTCGAAAGATGAGTAATAAATATAAAATCTTGGTTGTCGAAGATGAACCGAAAATCCGAAGTTTCATGGGCACCATTCTTGAGACAAACGGATATAAGGTTGTGACGGCAGATACCTGTCATCAGGGAATATTGATGTTTTTTTCTCATTGTCCGGATTTGATTGTTTTGGATCTTGGATTACCGGAT
>CAUHFD010000028.1 GCA_959605275.1 uncultured Eubacteriales bacterium | reverse complement strand
CGTTTTAGCTCGAAACAGCTCGCAAAAACGAGTGAAATACGCAAAAACAAGAAAATTTATTTTAGTTAGATAAAAGCCACGCAACCGATCACGATGACGGCTGCTTGGTTTTCATCTTTTTCTTTTAAAAAAGAAGCCGTTCTTTCACGATTGAGCAATCATGAAAGAACGGCTTCTGGAAAGAGAAAATATATATTCCTATCTGACCGGAATGCTACAGAAAAGTTGTGCACTTTCCAACAAATTTCCGGTACAGTCAATAGGTTTGATTTCCATACGGTTTCTATTTCATTATGATTTCAATTTCATAAAGTTGTACGAAATACTGATTCTCAACATGCTGCCAATTAGGACTTAATTGCTTAAAAGTTACTCTTACATTCTTTGTTTTAACTGCATCGAAAGAAATCTCAAGCGGAGGATTTTCGCTTCTTTCAACATAAGTCACATCTTCCGGATAAGTTTTAACATCCTCGAGTTTGAGTTCACCTATCTGCTTCCAGTTTCCAGCATCATCAGATACTTCTACCACAATCCAACGGGGAAGTCCCATAATCTGATGGAAATTTTCATCAATCTCATTTCTCGGATATATAAGAAGCTTATTAATTTCCCATGAATATGGAAAATTAAACTCCACCCATTCCGGCGTATTATAATCATCAGAACCGCCTCCGGTAGGGCTTGTAATCCAATCCGCTTCACCTAATTCATAATAATTGCTCCAACCCGCATTTTCGGTAGTCCCGTTATTAATGCCAGACAGACTCCACCCCCAGCCCGGATGTTCACATGAACTGGAAGCTTTGGTAGGTACGCTCAATGCAACGTTATCTCCCGAAGTATACTGATCTTCTTTTATCACATAGCGAGATAAATCTGCTGTTGCTCCGGTCAGCTTCTGAAAGGCGATACCTTTTGCAGTGGGGCCAAAACCTTCTCTAGGTTCGTTAAACAATCCATATCCTTCATTACCATCGTTAAACAGACGATAATAGTACATGGACTCTACATAAGACAGATCGGATTTCACAAGACCATACGCTTTTGTGATCCATTCTGCTTGCTGTACTTCTTTGGTTGCATCCCCGGCGCAATCAAAACCCAATTCTGTAAGATAAACCTTTCGTTTTTTATCGCCGTTTTTTTCTGCAACCTGATACAACTTGTTGTTTGCATCCACCCATGTTTGATCGGGTTCGGAATCCGTTGACGGATGCCATGCAAGCGCATCGAAAAAGTCCTCTACCTTGTCAGACCCATGTTTGCCGGATTTTATATTAGCATAAATTTGCTCTAGAAAGCTGACCATGGTATCGCTGCCCAAACCATCTTGCGCATATATTCCCGGCATAATGACCGTTGCATCGGATCCTGCAGATCTGATACCCTTCATTGTTCTGTACATAATATCAACCGACAGTGAGGTTTTCTCTTCCATAGTAAAGGGTGAAACCGGCGAATTTTCTTCCTGCCATCCGATAGGATGCAAAAACCTATCGTTATTTAATTGATTCCCGATTTGCCAATAAGATACCTCTGAATATTCCTTCGCTAAAAGCTTTGCCATTGCCTCAACCTCGTCAAGGAAAGAAAGGTATTCCTCATCCTCAAGGTCGGGATATGGGACTGTGTTTCCCATAACTCCGTCTACGGGGAAAGTCCCGATCTCAAAAATAATTTGATCAAAGCCTAATAAGGTCAGCGAGGAATGAAGCTCATGCAATCGGTTTTGCACAGTTGCAAGAAAAGTGGTTCCTGTCTCCATACAATCCGCCGGAATTCTTATGCTGGTTGCACCGAGAGCGGAGGAAAGATAAGCCATCTGAGAAACTGAAATTCGATCGCCCATTTGAGAGTCAACATAATTTATTCCATACAAAAACGATTGATCAGCTCCATTTTCTTGTTGTCCTTCATCTTTCGAACAAGACCCCAGCAGCAAAACTGAAGCGGCAAGACTCATTGCCAGAAGACGGCTGATTTTCTTTTTCATTTGCAACACCCTCCTTCCTCATAGTATTAGTCCTCGTCATCATAAAGCGGCATATAGAATTTTTCAAGATTACCTAAACCGCCTGCCATTTTTTGAAATGCCAATCCTTTCTGCTTCGGACCGAACCCGTCTTCAGGCTGATTTAAAAGACCGTAATAGTCGATTCCGGTAGAAGTATCTGTAAACATACGGTAATAATGCATTGTCTCAACATAAGGCATATACTTTTTCACCAGAGAATACCCTTTAACAAACCATTCCGCTTGAGTTGCGTCAGCTCTTGCGTTCTGCCCGTCAGAATAACCGTATTCGGTTAAAAACACCTTAATTCCCGCATCACCGTTATCACAGGCCACTTTATAAACTCGGTTATTGTTTTCCACCCATTCCATATCGGGCGCCTCAGTGATATATGGATGCCATGCCAACGCCTCAAAGAAATCTCTCGGATTTGTTGAACCGAATTTCCCGCTCTTGATATTCTGGTAAACATATTCCAAATATTTTGTCATTGCAATTCCGTCCATACCGTCAGCCGGTGCCATTGCCGGAAAAATCATGAGTCCTTCATTTCCGGCGGCACGAACGCCTCTCTTGCTGCGATAAATCAAATCCGTAGTAATTTCAGCTTTTTCAAATAAAGTGAAAGGCTCTCCTCCGATTCCGTCTACCTTCCAATCTATCGGGTTAATCGCACCGGTATGATTCCATTCATTTCCGATTTCCCAATAATCAACCTCCGGAAATTCTTTTGCCATGGTATAGCACATCGCTTCAAAATTATCAAGCATTACCATATAATCCGAACCGGAAGTTGTATCTCTCCGAGGCAACCAAGTAGTCAATCCTCCTTTTTTCGGACTTTCAAATCCATAAAATGTGAAAATCACCTGAATATCCGATTTTTTAAGTTCCTGCGTCAATTCGTGAAGGCGATCTGCTTTCCACTGAATCAAGGTTCTGCTATCACTCATACAAGACGCCCAAACCCGAACACTTCTTGCACCGAGCGACTTTATCAGATAAACTGCCTGCGATACCTGAACACGGTTACACATCTGGCTTTCGACATACCCCACGCCATAAAAATATTTGTATTCCGCCTGAAATTTTCCGTCACTTCCCGCTTCAGGCATCACAATATTGAGTGTTTCACTGCTGGTACTATTGACGCTTGATACATTCGCTGTTTTACTGGAAATAGAATCGCTGGAAAGCTTTTTCGTCGAAGAAGACGTTCCAGTAGTATTTGCAGAGCTGCTTTCCATCTCAGAGGAAGCAAAAGAACTGCTCGCGCCATCTTCGGAGGAAGATGAGGAAAAAACAGAAGACGATCCTGCAGAAGAAGCAGAGGATGAGGTCAATTCCGTATTTCCGCCTTTGCAAGCGTTAAAGACAAAAACCATTACAACCGACAAAAGAATTGCCGGTATTTTTTTATAGAACACACTGTTCATGGTACCATCTCCTTTTCATTGTTATCAGAATGCTCAAACAATTCTCCGCTGCCACCATATTGTTTTTGAAGAGCATATGCGCGCTGCTTACCGACTAATTTTCCGCTTTTCATGGTGAAAAATGAATAGGTGTCCGGATCCTGCGTAACATATCCCATGCTGTCAAAAAAACGATAAGCATGAACCGTATCCACAAAAGGCATCTTTTCTTTAATCAATCGAAATCCTTCTGAAATATGTTCGCATAATTCCTGATCTTCCTTTTGATCGCCTCCGTCGCTGAAGCCAAACTCTGACAAACAACAGCCTACTCCGTCATCACCCGCTTTAACGGCAACATCATAAACTGATTGATTCAAAGCAACCCAGTTATCATCCGGAACTTTCCAATTCCAGTTTCCTTCATTGTCCTGACTGGCAAAATATGGATGCCAGCAAATACTGTCAAAAAAATCTCGCGGATTTGTTGAGCCAAATCGACCGCTTTTTATGTTTTCATAAATTTTCTCAAGTGTCATAATAATTCCGTCATACTCAACCTCAATATTGGTTGCATAAACTCCCGTTCCACGTTCTCCGATAGGTGCCATTCCTGGCATAATAATGCCGGCAGTACTGCTGATACTATGTATTGCCCTTGCAGAACGAAACATCAGATCTGTACAAATATCTGCTCTTTCTTTCAGCGTGTACATTTCTTTTGCATTGTTAAGCGGACGCAGAAATTCTTTATGATTAAATTCATTTCCGGTTTCCCAATCGGTTACTTCAGGGAATTCTTTTACAAGCGTGTACCATGACTGTTCATAAATATCAAGAAAATCCTGATAATCCGATCCTTTCTGTTGGGATGGAAGAGGAATTCCGGAGTTTTCTCCTGCAACGCCAAAGCGGGAAGGATAAAACCAATAATGACTCATCCCTACAAGCTGGCTGACCCCCGCCTTCAAAAGCTCGTCATACATTCTATGAAAACCATCAGCAATATCGTTATTTACGGTTTTTTCATCCTTTAAAACCCATGGAATATGACTCCAAGAACGAACACTCTGAATATTCAGACGTTTCATCATTTCGGCAACTCTCGAAGGCTTTAATATATCCTTACTGTAATAATACACATAGCCCATTCCGTTTAAATGCGACCGTTCTTTCATCTTTCGGGAGCATAACGCTCTGTTCATGATCGTACAACGAGAATGACAAAGCAAACAATATGCCCTTTGTCCCACCTTTCTTTTTTGGTTAACCGACAAACTGACCGCCACTAATCATATGTGTCTTTCAGTATTTTCTGCAAGTTTGCATAACCATCTTCCACCGCTAGGCTTTTCATTTTTTCAAAGCCCTCATCGAGTCCCACAGTTCCGGAAACAATACGAACAGAATAGGTATATACACGGTCAGATACAGCAGAATATGTTTTTGCGTATTCCTCTCCTAACACCATGGTATCTCTGGGAAAATTTCTGATTAGATTCCGATTTGCATACTCGGAACTGCGTTTTGCAAGATCTTTTTCTGCATAAATGCTAACCGATGTATTATCTACTATTTTGTTATCTACTATTTTGTACGGAGAACCGAAATAAGCGCCTATTGCAAAGAAATCTCGCGGTTGTCCATCATCCGTTGTTCCAAAAAGCTTCTCGGTCAAACGTTCTTCAAAAATAGGAACAATTTCACTGCTCTCATCTTTTGTATAATGAACACCCTCAAGACCATACAGACGTTCTTCCATCCCCTCTTCGGAGTACATGTAATCAAGAAATTTCACAAGACGCATCGGTTCTTTCGCGCTGTAAGCGATACTCCATCCGCCCCACCAGTTGCCGCCTGTTGTATATCCTCCTTGTGTTACTCCATCCGGCATGGGAATGACATCGACTTTTGCGTTCTTGTCAAGCCGGCGCATCTTATAAGTAATCCCGCCTGTGGCGCGTCCTCCGTTATACATAACAACACCGCATTTTCCGTTATAGAAATCATTTAAAGCATCGCTATCATCGTAGAGGAAAAATTCATTTTTTAGGTATCCTTTACCGTATAAACCATTAACCCACTTTAAAAAATCCTTGTAACCGGAAGTAAAAGAATCGAGCTGCCAGGTCCCGCTTGCATCTTTCGACCAACCAGGCGTAAGCCCAAAACTTAAACGAAAATAAGACAGCCATTCAAAAACTTTCGAAGCACCCATTCCGTAAGTGTCTTTTTTGCCGTTTCCATCAGGATCATTGTCGGTAAACGCTTTCAACATCGCCTCAAAATCATCCAACGTTTTAGGCGTTTGGATGTTTAACTTATTCATCCAGTCACGTCGTACATATAGAGTAGTATTAAAATCAGATGCCACAGAAGGTGCAAAATACATCTTTCCGTTCATTTTAAGGTCTGAATAATCATCTACGTTCAAAAGGCTGTAAAGAGAAGGGGTTTCTTCTTGTGTTACAACATCTGAAAGAGGAATCACCAACTGTTTTTTTACAAAATTTGAATATGCCGTCATATAGCTTGGATCGTTGGGCACAAAGAAAAACAAATCGGGCATATCGTCAGAATTAATTCTGAGTGCAAGCGTCTGCATCCAGTCGGTCCCGGTACCCTCAAACTTAAACTTGACATTAAATTGCTTTTCCCACTTGGCAACGATTCGGTTTTCTGCATCATAAGCCCCCAAATCGTTGGCAAATAAAGTATATTCCAATGTTTCATCGCTTATCGTCTTATCGATGTCGATATCAATGGTTCCGCCTCCCGCACAGCTTACCAGAGAGCTAAGTACAAGTAAAGTACAGAAAATACAAATCAATCTTCTCATAACAATAACCATATCCTCTCTTTATTCGCCATATTATGCAGTTTTACCCCAAATTTCGACTTCTGAAAGCGCTGCGCAATAGCCAAGATTATTGTCTATTTTCTTTGCACACTTTGTAAATGTTAATTTCACATACCGTGCCTTTATACTGGTGAAAGAGAAAGACTGATCCAATTTTGAAATATCCTGTTCATAGGAGGTTTCTTTATGAACCACGGTCCAGTTGGATTTATCATTTGAAACCTCGATTGTAAACGCTTCCGGCATTCCGTGGCTTCCGTTTTTATAAAGCGTACTGAAATTCACCTTATCAATAGAACAAGTTCCCTGCAAATCAAAAATAAGATATTCATTCAAGTCCGATTTTTTCCAAGTAACCGTTGAAGGATCGATCTCCCCGCTATTCTCGCCCCATCCCGGCTTAACCGTACAGGAAACCCATGCTCCTTCATCAAACAATAATTCGCTGGAAGATTTTACGCCATCGAAAAGATAAGCCTTTCCATACCCATTGCCCCATGCACATTCAAGAGATTTGGAGGCGGTCACATATTTATTTTCTTTATCCCAATCATAAGTTTTCCACTTATCCTTCATATTAAGATTAGATACCCATCCCGCACATAAATTTCTGTATTCATTTTTGGAAACATTGGAAGACACCGCCGTAGCAACAGACTGCGCTGCAGAAGATGTTTTGGATGAACTGCTTTTCACCGAAGAAGTCTGTGAAGCTGGCTGCTGTGAAGAAACGCTCTGAAAAGATGAAGTGGCGACGCTTTCAGAGGAGACATCATCTGGTGATGAAACAAGATCAGATGATGTTTCTGCTGTCTTTATTTCCGAAGAATTGCTGTCAATGCTGGAAGTCTCTTTGTTTTCTTTACATCCGAACAATGATAGCAACAAACAAACGCAAATCAAAAAAAGCAATAATTTGTTCCGTATTTTCATATCGATAACCATACCTTTCTGAACCTTGGTACAGGTTTGGGCAGGAAATACATATCAGCATTTCCTGCCACCGAATAACCTACAATCAGAGTTACAATATGCGGTACTTTCCGCAAAGACTGTTTATTTCAAACAATAAAAAATACTATATTTTATCCGCGAAAAAATCTTTCTGCGCTTTATCATAACGGCAAGCGTGATAAGAACAAAAACCATGACACAAGATGCAATGATAAAATTAACTGCTGTCGTTCCTGTTTCGGGCGCAACTGATACGTCAGAACTGTTAGTTTCTGTATTAGAGGGCTGCGTTAGATTAGATTCCTCTTTATATTCCGGCATATCGACATTTAAATCGATATTATCCTTTGAAACAAGGCTACCGTAAAATTCAAGTTCTCTTATAGCCGCACAATAACCCAAATCACAGGCTTCGACTACAGAGTTAAATTGTATTTTTACGTAACGGCATTCGACAGCCGGGAAATCCACAGTATACCAGTCTGTTTCCGAAACTTCCTGCGAATCTGCTGTATATACCGTTGTCCATGTTTCTCCATCCAAGGAGGCAGATACAGAATAATCTTTTGGAACACCTTGCCCGCTTTTTGCCCACCAAGATTGAAATTTCATGCAATCAACAGAATAAATACCGTCAAACTTAATTTTCAGGAATTCATCGCATTTGTTTTCAAATGTTTCTTGATCCTTAAACATACTGTAGTAATCTGCATCTTCAATACTAGTTGCAATAAATAGTCCGGCGCTGACTGATCCATTATACAAATTTCCAGTTCCATGTCCCCACATATTATAGGAATTGGTTGCTCTGATAATAGCTTTGCTTAAATCGATTTTCCCATAATTATCAGGTTTTAAAATCACATTTTCATCTTTAGTACCATAGAGTTCCATTTCCGAAAGAGTTAGACAGAACCCCTTTTCCGCATCAGTGTCGGCAATTACTTTTGTCACAGTCATTCGCGCATACCGTACTGCTGTCGTCTGTGCAAAGTTAAATTCATACCAACGACCGTCGCCGTCAGCAAGAGTCACTCCTGTCTTGTCGACAACCTTATTCCAGTTAACTCCATCCAGTGAAATCTCGAGAACAAAATTTTCCGGAACACCAGCTCCTGAATTTAGTAAATAGGAAGCAAATCTCAATTTATCAAGCATATATGCGGCTTTAAAATCCACGGTAATTGTATCATTCATTCCAGTCATAGGAAGCAAGGCATCACTATTTACTGCACAGGCATATTTTGCATAATCACCCACATAGCCGTCAATCAGTGAAGCAAGTCCCCACCCCCATAACTCATAAGAACGCGAGGCCGTTGCAACAGTTTGCGAATAATTAGATGCCCACGGATAATCAATCCCCTGATCCGCCATCCACGTATCAAGATCCGGCGCATACTTTGTCAGATCAATTTTTCCACTTGGCGTATACACCTCAAATTCCCGTAAAATCACAGCATATCCGATTACCTGCTCGCCAATGGAATCAATATCCCGAATGTTCAAACGAACATAGTGAGCACTTGTTTCGTTAAATCCGAATTCATACCAGCATTCATCAATTGCGCTCTCTACATCTACCTCAGTTACCGTTTTTACCGTTGTCCAGGTCTCACCGTCTTTTGAAGTTTGAATGTCAAAATCTACCGGAAAACCTCCTAAGCTGCCATTAGCGCGGCTGGCAAGACGAATTTTATTAATCGTATATTCTTGTTGTAGATCAAGCTGTATCCAGTCATTCAGACGTTTTCCCGGACATTCTGACGGAAGAATTGCCGAGAACGAAGTTTCGGTATTGCCGTCCACCAAATTACCCTTATTAAAGCCGTCTTCGTTATAGTCTCTTGAAACCGAAATGTTTTCATTTGTTAAATTAATCTTGTTTCCTGTCGGCACAGGTGTCTCAGATTCTCCGTATACTTCCAGTTCTGCCAACTGCAGTGACCACTGCAAATTCGCATCGCTGTAACCACCGGTTTTACTGACTGCCAATTTTACATATCTGCCGACTTTCTCTTCAAAACTAAAGGCATACCAACCGTCTGTTTTGCCGCTGGCAACAGAACCCTCACAAACGGCTTCTCCCCAATTATCCGTGCTGTTCGAAACATAGATTTTAAATGCAGTAGGAGCCGATTTTAAGGTTCCTGGAAGCAATTCTTTCCAACGAAGCATATCGATAGTGTGATTTTTTCCTAAATCGTAATAAGCCCATTCATCCACATTGCCATCGGTGGATACGCCAGTCATTGCCGTACCGTCGTAACCACAGGCAGCCCATACACCGGAATCGCCGCCGTCAACTAATTTATTTTTCCCGTACCCGGCACCCCATGCCGGCTGTTCCAAAGAATTGCTTACAACAATTTGATTCTCGCCAATATCAATCTTATCATAATTGGAAGTTCCCGGATTTGGTACAGGCTGACCTCCTGCCAACTCGCCGTATACCTCAATTTCTCTCAGGCATACATAGTTGCCGACATCACAAGCTCCCCCGATTCCGGTCACATTGATTTTTACATACCGTGCTTCTGTTTCCGCAAAGGTAAATTCATACCAGTTGGTCTGCGTTGTTGCAGCAGTCATACCGCTCTGGGTATATACTGTCGTCCATGTAGCATTATCATTGGATACTTCAATGGTGAAATCGGTCGGCATTCCTGCTGGCGAAGCATTCTGCCAAGTCGCAAACCCATACTTGTTGATTTTATAGGTGTTTTTCAGATCAAGGGTTATCCAAGTGGCTGTGAACGGATTTGCTCCGTTGACATCCGCTTCGTTCACTCCGATGAATCGTGCCGGCTCTGCCAAGCGCTCGCCATCGATTAACGAGGCTTTTCCAATTCCCCAGTTTTCATAGGAGGCGGATGCTGTAACAACATCCTGTGCAAAATTGCTTGCGCTTGTCATTCCCTCTACATAAGAAGATAGGTCAATTTTCGGATAATCTCGTGTCTGCGCTACCAGATCGCCGTATACCTCAATTTCTCTCAGGCATACATAATTGCCGACATCACAAGCTCCCCCGATTCCGGTCACATTGATTTTTACATACCGTGCTTCTGTTTCCGCAAAGGTAAATTCATACCAGTTGGTCTGCGTTGTTGCAGCAGTCATACCGCTCTGGGTATATACTGTCGTCCATGTAGCATTATCATTGGATACTTCAATGGTGAAATCGGTCGGCATTCCTGCTGGCGAAGCATTCTGCCAAGTCGCAAACCCATACTTGTTGATTTTATAGGTGTTTTTCAGATCAAGGGTTATCCAAGTGGCTGTGAACGGATTTGCTCCGTTGACATCCGCTTCGTTCACTCCGATGAATCGTGCCGGCTCTGCCAAGCGCTCGCCGTCGATTAACGAGGCTTTTCCGATTCCCCAGTTTTCATAGGAGGCGGACGCTGTAACAACGTCCTGTGCAAAATTACTTGCGCTTGTCATTCCCTTTACATAAGAAGATAGGTCAATTTTCGGATAATCAGACGCTTTTACAAGCGGAACTGTTCCCAGTACCGATGCAAACAACATACTGATGCTTAGAATAATGGGCAATGCTTTTTTAATCATTGTTTTCATCTCCTGACATTTATTCTTTAACTGATCCTAAATATAAGCCTTTGGTAAAATAGCGCTGTACGAATGGATAAATCGCTACAATAGGTATAATAGAAACAATAATTGCCGCCATTTTAACAGAGTCATCAAAAGTCTGCATCAAATTTGTCTGTCCAAATGCCGCCATATTTCCTTCGATAAGCATCTCCCGCAATACATTCTGTATCAGATAAAGATTCTTATCTTTCACAAACAACACTGCCGTAAACCAGTTGTTCCATACACCTACCGCATTAAACAATGCCATTGTAGCAATAATCGGCTTAGAAAGCGGAAAAATAATTTTAAACAAGATATAAAGATAATTCGCCCCGTCCGTAAGCGCTGCTTCTTCAAGGCTCTTAGGTATCTGACCGATAAAATTCTTCATGAGAACCACAGTATAGGCACTCACAACACCTGGCAAAATATAAACAAGCACATTGTCTGTCAGTCCAAGATCACGCACCAAAATATAAAACGGGATTGTTCCTCCACTAAACAGCATTGTGAAAAGTACATATATAAACATAACCTTTCTGCCCGGAAGGTCTTTTTTCGCAAGTGGGTAAGCTGCCATCATACAAAGGACAATATGCAGGGTTGTATTTGCCACAGTCACAAAGGCGGTCAGAAAAAAAGCTCTGTAAACTTCAACGTTAAATATAATTTTATATGCCGAAAAATTTAGATTTTTGGGAATGAGCATTGTTTTATCCGAAACTACAGAGGCATAGTCGGACAAAGAAATAGAGATGATGTTCATAAACGGAACTATCATGGTTACGACCAAAAGGCCGAGAATAATATAAATAATAACATCGACAAAGGAAAACTTTTGAACGCCGTTTGCAAAAAGCACATCACTCTTTTGTTTGGATTTTTTTACCATATTCCCTCGCCTCCCATCTTATGAACTGTCTTATTGGTTACGACGATAAGAATAAATCCAATCACTGATTTTACAAGTCCCAACGCAGTTGCATCTTCAAAATCACCGGATACAATACCCAAACGATACACATAGGTATCAATAATATCTGCAGTATCATATACTACCGGGGAATATAGATTAAAAATCTGATCAAAGCCTGCATTTAATATTCCGGACAAAGACAAAATCAAATTAATAGAAATGGCAAACACAAGTCCCGGAAGCGTAATATAAATCATTTTCTGCCATCTGTTTGCGCCATCAATTGTAGCGGCCTCGTATTGTTCCTGGTCGATTCCTGCAATTGCCGCCATATAGATAATACTTCCGTACCCCATTCCCTTCCAGATATCTGTTATAATCAAGGTAAAAACAAACCAGTTGCCATCAGTCAAAAAAGGAATTCCGGAAAGGCCCAGATTCTGAAGCATACTGTTTATGAGTCCGTCCCCCGCCATAAGCGTTCTCACCATGCCAGCTACTACAACCCAGGAAAGAAAATTCGGCAGATAAACTGTTGTCTGAACAAATTTTTTCACTCCGCTGTGCCTTACCTCATTTAACAGCAAGGCAAGTAAAATGGGAGCAGGAAAGCCAAAAACCAATCTTAAACAGCTGATCTTTAGGGTATTAAGCGTTACCTTCCAAAAGTCAGTTCCGGAAAACGCCTCAGAAAAGTGTTTAAACCACGGCTGCACAAACTCACTCAGCCACATTCCGACACGCGGTGAATAATCTTTAATCGCCAGGACAATGCCTCCCATCGGTATGTAAGAAAATACAAACAAAGAGAGGAATGCCGGCAAAAAGATCAGATAAAGCATCCAATACTTCTTGAGCAATCTCCCAACCCGAGCAGTCGCTCCCGGCTCTTTTTCAGATGTTTTATTAAAATCAGACAAGTATATCACAGCCTTTGTAGTGGATTTCATGCTTTGACATAACGATATTACAACGTAAATTCTACCTTTTTAAAGCCCCTTTCGTCATACATATATCTAACCTTAGCCGGACTAAATCCTTCTTCTGCTTTGAACACGACTGTCATTTCCAGACTTTCCCCGATATTCACCGTTTGACCAAGGATACTCTGCCCGTCACTTGCATAAGCGTTATCCGCAGCCACAGGATTTCTGTCAGCATCAACTAAAAATATATGTTCCTTCGCCTTGAGCTGATAATGATCACCAACGATGTAATCTACTTCCAACTTGATTTTAAATTTAACTTCATATTCGGTGTCGCTCTTTTTCCGAAAATCTAAAAGGGTCACAGTAAAACCATAATCGGTTGTAATGGTCTTTCCGACATCATTGGTGATGGTCTGCCCCTGTGAGCTAACCGCCTGACTGCTCGGTTGGCTTTTCGAACTAATCGGCAAACTTTGCGAAGAATTCTTCGATGAAGCCTGCAAGGAAGAAGCCATTGATGAAACAAGCTGAGTAGAAAGCTCATCATTTCGAGAGAACACATCAGCACTGACAATTGAATTTGTTTCTGATGACGACAATGATTCGCTTATCATTGACAGGGTACTCACAGTACTGTTTGTTTGATCTGGTGCCTTTTGGCAAGAAATCAAAGTAAGAAAAGCAGCTGTCAACATAGTGATTCTTGTCCACTTACATAAGGAAACTTTTTTTATCATATTCCTTCTCCTTTGATTAACACCGATTTTTGTTGATTGTCGAGAACATTGTCTACTCTTTTAAACATCTCGCCGGTTTTTTATGTAATAGTCATCTGCTTTCTTTTTATACGAATTGTATATATCGCTGTATTCTTTCTGATATTGAGGTTCGTAGACAGTTTGATTGCCTGAACTTGCCTCGACTGCCTCTTCCAAAGTGTGATAAATGTCTGCCCCCACTGCCGCAAGAATGGCAGCTCCCAAACAAGTAACTTCATCCCGCTTGGGAACAACAATCTCACATCCGGTCATACCCGCCTTTATTTTGCACCACAGTTCACTTGATGCTCCGCCACCGAGAGAATAAATTTTCTTAACATCTATCCCATATGCTTTGATTTCATCAACGCTCTGACAAAGTAGGAACGATACAGCCTCCAAAATGGCTCTTACAAAATGAGCTCTTGAATGACAAAGATGAATGCCGAAAAAAATTCCGGTCGCATTTTCATCTACATAAGGATAATTCATGCCGGATAAATACGGCATAAGAATCAGCCCGTCCGCTCCCGGCACTATAGCAGAAGCATCTTGGTCCATTCGTTTATAAAGCGTCGAATCTTGAATGTCTGAGTAAAAGTTCTGCGCTGCCCAACGTAAAATACTGCCGGCAGCTCCGGACCAATAAATTGCATAATAACTGTTTTTTGAAAATCCGTAATGAATAGGGAGCTTTCCTTTTTCAAACGGGATGTGCTTAGAACCGATATTTGTACAAACAGCAAGACAAGTTCCTGTTGTTTCAGAGACTATTCCCTCCGTGATATTTCCGGAGCCGATCATGCCGGCCGTTTGATCCAAGGCACCCGCACATACCGAAGCTGTAATGGCCAATCCTGTTTCATTGGCTGCCTGTCCCCGAATATGAGCAATATAAGTACCGCATTCGTAAAGTTGCGGAAGCAACGCTTCCTCTAAATCAATATCCTCCAACATTTGCTTCCACCACGTTCCATTCACAATATCCATATAAATGGTTGAGGAAGAAAGTGATTTATCAGTTGCAAACTTTCCGGTCAGTTTATATACGATATAATCCCCTAACAAAAGCACATGCTTTGTTTTTGACGCAATTTCAGGCTCATTTTCTCTCAGCCACATCCACTTGACAGCCGGCCACGCCGAAGTGATTTCACGCTGCCCGGTAATTTCAAAAATCTCTTTGTCGGTATATTTTTCATACAGCTTTTCTTTCTGTTTATATGCTCGTACGTCTGTCCAAACAATAGCATTGCGTAGAGAATTTCCGTTTTCATCGAGGAATATCATCGTCTCACCTTGGCTGCTTACAGCAATTGAACAAACCTCAGATGGATTAATTTTTCCCTTTTCTACCACTGCCTTAATCAGTCTGCAAAAACATTTCCAGTATGCATCGGCATCATATTCTACCAGCCCGTCCCCCGGATAATAAAGAGAATATTCCTCCGATTCCTGTGCTACTGTTTCAAGCTTTTCATTATACAAACCAACCTTAAAGCATGTTGTTCCTGCATCCAGTCCGATAACATATTTCAATTTCACCAGACTCCTTTATCTCAATATCAATCCATCAGGACATCAATGCCGCAGCTTTTGCAATAATCACTGAGCTTTTTTGTTTGATCTCCATACACAACAATATAATGCTGTGACATGATATTGTCAGTAAACGATGCCGTTCTTTCATTCATGACCATTTCCAGACTGGAAAGCTGCGGAGCCGGATCATCCCAACCTGCTTCTTCCCACCAGCGAGGCTCTGTTGCCTCGGCCAGCGCCATATGCATACCGTATCCTTCACCGCTGTTGAACAGACGACAAAGCGTAACGGTGCCGGTCTTGATTTTTGAAATATTAAGTACGCAACTATCCAAAAGTCCGAATTTTGTAGCCATCACCGTCAACGGACCATCTACAACTTGATTCGGCACGTAATCCGGCACACCCATAAGTACCCGATCTTTGAAAAATTCATAAAATTCAAGGTACATCCCGATCTGCCCGGTCAGCTCTTTTATAATCAGTTGCATAGCGCTTCCCATTACATCATTTTCGGGAACAGTACATACACCCAGCTCTTGTGCAAGTAGCATAAATATCATGGACGGCGGAAAACCAAGAAGCTTTTTCATTCCGTCAACGTCATTTATGGTTATCCCTTTATATCCATATTTTACGATAATATCCTTGAGAGCAAGATAGTAGCGTATCCCAGTAAGGAGTGTTTCGTCAGAAGCTGCAGCCCCCTCAAAGCGCCAGCCTTCTTTTATTTCCTGAAGTATTTCTTTCTCCTGCCTTTTATCTGTCTTTTCTGCACGTTGGACAAGCTCAAGCATTTCAAGCTGTTCTATCTCTATGCCGGTATATTTTTTTAGTTTTATTCCGTCATACATCGTTCCGTACAGATTCATGTCCCGATATCCAACCGACAGTGCCTTGGCTGTTTTAAGTCGGTTTTTGGCCGCAATCAGCTCCAAATACGGTATCATTTCTTCCTCGCCGCATATTCCATCCGTAGTGTCATATACATATTTGAACTGGAATCCTAACTCCTGCATAGGACGTCGAAGCGCGGAAGTTCCTGCTTGTTCAGCAGTAGTAACTAATCTGCCTTTCTCGTTATATGTCCCGCAAAGACCCCACAAAATCATAGGAAGATCTTTAAAATAGTCGGCAGTTCTTATGACTGTATAGCTGGGCACCCATCCCGCAAGGCAAATTACCAATGCGTCGAATTTTTTATCCCGGAGACTTTCAACGGCTGCTGCCGCCTCTTTGCGGTCAATATCATCGGTTACAAGTCCCCCATCATACACTTCCAGTCCTTTTTTAATCAATCGTTCTTTTGCCGCAGCAATCTTTACTTCTAACATTTCACGGGGAGAATTAACCTCTCCGAATCCAATAAATCCTATTTTCATAAATTAACGGGCATTTTTTCGCCTTACGCCCAAATCACCATCCATTTTTATTTATAGTTATTACATTTTTGCAATCATATCGAGGGTTTCTGATACCAACTTATCTCCGCCATCGCTTGCATAAAGTCCGTTACAAACAAGTGCGCTGTATCCGCCATGTTCAACTGCAACAGCCGAAGGAAGATATCCTTGATACCCGCCGGCAAGCTGCACAACAACGGTATTTCGACAATTGCTCCGGCTTCGTATCCTGTCTGCATATTCCACAAACAATTCAAACGGGTTGGTTGCAAAAAGAGCATCTCCGAGTTTTACAATATGTATTTTAACAGAATGCGTGAGTGATTTTTGCTGCTCTCTCCAACGGATTATAATCCCGGCATCAATGGACATTGCATAGCTTTCCGCCTCGGTAAAATCTTTCATCTGTTCATGTAGCGCACGTTTTTCTTGATATGCTTTCTCCGCCTGTAAGTATTCTTGTTCGGTAACAGTCCACAGCGGCAATTCTACAACGCGAGATAAATGTTGTAACTGCGGGTTTTCCTGTTTGATACGAGTTCCCATAAATTCCTGAAAAGCCGCAGTAATCATATCCGCCAGATAGAATGTTCCTTCCGGCTGATACATTTTTGTGCTGTGCATATCCGGTTCCGGCATCGCTGCCCGAACAAGATCTCTCGGAGAAAGATCACCTGCCGCTCCGCATAGTCCAATAATTGTTGTGGCTTCACCATATAACGCTTTCAAACGATTACGAACCTCATTCCAATAATCAGAGGAAACAAAGCAATGATGTTCAAGTACCTGAGAAGGACAGGCAATCTCAATAACAGCAGCAATCAGTTTTCCTTGAAGATCTTCCAATGCGAAGAAATGCACACCGTTATCTGAACTTCCCTCCATGCGCACAAAATCGTCCCTATTGGTGTTCCCGTACATAATCGCGCTACCGTCGGCATAAACCGATCTTCGATTAAAAGATATGCTCAGTTCTCTGATGCCGCTTGAAACGACAGCCGGCACACAAGTACTGTATGCCTTAAGTATCCCGTCTGTAATTCTCTCTGCCACAAATTTCCTGTACTCTTCGGGAGACAGCTCTTCCTCATTGGTACGAACCCAATCAAAATCCCTTCCCCACGTTTTCGAACCATGATTGTCATAAACATATGGAGCAGTATGGGTATGAGTAGCGCTGAAAATAACCGAGTCGGTAGGGAAATCAGGATCTTTTTCCAACAGCAAACTTTTGGCATATTCTATAAATTCATCAGGCACGCCTAGCCATTCGCAAGCCACAAAAACAGCAGTTTCTTTCCCTTTGCGCAAAGCCAAAATATTGGCGCACAATGGAGAGTAAACCTCTGTTGCAAGGCGATGATAGTACTGCCCCACTAACGCTACCGGCTTCTGAGGCGTAATATCAATCTCAATTGCCTGACAGCAAAATTTTTCATTTGTTTCCATATGGTCGGCGCCTAAAAGCACCACAGCCTCCTTTGCATAATAAGTACATTTTCGTGCAATATTTTCTTGTAATATCATGATTATATCACAATTTATTTCGAAAGTCTATATATTATTTTCGAATTAATCATATTCTACTAATTGTACAAATTATAATAATTATTTTGTGCATATTTAAATTTTATGTATAAAAAATCGCCTTCGGTGCCTTAAAAACAGATTCTGTTTGCACCGAAGGCGATCTTTATTTTAACCGATTGTCGAAACTTTTAAATAATTGTCATGATCATAGATCATTCCTTGGCGGAGACGTCGTTTCTCTGATATTCAAAGTAGGCTTCAACTTAACGTTTTG
This sequence comes from uncultured Eubacteriales bacterium, assembly GCA_959605275.1. GTDB lineage: Bacteria > Bacillota > Clostridia > Oscillospirales > Ruminococcaceae > HGM13222. The sequence goes on along the minus strand of CAUHFD010000028.1, from coordinate 1,176 downwards.
GACTATTTTACGTTTGCCCTTTATTTTCATAATTAACAAATCCGAAGCAAGTTCTCCTAAATCCTGTGTAGGCTCTGTAACAGTAGTCAGTCGCGGATTTAGATATCTTACAACGTTGATATCATCAATACTCACGATCGAAATATCCCGCGGAACCTTTAATCCTGCTTCGTATATCGCACGCATTGCACCAATGGCAATGTTATCATACGCTGCAAAAACAGCCGTAGGGTGCAACGGATTCCCTAAAAGCTTTTTCATTCCGGTATACCCGCATTCCTCAAATCTTAATGTACTTTCGAAGATATAACAGCTATTTACCGAAATATTTGCCTGCTTGAGAACATTCTCGTAAGCACGCCGTCGGGTATCTGATAAGAAATCGCCCAAAAAAGCAATCCTACGGTGTCCAAGATCCACTAAATGCTGAACCGCCAAAGTCGCACTCTGCCAGTCATCCACACATATGCTGTCACAAACATCATAATTTTCAGCAACTGAAACCATTAAAAAGACAATATTGTTTTTGGCAATGATGTCCCGCAATCTCTGTGAAAATTCGCTCTGCTCCGAAAAACATACAACAGCACATACATTATTTGTAATGAGCTGCTGAACACAGGTCGTTTCCTCCTCTTCTGAAAAGCCGGAAATCATAATAAGTAGCCTGTACCCATTGCTGAGAAGCCGTTTTCTCATCGATTCCAATGCACTGGTATAATACGGGCTGATTACTTCCGGAATAATCACGCCGATTATTTTGGAGTTTTTATTTTTATCGGAATCGCTGTTATAAGGATAATTCAGCTCGTCTGCAATTCCCTGTATCATGGAAATTGTCTGGTTGCTCAAATCAGAACTGTTTCGCAAGGCCTTAGATACCGTTGAAACATTGACCTGCGCAATCTTTGCGATATCCTTCAAAGTTGCCATATTAACTCACATTCCCTCTTAATTGTTAGATTCTCTTATATCTGCAAAACCAAATGCAATCTCTGCATCTAAAAACTGTACAGACCTTTTTATTCTGTTTTTGATCGTCTATATCATTTTGGAATTATTTATTATTATATCACATAAAGTTTCGAAAGTAAAGGCTTTTTTATCAATACCATTACTTCGATGATCTGATTTATTTTTATTATAATCGAAATTATAAAAAATGTGCTCTTTATG
>CAUHFD010000027.1 GCA_959605275.1 uncultured Eubacteriales bacterium | reverse complement strand
TGTTTTAGAGCCAGAGGTGATGCGTTTGCCGGATGGGAACTGGGCAATGTATACTCAGGTTCAAATTGATCCAGGCAAAGTGATAGATGACGGCAATAATTCCGTTGCAGTAGCACAGGCAGATCGCATTCTTTTGCTTACCAGCAATGATGGGAATGTGTGGTATCGCAAAGAAGATTCCAGTGTAATTACTAATATAACTAATCCAACTACAACATCTTTTCACCATCAAGAGGTTGTTTATGTCCCTTGGGACGAGAACGGGAAATGCTATTGGATGTATGTTGCGGTTAACGAAAATGATGTGTATAAAGGGTATTATCGCATTCGGTCAAATCGATATGATAATTTTAATTTCGCAGCAAGAGAACGAGTTACGGGTATGATTCAATTGGGCAATCAAATTGGATATTTGAAGCAGGCTGCCGGTGGACCTCTATTTGTTAGAATTACTTTTGCCGATAGTGGCGGAAGATTGGTACCTGCTTTACAATATTCTACTAACGGCTTGTCGTGGTCTGGTATTGTCAACTATCTGGCGGGTTCTACCGACAATAACTATAATAAAAATTGCTATTTTATGGGTTTCTCTACTATTAACGGTACAGGCGAACTGGTGTATGCAGGAAATAACACATGGAGTTTTTTATACGCTGCCACCACGTCAAACTCACCTGTGCAGCCTGAAATTTGGAACTCGGCTATTGGAGGCGGAAATGCACAAATTATATTATCATAAACTTTCGATGCTATAATAAAAGTGTGCAGGTAGAATAATTTAGCTCTATACTAAATAGGAGTAAGGCGAATAAAGTCTACGAAACAAAAGCAAAAAAGTAGAGCATATTTAAAAAATCCATTAAAATGGACACTGCTTATTACAATAAGCATGTCAAAAACAAATAAATTCTCATATTTAGGATCTCGACTTTTTCGATACATTCAAAAGTGGCTACTCATTTTATTCTGAGTAGGCACTTCAGTCTGTCGAAAAACTATAAATTATAGCCCTTTATAATGGAGAAACCGAGGACATGTGCATCGGTTTCGACCTCGACAATCCGCGTCGCAACGTGGATTGTGGGGGGCGGTTGGGAGAGGGGGAAGTCCCCTCTCCCAGAGCGTTGTCGACTTTATCGACACGCTCAAGTGCCTACTCATTTTATTCTGAGTAGGCACTTTTTTCATTTTGCAGAGAAAGGATATTTAGCGACAAGTAGAAAATTATGGGAAACTATACTTTCGATGAAACTGGATGAAACAAAGAAGACAAATTACCTTTCAGATCTGTGATGAGCTTTTTGATATTCACTTGCAGTCACTTCCATATGTTTTTTAAATAATGTATAGAAATAGTTTGCATTATAAAATCCGCACCTTTTTGATATTTCTTGTGCGCTTAGTGATGTTGTCCGGAGCAATTCCGCAGCTTTCTCGATTCGATAAGTGTTGATATATTGATTTAAGCTTTCTTCTTTGGCGTTCTTAAAGATTCGACAGATATAAATATTAGAAAGATTTAAGGTATCCGCAATCGTTTTGGAGGAAAAATTAAGATCTTGATAATTTTCTTTTACTATTCGGCAGATTTTATCAACATATTCCTGCTGTTTGTTTTGACCGGCAGTATTTTCTGAATCATGCGGCAGAGATAATTGCTCTGTAATATGCTTCAGCATCTTTTGTGCTTCGGCAATATTCGGTTGTTTCGGCAAACTGTTGATTTCTTTAATTAGATTGTTGTAGTTTACCATTTGTTTTTTCTGTTTGTGATATAAAGCACTTTGCAGGGTGTTAGAAACCATCATTAGTGCTTCGCGAATGGATTGGACGGAATATTCCCAACGTTTTTCAAATAATTGTTGATTAATCGTTTCATAAAGCTGTTGATATTGTTCCGAATAAATCAGCAGAGACAGTTTTTCTGATAGAGCCATTGGGATATCGGCATCGTTTTCCTCTAGCATATCAGCGGCAGATGTAGAGAGTACCGAAGCAGGATTAAAGATGAATTTTGATTCCCGAAGCACTTTGACATCGAAAATCATACTGGTTAAACCGGATACTGTACCAAATGTCGAATAATACGCCGATAATGAAATATCAAACTTGTGCCGAACGGCATCTACTGTTTCCCGCAGGATTTGAACAGCATCTGATTCCGGCTCGGGAGCTTGCAGGATAATTAACATCATATCATTTTTTATTACCGAACCCACAAAAATTTTCAAATAGGCGGAAAGCAGCTTTGTGATTTCATATTTCACGATATGGATACCGTCTGTTGCGCTGTCTCGTTCTTTTGGAGGATAGTCCAAAGCAAACAGAGCAAGGAACAGCTTTGTTTGCGGTTCAATATGGTGTGCCGCTGCAAATTCATCTGCCAGCTTCTTTACTGAGCTGTCTTCCATGTAATCGACTGTACTGATACCATGATATATTTCCCGAAGGCTTAAAGAATTGACCTGGTGGTGATATTTTTTTTTCAGTTCCCGGTCTACCTTGTGGAACAGCCGGTTTGAAATGCTCCATGCCGCAATGATACCGAGAATGAGTAAAAAAGCAATAATGACTCCGGTAATGAATCGCACTCGAAGCAGGGCAGATTGAATATTATGATAATCAGTTGCTTTGGCAATCATCAGATTGCTCTGATTCAATGACTGATAGGAAAGCAAGTAACGTTGTTTTTTCTTTTCGGCAACCGAGAATGTAATTTTGTCTTTCTCGCGGTGTCCGTGCTTTAACGTGGCGCCCAAACCCGCTTGTGCGATTTTTTCCGATGCACCGGTATTTTTACAAAGGACTTCGTTGCTTTTGGTATCATATAGAAAGACACTTTCTCCCGGAGCACATTCTACTGCGAACTGATTTTCCAGCCAACGCTTATCAATATTGACGACGATTGCAGTATTGGAAAAATTCAACTCTGCACCTTCAAAATAGTAATAACTGACAACTTCTTTGTTATGTGTGTAATCTGGGTAATCAACAGTTCTGAAAGTAGGCTTAAATTTATCTTCTGTTGATGCCTGACGAATAGTATGAAGCATCTCTTGATCAAAAAAGTTATCAAATGAATACATATATTCATTATAATAGACCGTGTAAACGCGAGAACGATTGTAATCAATCAGATAAACGACAACGTTCGGACTGTTTTCAAGCAGAATATGAGATTCGGAAAGGGAGATAATATAGCTTTTCAGTTCGTTTTCAGCTACGCCGTTATAAAATAAATTTTTTACCGTTTTTAGATTGCCGAACAGGACGAGTAATTGCTTGGCTTCCGCATCGAGTTGATCCAGGCTGTTTTGGCTTATCTGAAGAGATTGCTGCTGAACTTCGAATTCCCGTTCGGTCATCTTTTTGTCAAAAAAAGCGGTGATAACAGCGGACGAGAAGATAATAGTCGCAATCGTAACAATAATAAAGGTGATCAGAAAATTTCGTTCCAGCCGATTTTTATTAAGCTGTTTCATCTTTATAATCATTCCTTCCTCATCCTTAAAAAGCAGTGCAATTTACAGCAATTTGTTTATAATCATATTTTATAAATTGCTGTTTATAAAAAAGCTGTAAAAGCAAGATGCTGAATAATCAGTGTCTTGCTTTTTGTTCATTCTCAAATTTCCATTTGCTCACATTCCTGCAATGTTCCGTTTTTTAATCTTAACGTTTTGACCTCAAACCGACCAAACCGCAACCTTTGCTCCAAATGAAACAGCGACATTCGGACAACAGTTTCTGTTTCAGAAGGATTATTATTGAACAGCCGGAGGATATATCCATCGGTGCATGACTTTTTGAAAGCAATGAGCTGAACGGTATCATCTTCCAGCTCTAAGAGCGGTTTATGCTTCTCTCCCGCTCCGTGGGGGAAAAGATTCACCGCGAAAGGAGCTTCGTTGAAAGCTTGTGCCTCTCGGCTGATTGTCCTGCGTACAGTAGTGGATTCTCCGAACATAAGATCAAATGCAAATTTTCGTTCTCCTTGGTCACATCGTGGAGTATAACGATCTGAAGAAAGAATATCACGATTAAGGATCTTATGTCCCGAATAGCAGGGACTCCTTAAAAGGGTGATCATCAGGTTGCCGTTTTTCATACTGGCACCGTGCGTTCCAAGGTTGGAAATAGCCAATGCCTGTTCTTTATTGAAATATCCGCACCACTTCTGACATGCAATTTCTTTGCCGTCCTGCGGGTAGTTTTCTTGCCCGAACATGATTTCGCCCATAAAATCGCCTTGAAAAGCCAGCGGAACGGAAAGTTTCAACGCTTTATTTTTTTCATTCCAGAATACTGTATAGCGGACCTCCATTTTATTGATTATCTTATTCAAGATATAGTGGACAATGAGCTGAGAGTCATGGTATTCAAACACAGCCTCTATTTTTGTAATAACATCGCCGTCTTCTATTGCGTGTACGGCGGGGATCACTGCCTTTAATCCGATAAATTCAGAAGAACGTTTATCATCCATCAAAGTAAACTTACCGCAAATCGGTCCGAGACCGTTCAGCGCCTGCTCTGGAGCCATCGCCCATGAATCTTCGGTATCCGCAATTACGATCGGCAAAAATCCTTCTCCGTTGAGATAACTTTTTCCATCCACTTTCAACCAACTGATTAATCCGGTGTCTGCGCCAATTTCTGCTTGCATACTGCCGTTGTCGAATCGGTATTTGCCATTGATCAGCGGCATTTCAGGCTTAGCGGGAATCCGATGCACTTTGCAGTCGAATCGATTCATCTGAAACGGCTCTAAAGTTGCATGGAAAACGATTCGTTTTCTCCAATCTAATTTCAGGTTGGATTCTTCTTTAATCATTTGTGTGGGAAGCGGTAAATCTTCTTGATACACAGTGGCTATTGTGGTGTCCTCTCCCCAGTTTTGATCGGCTAATTGAAATTCCACCTCTATGTCCTTGGTAATAGAATATGGGTGCGGATTGAAAACCAAAATCGGGTATTCATTTTCTCTGGCAGCTTTTTGACCGGCAGACAACGCAAAAAATGCTCTCATTCTAAGCCGAGACAAAATCTCCAGTCCGTGTTCCATCATACGTAAGCCTGCGTTTTCTCCGCTGCGAACAGATGATCCCGGCAAAATATCGTGGAATTCGGCGCTCAACAGATCTTTCATTGCATTGTCAAGATCTTCGGCAGGATATGCCATATAACCCAACAGTTCCGCTGCGGCACACATTCGTTCTGTGGTATAATACAGATTTTCTAATTCACGGTGCTTTTGTTTTACCCTTACCTGGGAGGTGTAACAGCCGACCATGCTAGGGTAAAGACTTTCCGAAATTGTTACGGGATAGTCGGTACGATCTTCAAAATAGGCATCCGGAGTGGAATGAATAATTTCGGTATCGCTTTCCCTCATCAGGCTGCCGATTTTTTCAAGATCCATCCGAGATGGTCCTCCTCCGTGATTACCTACTCCCCACATCACTAACCCCAAATCTTTTTCGGCGTTACGTTCCAGATAATCTTTTATTTTTTGATCTGCTTTTCCGAGCAGGTTGTTATAAGAATCCTCAACCCGCAGACATTTTACCTCGCTGCCGTCCAGCCCTTTCCAGATAAAACCGTCATCGTCAATTTGTTGTTCATGTTTCAGCGGGCGGCAGTACAGATAGTTGTCAAAGCCGCATTTTTTCAGGATTTGTACCAGTCCTACCGAATGCCCGAATGGGTCAACATTGATTGCGGTTTTCGGATATTGCTGAAAGTGTTTTAGAAAGTATTCTTTTCCTACTAATGCCTGACGAATGATCGATTCTCCGAATGGCAGATTACAGTCTGGTTGGAGATACCATCCGCCCATAACATGCCATTTTCCCTCAGCAATTAGCTTTTTGATCTGATCAAAAAGTTGGGGCTCATATTCTGCAATCCATTGATACAGCGTTACCTCATTATGGCAAAAAATATAATCGTATTCCTCACAGAGACTTGCGGCACTGCGAAAGGTTGAAATTGCCGCAGCTGCCCCTTCTTCCCATTCCCACAACCAGATTGGATCTAAATGGGCATTTGCAATCAAATGTAATTTTTTCATTGCTTTTGTTCCTCTCCTAGGGAGTAGCAGACCATTCCCTTTGTTATTATTTAGCAGGGCAAATTGAGCAGACAGAAAATCTATTTTTATTTTATCAGATATTGCAGCTTTTTGAAACAGCAATATTAAAAAAAAGATGTTTAAAAATCGACATCTCACTAACAAAGAATTAAAAAATTTCATATGTAAATATTGGAAAAGAGAGAAGTAATCCTTGCTGACAAATTATTTTTGAATGCGTTTAGATAGTATAAATACTGTATCTACGGTGTTTGTGGGTGAAATGTATTTAAATTTTGAACATTGTGAAAAGAAAAAGTGATTATTTTTAAACTTGCATGATTTTATTTTGTATCCTATAATTTTTATAGGGCAACTTGCACAGAACGAAAAAGAAAACATTAGTAAAGTCATTTTGACAGCTTGAAGTTATATTCTCTGGCTGTTGTTTTATCTCAGAAAGGAATGGTTCATTATGTCTCAATCAAATTTGCAGACAAAACGCCTGCAACATTGCCGGGACAAAGCAGAAAACAAAAAAAGGAAAAAACAGATTGATAGAATTAACCGGAAAAGTAATTTAGCACAACTTTCGATGTGCCTTCCGGCAATGGTGAAACTGTTCCTTTTTCAATATATTCCGATTGTCGGCATACTTATCGCTTTTCAGGATTACAACCCCATCAAACGTATTTTCGGAAGCAAGTGGATAGGTTTTAAAAACTTTGAGTTTTTCTTTGCTTCAGGTCGCGCGGCGCAGATTACTTTTAACACCATTGCCTTTAATGCCATTTTTATTATTACCGGCTTGATATTTGCCGTTGCCGTTGCTCTTTTGCTATATGAGATAACCAACAGGGTGACGGTGAAAGCCTTTCAGACCGTGATGTTCTTTCCCTATTTTATCTCATGGGCGCTGGTAGGGATGATTCTGACCGGTTTCCTTAACGATCAGGGGATGGCAACGAGGGCGGTGGAATCAATATTTGGCGTATCACCCGATTTTTATAACAACCCTAATGCTTGGTGGTTTATTTTACCACTGGTAAATATCTGGAAAGGGTCCGGCGTATCCGCGATCATTTATTATGCCAATATGTTGTCAATCAGCAAAGAATATTATGAAGCAGCTTATTTGGACGGCGCAAATAAATTTCAATGTGCGCGACATATAACGCTTCCTTTTTTAAAGCCGATGATTATTACTATGACCTTAATGTCTTTAGGAGGCATTATTCGAGGAGATTTCGGAATTTTCTATTTTGCAACAAGAAATCAAACTGCCCTTTATCCCGTGACCACCGTTATTGATACCTATGTTTTCCGTGCCTTGGAACAGTCGGGCGATGTGTCGATGGGAACAGCAATCGGATTATTTCAATCCGTAATCGGATGTATCTTGGTTTTGGTATCTAATGCAATCGTGCGCAAAAATACGCCGGAATTGGCGCAATTTTAAAAGAGGAGGAATCATTGATGGTCTCAGTCAAACGACATAATGCGGTTTACCGTTTTTTCAGTAACCGTAAGGATGTTGGTTCAGTTACACGTGGTGTCAAAATTATTATTTATGCGCTTCTGATTGTTTTAGCTGTTATTTTTATCGTTCCGTTTTTGCTGACAATTGGTATCTCGTTTTCTACGCAAAATTCAATTGTTCAAAACGGTTATCAGATTATTCCGATGGAATTCACTTTGGATGGCTATAAATACATATTTAATGATTTGGAATTGATCCTGATTTCTTATAAAAATTCTATTTTATCGGCTGTTATCGGAACTGTTTTGAACGTTTTGCTTTGTATTCTGGTAGCGTATCCGCTTTCCAATTTTAATTTCAAGTGGCGGCGTTCGATAGGATTTTATGTGTATTTTACCATGATGTTCGGCGGCGGATTAATTCCGTATTATATTTTGATCAAACAATATTTGCATATGGATAATTCCCTTTGGGTTTTGATTATTCCCGCCTTGGTTTCTCCGGGCAATGTGTTTTTGCTCCGAGTATTTATGCAGCAAGTGCCGAAGGAAATCTACGAGAGCGCTAAAATGGATGGCGCAGGCGAATATCGGATTCTGTTCAACATTACGGTTCCTTTAGTTAAATCGGGAATTGCAACGGTGGCGCTGTTTATTGTCCTTGCTTATTGGAACGATGTGATGACTCCACGTATGTTTATTGATCAGCGTGGGTTAATGACGCTGCCCAAATTGTTGGATTCCTATTCGCTGTATGTGAATCAAGCTATGTCATCAATGCTGATGACCCCCGGAATCCGCCCGCCGGAGGACGCAATGATCTTTGGTATGTGTGTGATTTCAACAGGTCCTATGCTGTTTGTATTCCTGTTCTTTCAAAAATACTTTGTAAAGGGCATGGTGATGGGAGCTGTAAAAGGATAAAGCGGTAAAATATAATTATTTAGGAGGTAACAGAAAGTGCGTAAATGGAAAAAAGCAATTAGTTTTGCTCTGGCCACGGCAATGTCTTTGTCTATTCTTGCGGGCTGTAAGGTGGAAACCAACGATGAAGCGCTCAAAAAAGGTGATGACGAAAGCCAGTTCTATGAAATTAAAATGATCACCGGTTATCCGGTTGGTCAGGTTCCAAAAGACTTTGATCTTGTTATGGAAAAGGTGAATGAGGTCCTAAAAGAAAAAATCAATGCCAAACTGACTTTGACGCTGGTTGACTGGATGGGGCTGGATTCCAACCTAAACTTGAAAATCAATGCTGCGGAAAAGTTTGATATTTGTTATACCGGTGTTTTAGCAAATGATTATTTTAATAATGTACGCCGTGAGGTTTTTACCGATCTGACAGATTTGCTGCCGAAATATGCGCCAACCATCTGGAAGACGGTGGAGCCTTCTTATTGGGATTCCATTCGGTCTGACGGGAAAATTTATGCAGTAATCAATCGCCAGATTGTGGGACGACAGTTTTGTGCGGCTTTCAGAAAAACTACTTTTGATGCATACTCTAAGACATCCGGGGCAAAAAAGCTGGACGAGATCACAACGGTCGAGGACATTTCAGATTATCTTGCTTTTGCCAAAACACAATCAAAAGATGATTTTATTAATGCCACCTTTGATATTGATGGATTGATGACATACTGGGGATTTGATGTCTTGGGTGGTTCGTGGAAAATCCCGGGTGTTGTCAAATATGATGACGGAGAGCTGAAAGTTGTTAACCAATTTGATACCGATGAGTGGCGTTCTGCGATGAAGTTATCAGCAGACTGGTATAATAAAGGTTATTTTTGGCCTGATATGAGTATCAACAGTCCGAAATTCAATCTCCTCCAAATGCGTTTTCCGCCTACTTATAAGCCCGGAATCGAAACAGAGGAAAAACAGTTTACAACATATGATGCGGAATTTGCCAAGCTGGGTGAAACGATCCTGTTTACCCGCAACCTTCAAATGACCATGAATGCCATTTCTCGTACTTCGGACAATCCGATTCGTGCGCTGAAACTTTTGGAATTGCTTTATAGTGATAAGGATTTATTTAACCTATTGGTATTCGGTATTGAAGGTAAGCATTATCATGTAGTCGGCGAAACTGCTTCCGGACTTAAGCGGGTAGAACTGATTGATAACAGCGGCTACAGTATGCCTATCGCATGGGCATTTGGCGATCAATTTAACCAGTGGCTCACACCGGGGCAGCCAGATGATGTCTGGGAGCAGACGAAAGCAGTCAATGACAGTGCGACTGTATCAAAATCCTTTGGGTTTAACTTTGATTCCTCCAATTTGAAGACAGAATATGCAAACTGCTCCAATATTGTGGATGAATATTGGTACAATGTTTTAATCGGTTTCGGAAAGTCGCAGGAAAAAATCGATGAGATGTATGATAAATTTTTAAAAAATCTCAAAAGCGCGGGTGCCGATACAATTATTAAAGAAATGCAGCGCCAAATTGATGAATGGAAAGCATCTAAGCAATAAGAAATCAGGAAAGGTCTGGAGCTTCTGATATGAAAAAAATGATAAAAAAGACTGTTGCCATGTGTGCAACTGCGGTTATTGCCATAACCGCGTTGTCCGGATTGCTGAGTGCCAATGCAGCCGTAACGCTTCCTCAGCCGCTTAGCGCATGGGATATGACAGAAGGCAGCGGTGATAAAGCAATTGATAAAGGAAAATTAAAGAACAATGCTTATTTTGGCGATAACACCGGATGGATGGATGATTTCGAGGGAAAATTTGGGAAAGTAATCACTCCCGGTATTGTGGTCGCAGACAACTCAAAAGGTCAGTATAATATGGGGGAAAATTTTACATTTGCCGCATGGGTATATGTCAGTGAGATGTCAATCGGTTCCTGGAGTTTTTTGGCAGATAACTACGCCGACGAGCCAATGACGGAAAAGGATTATTCTCCTGCCACATGGACGATTTTGATTAATACAAAAGGAAATGTGTGTGTCGAATCTCAAGGAAGCTGGGGACAGATTAATCAGATTGTTGCAAAATACGACATGACAAAGGATGGGGAAAAATGGCGTCATGTTGCGGTAACCTTTGATAAAAAGAGTCTCACTTTCAAAATTTATATCGACGGGACGGATATGTCTCCCTATACTTATATTAACAACCAGATTGTGAACCCGACGGTGGTTTCGAAAGCGATCTCTCCGCCGACTGATAAACACAGACTGCGCTTGATGGCACGCGATCCGCAGACCCATAAACTAAAGGGCAGAATGGCAATGGTTCGTATTTATGATCAGACGCTGACAAAGGATCAGATCAAGTTGCTGAGAAAGCAAACCAATGGTGCAGCGGTTGATCTGGATGCCAATACGGCGAATGTCTCCTCAAAAACGGCACAGGTATCTTCTCAAAAAGCAACGTCCGCGATAGGAAACAATAATTCCGGGAATACACAGGTTTCCAGCACCGAATCCGCTTTGGACGTTAATGCGCTGTCTTCTGTTGCCGGTAGTATTCCGGAAGGCACAGTAGAAAGTGCCGGCTCATCGGAAGATACGGCGATCAATAAAAATACCGACGAAGGTCCGCTTTCTACGGGAGTGATGATTGCAATTGTTGCGGTTGCGTCATTGCTGGTAATCGGTATTATTATCGCGATTATCTTGCTGCTAAAAAAACCGAAAAAGCAGAGTAAAGGATAATCTCAGTCAATTAATTGGAAAAACGAAGTAAGAAGTCCCGAAACGAGGCTTTCTATTTGAATGAAAAGTACGGAGGTTAAGATGAATACAAATAAAAGAGTATTACGTATCCTTTCCTGTTTCATAACATGCTCTGTTCTGTTTGGCGGACTTATCGGATGCAGTTCGAAGAATGTTGGTCCATCCGGCTCCGGCATATCGAGTACATCTTCCCAGAACATCGGCAGCGACAGCAGTACAGGCACAGATGATGTATCCAGTGAAGAGAGCGGAGAAAACAGCGATATTATTTCAGATAACAGTCAGCCAAGCGGCGGAATCTCCTCTAACAACGGAAATACCAATTTGGATACCTCTTCTAAGCCCTCTCAAACGGCAACAGCGAGAAAGGATTATTACGTCAGCCCATCCGGAAATGATAATAACCCCGGAACAAAAGAAAAACCGTTGAAGACCATTGCATGTGCATTGGAGACGATCAATAAATATAAGTCCCAGATCAAAGATGATATGAATATTATTCTGGCAACCGGAACCTATTATCTGGATTCGACTTTGAAAATTGACCAAGACTATAATTTACCGAATAATAAAACGTTGACTATCAAATCCGATCAGAACGCACGACCGGTTATCAGCGGAGGTAAGCAAATCACGGGTTGGAAACAGGTTACGGTAAACGGTATTAAAATGTATAAAGCCAATGTTAATGGATTGAAGTACGGCAGAAGCTTTTATGTGAATGAAAAGCCGATGATGCTTGCGGCTTCCACTAATGATTCCACCCATGATTCTACCGGAAAATATGGTGACTGGGGTTGGGCGGAGGATAATAAGTACAATGCAGTTACCGTTCCGAGCCATAACTTGAAAACAATCAAAAACGTGAAACAGCTTGAGGTCGTTTGGCACTGTGAATGGAAAACTTTTCTGAAACGTGCAGATCGAATTTCCAATAATTCGATCGTGATGAGACAGCCTGATTGGGATTGGGCGATGACTCCTCAGACGGTAGGAAATAATGATACTTCTAATCCGAATTATTGGAACTGGTATCCCGATCCGAGAAATCCAAATCAAAAAATTTATTTGCAAAATGATGTCAGTCTGATTGATACTCCTGGGGAGTTTTGTTATGATGAGGCGGAAAAAGCTATCTATTTCTACCCCGAAAACGGCTTGGATCCCAACAAAGCAGTATGTGTTGTTTCCAATTTGGACGAAATGATCCGTATTGTCGGTGACAGCGCAAAGCGGGTACAACATATTGTATTTGACGGTCTTGTAATGGGGTACGGCGGATTTGATCTGATAGGCGATCATGGCATGGCAACCGAACAGAATCAGCATTATATCAGTGATATTACCACAGGAAATGCAACCGCCGGGAATAACCAGGTTGTCAATATTCCGGATGCCTATTATCAAGGAAACATCCTGATTGAGAATGCCAAAGATATTTCATTTTTGAACTGCATCTATATGAATTCTGATAAAGGAATCCATTTTGATTTAGGAGTTGAAGCGGCAAAGGTACAGGAATGTGTGTTCAAAGACCTAGGTGATTCCGCCGTGATCATCGGAAACGGTCATGCGGCTTATAAAATGGGAAAAGAGCGTACCACTGGTGTTGTTATTGAAAACAATGTGATTCGCCGAATCGGGAAGGTAAACCATTCTGTGCCGGCAATTTGTGCGTTTTTCTCAAACACAACCACCATTTCTCATAATGACATTTATGATGTGCCGTACACCGGCATCAGTGTCGGGTGGGGCTGGTATGTTGTGCTTAATTCGGATTATTCACAGAAGAATGTAATTGAATATAACAAGATCGGTAAATTTATGACTACGGTTCGGGACGGCGGTGGTATTTACACGCTCGGTCAGCAGGCTGACTCGGTTTGCCGTTACAATTATATCTACGATCAGCATGAGGCGTACGGCGGCATTTATCATGATGAAGGAACTGCCGGTTATACAACAACTGATAACGTGGTTGAGAATTTTAACGCAAATCGTCCTAACCAAGTTTGGCTCTGTCTGAACGGTTTTCCGGTTAAGCTGGGATCTCATCGTATGACGGTTTATGGGCTTACCATTAAAAATAATTACTATAATAATACCAATATTATCAACAATGGTGATATGCAGACCATCAAAGGACTTGCAGAAAATGTTTACGTCAGCGGCAACAATTGGCCTGATACAGCAAAAAAGATTATTGCAAATGCCGGAGTTGCTGAAAAATACAAAAGCCTGTTGAACAAATAGAAAGGAAGAACATCGCTTTGAACAAAAACATACTTGCTTCCAATATTTATTATGTTTCCCCAAGCGGCAGTAACAGTAACACAGGAACCAGGGAGAAACCTTTTGCCACATTGGAATTTGCCAAAAAAGTGGTCAATACCTTTAAAAATGAAGTAAACGATGATATGACGATCGTTCTATTGGGCGGCAATTATTTTTTAAACAAGCCTGTAAAGTTTACGGTCGCAGATCAGCTTCCGAATGATCATAAATGGATTATTATGGGGGAAGAGGGAGAAGAAGCAGTTATTAATGGTGGTAAATTGGTTACACACTGGGAAGAAACGGAATTAAACGGAATAAAAATATTCCGGGCTTATCTTCCTGATGCGAAATACATACGTACCTTTTATGTAGACGGAGAAGGTCAGAACCTTGCATCCAAATGGAAAGTTGCAAAAGCCGATCGGCCAAAATTCGGTTGGATTCCGTTTACCGATATGAATTCGTTTGAAGTGCGTTTTCACGAGCTGGGAGAAATCCACAATCCCAAGCAGCTTGAAGTAATTTGGAATCCTGAGTGGAAAATCTGCATGTACCGTGCGGAGTCAATTTCACCCGGAAATATCATTAATATGAATCGGAAGTATTTTAAGCGTTTGACGACAACTATAAAAGCTTATATGTACAAAACGCAGGCGGATATTAACGGATACTGGTGGCCGAATCCGGGACGCCACGGCATTTATATTCAAAACGACATCAACTTGATTACCGATCCGGGCGATTTTTGTTTTGATGAAGAAGCGAAATATTTGTATTATTATCCGAAAGATGGGAAAAACCCCGCGGAGCATGAATGTATTTACTCTAATATTGATTATCTTATTGATATCAGCGGTGTAGGTCATCTTGATAAAACTCCCGAGTATTTTCGGAATATTCAATTCAAGAATTTGACTTTCGGTTATGCCGCATACAGCCGGTTTAGCAAGGAGGGATTGCAAACCAACCAGAGCCAAAGTGTTTTTGGCGGCGTGTGTCGGGTAAAGAATAACTATCCTGCGCCGACTTTTAGTCAGCTTGATGCACACATTAACGTCAACTGGACAAAAAACGTTTCGTTTCGTGATTGTATTTTTAAGAATACGGTTGCTTCCGCTATTTATTATCATAACGGTGTCCAGGGCGGCGAAATCGTGGGTTGCGTATTTAAAGATATTGGAGACTCCGCGATTATGGTCAGTGATGGGGTTACTTCTTCTTTTGATGATGAGCACGTGACCTGTGACCTGTTGCTTGAAAACAATCTAATTCGTAATGTTAGTTTGGTAAACCACGGTGCAACCGGCATTCAGGTGCATTTTGCACGGCATATTACCATTCGTCATAACGATATCTACAACACAGGGTACAGCGGCATGTGTGTCGGATGGGGTTGGACTGCCTGTTTGGAATCCAAATATTCTCGCGACAATCTGATTGAATATAACAAGGTCGGGCACTTTAACTCGTTAGTGCGGGATGGAGGAGGTATTTATACCTTGGGTCAACAACCGAATTCAGTTTGCCGTTATAATTATGTATACGAGCAGATGGAAGCGTTTGGCAGCCTCTATCATGATGAGGGAACCTGCGGCTATACTACCTATGATAACGTTGTGGATACTAATACCAGATTGTGGGATACCGAGCAGAGATGGCTTAACTTAAATGGATTCCCGAACGGTCCCGGCGGGATTATGAGTGTTTACAACCTCAAGGTGGACCATAACTTTACGAATAACCGACGCGAGGGATTAAACTGTGATAAAGACAGTGTAACTGTTACGAATACTGTTTATGTCGACGGTAATAACTGGCCTCCGGAGGCGGTTAAAATTATGAATGAAGCTGGTTTGGAAGAAAAATATCAGCACTTGTATCAATTAGTATAGATCATTTCCAGATAAGAGCAAAAGCGCCGCTGATTGCGGCATTTGGAAAGGAATGAAACAGAGGATGAAAATACAAAGGCAAAATAAAATCCTGTCGGCTGTTTTAGCGATCGTAATGTTGTTCGGTCTATTCCCGTTGTCCATCTTTGCAGGCGAAGGGGAAACCATGCCTGCCCCGGACAGTTATTATATGATGGATGAAATTTTTGACGGCGCCATTTTGGATCACGGTACGAAAGCACATAACATGCCGATTGTTACCAATGACGGTTCTGTCAATGTCCGTCCGTCTTATCCGGGCGAGGTTTTTGCAAACGGATACAGCCCGCAGAAAAATTATAACTATGCGGCACATGCGGGAACAACCGATTATGCACTGAATTTAAGCCGTACTTTCTCGGTAACGGTTTGGTTCAAAGCACAGCAGGATAATACAGTCAACCAGGTGCTAGCGGCAGACTGTCCGATGGACGGCTCGGCTGCTAAATGGAAAATTTACATTGCGACAGATAATAAAATTCATTTTCAATGGAACAACGGAGACACATCCCATGAAACGGTCATCCATCTTGTCGATTATTTCGATAAGTGGACCCAGGTGGCTTTTACGTATGACGGAACCCATGTCCGCGCATATATGAACGGCACGATCAACAACGGAGAAGCCATCCCCGATAATATGAAATATCAGTCCTATCAAAACCAACGACTGATGATCGGAAATGACGGTGCGCAGACTTCACCGTTTAAAGGTGGTCTTGCTGAGATTAAAATGTATGACGGCATCGTTTTAACCGATGCGCAGATAGCTAAAGATGCAGAAGCTCATACACCGGAGGAACCTGTTCAACCGGATGATACTAAGCTGCCTGCCCCGGACAGCTATTACAAGATGGATGAAATTTTCGACGGCGCGATTTTGGATCACGGGACGAAAGCCCATAACATGCCGATTGTTACCAATGACGGCTCTGCCAATGTCCGTCCGTCTTATCCGGGCGAGATTTTTGAAAACGGATACAGCCCGCAGAAGAACTATAACTATGCGCTGCATGCCGGAACAACCGACTACGCTCTGCATTTATACCAAAATTTTTCTGTAACAATTTGGTTCAAAGCAATAGAAGACAGCACGGTAGATCAAGTCATCGCTTCCGACGGCAGTTATGACCCTGCAAATTCCAAATGGTCAATATACATCGGAACTGATAGCAAGATTCACTTTGTTTGGAATAAAGACGGAAAAACAACTGACCTTATCATTAGCAAAACAGACTATTTTGACAAGTGGACTCAGGTTGCATATACTTTTGACGGGACACAGATTCGTGCCTATATAAATGGCGTGTTGGATAGTTCTGTTCAAGTTGCTGATGATATGAAATATTCGGCATATCAGAACGAACGGTTGATGATTGGCAATAACTTATATCAAGAATCACCGTTTAAGGGTGGATTAGCCGAAATTAAAATGTATGACGGTGTTGTTTTAACCGATGCGCAAGTAGCTTTGGATAAGGCTAACCATACTCCTGTTGTTCCTCCGGTCGATCCCAGTGAGCCGAATAAGCTTTATGAATGGATGCTCGACGGCGGTAAAGATGAAACAGACGACGGAAAATTAATTGGAGCGAATACAGGTGTTGCCGAAAATGGTGACATGGATATCAATTCTGTTTCAAACTGGAAAGAAGATACTCAGTGGGGAACCAATCTTACAACCCGGACGGTCTTTTCTCCGATCGGAGCTGCGGGAGCGAATTATGCGACTGCTAATATCGGCAGTTTCAGTCCGCTTAACAGCTTTAACATTTCATTCTGGCTGAAAGCCGATCAGAAGCAATCGAATGACTTTATCATGCTGATGAGCGATGATGACGGAACAGGAAAGCATACTTGGGATATTCATTTTTCCAAGAACGCCCAGCTCAAGTTCCAGATCTGGGATTGTGATACCAGTACCGAACATTTGGGATATATTGTCAATTCCACAGCAGTGAATGACGGACTTTGGCATCATGTCAGTTTTAATTATGATGCTGCGACATCTGAAATTCAGGGCTTCTATGACGGCAAAGCAACGCCGAAGGCTAAAGTATCTGAAACAGCAAAACGGCATCTTGCATCAGCTTCGGATACTTTAATTCTTGGTAACCGTGCTGCCAAAGATCTGAAGCTGGACGGTTCAATGGCAAATGTTCGTTTCTATAACTACACACTGGACGAAAAGGGAACAGATCCCGACCACGCTATTGATGCGATGATTCAGGCAGACGGCGGCTTGTCTGTTCTGGAACCTGAAACGTTGGAGGAACTCAAGCATTTCTGGAAATTTGATGAGATCACAAAAGATAATGCAGTTGTGGACTATGGAACCGGAAGCTCTCCCATTTCGGGCAACATTATTCCTTCTAATTTAATAGAGGACGATTCTTTTACGGAAAACGGCTATACATATCGTCCGGGACCGTACGCAATCTCGGGACCGTATAGCATGAATATGATGAAATCATTTACGGTTTCCGGATGGTTCAAGCCCTCCGGGCTCGGAACAGAGCAGGTAATCATGGGGGATGCTCCCAACAGCATAGATGGTACTGTACCGGCAAACTGGCAGGTTCGACTGACCAATACCGGCTCTGTGTTCTTCCAGTGGGGTCAGAAGGAAAGCTATGGGCTGGATCTGAACACAACGGTGACGAACAACGGTTGGCAGCATATTGCTTTTACTTATGACAGCGAGAGTAACAGGCTGACCGGATATCTGGATGGGGAAGAAAAAGGCTCCATGATGATTGACCGCTCTGCGTCCGAAATTAATTATGAAACTTTGGGACAACGTTTTATGTTTGGCAACAACTTAATGCAAGGCAAACTGTTTCGCGGACGGATTCATAATATCCGTGTTTACTCCTATGCGCAGACAAAGGATGAAATTAACATTGACTGGAATACGGATGCTCCCAACGGCATACCGGAACCCGACGATTTGGTCCCGCTTATAAAAGAACATGAGTGGAAACTGAATGAATCAGCCGAGGACCCAACCTATGGATTGGTAACATGGGACAGAGCAGGAGGCGCAAATATTGTTGTTACCGATCCGTCTGAATATAAAGAGGATTCAGTATTCGGGCATACCTATCAGCCAAGCAAGAACGGCAGCGTTCTTACGGCGACTAAAGGGGCTGCGGGCAATGGATATTCTTTCGATATGATGGAACCGTTTGTTATTTCTGCTTGGATTAATACGAAACAGGCTGTCAACAAAGAACTACAGACGATTGTTGCAGACGCGCCATATGAAGAAAAATGCAGTTGGGCACTTCGGATTAACAAATATGGACAACTTTCGTTCCAGATGGGCATTGATCCTGATTATGCAATTGTGATCAATGACACTACTTTCTATAATGCGTGGACGAATGTAACAATTACCTTTGACGGTGTCGAAACACTCCGTGCTTATATGGACGGTGTCAAGAAAGCGGAATTGATTGTCGACCCGGTGAAACCTCGTCAGCAGTCTTCAAAAGACCGCGTAATGATCGCTAACAGCGTAGAACAGGTTGAGTGGCTGAAAGGACGGATAAACAATGTCAGACTTTACAGCGGCACGATGGATGATCAAGAGGTCATGGAAAAAATCGTACAGGCAGATATCCTTGCATATCCTGATCTTGCAGACGGAATGAAAAATAAAGCAGCGTTTATTCCTCCGGATGATTTGTATGATGAGGATATCGATCATGATATGGATGATATCGACGATGATGTTATTGACGATGATGATATTGATATCGGTCCGGAAGTACCCGACGGACCAGAGTCTGTTATTGATCAACCGGATATTGACAATACTGCAGATGTAGGAACTGCTTCGGATGACGACATCGTTTTTGACGAAGTGGATGACGAAGTAAACAGCAAACCGGATGGAAATAGCTCCAGTACGGTAAATGAGTCAGATATAAAGGTTAGCGCTCCCCGTAAGAACAATGACACTCTGCTTTGGGTTGCAATCGGATCGGGCTTTGCTGTTTTGGCTGCATTGTTTGGTCTGCTTATTGCACTGGTGATTCGAAAGAAAAGAAATGAGGGATAGCCTTGACGCATAAAGAGCGATTTATAAAGGCTCTAAAGAGGGAACCGGTCAACGGGCTGGTTCCTCATTTTGAAATGGTATTCTGCTTGTCTTTGGAGGCGGTCGGAAAGCTGCATTCATATAATCGAAAATTTGATCAATGGAATCAAATGAGTG
>CAUHFD010000026.1 GCA_959605275.1 uncultured Eubacteriales bacterium | reverse complement strand
CCGGATATGGATGGGCTTGAATTTATTAAAACGGCGAGAGAGTCCTCCGCAGTACCGATTATTGTATTGTCTGCGCGAACTGCGGAAGAGGATAAAGTGTCTGCGCTGGATTTTGGGGCAAATGATTATATCACAAAACCGTTCGGCACAGCAGAATTATTGGCAAGGGTACGTGCCGCTTTGCGAAATAATCGTTACAGTACCGGACAAGGAATGCTTCCGGGAGGAGTGTTCACCACCGGTGATATGAAGATTAATTATGATCAGCGTAAGGTTTATATCGGTGAGCAGGAGATAAAACTGACTCAAACAGAATATAATATTTTGGCATTGTTTTCTGAACATGCAGGTAAGGTACTGACCTATGCTTTTATTATACGGACGATTTGGGGTGCCACGGATTCCGGAAGTGTAAAAAAACTTCAGGTCAATATGGCGAATATAAGAAAAAAACTCGGTTTAAAACCGGGGGACAATAAATATTTTTCAAACGAGCTTGGCGTAGGGTATCGGATGAATGATACAAACGAATGAGGAAATATCATGCTGAAATTAATAAAAAAGCAATCGCCGGGGCGAATTATTGCACTTGGCTTTGCTTTGGTGATTTTGATTGGTTCCATTTTATTGATTATGCCGTGTAGTGTGCAGGATGGCGTTACGGTCAGATACATTGATGCCCTGTATACTTCTACCAGTGCTGTTTGTGTTACAGGACTGATCGCAATAGATGCAGGGGATACTTTTACACCGGTAGGGCAGTTCTTTCTTGCGGCACTTATTCAAATCGGAGGTCTTGGCGTTACCGCTGTCGGCGCAGGGATCATTCTGGCAATGGGCAAAAGGGTAAATTTAAAAGAAAGAAATTTGATTCGCGAGGCGATGAACCTGAATTCAGGAAAGGGGATGGTTAATTTTGTAAAATCCATTTTCCTGACAACAGTGATTTTTGAGCTAACGGGGGCAATTCTCAGTTTTACTGTTTTTGTGCAGGATTATCCGCCATTAGAAGCACTGGGAGTCAGCCTGTTTCATTCGGTGGCAGCGTTTAATAATTCCGGCTTTGATATACTCGGTAATTATCAAAATTTGATTCCTTATCGTAACAATGTAATGTTAAATTTGGTTACCTGTGGATTAATTATATTCGGAGGTATCGGATTTTTGGTGATTCGGGAACTCTGGACAACAAGATTGCGCTGGCGCAAGTTGTCTATGCATGCCAAAGTGGTTTTGACTGTCAGCGCTGGTTTAATCATTACAGGAACTGTATTGCTGAAATTGACAGAGAATGTTACTTGGCTGGGAGCTTTTTTCCAGAGCGTGTCTGCCAGAACAGCCGGCTTTTCTACTTATCCGCTTCGGACTTTCTCGACACCAGGCTTGTTGGTGCTGGTTGTTTTAATGTTCGTCGGCGCTTCTCCGGGATCCACGGGAGGCGGTATAAAAACCAGTACCTTTTTTGTACTTTTACAGGGAATAAAAACGGCGGCAACAAATAAATCGGGAAAGGCTTTTCATTATTCGGTTCCGCGTGAGGCGTTTCGGAAAGCGGCAATTATCACTATTCTTTCCGTTTCGGTTGTTATAACCGGCGTTTATTTGATGGCTGTGATGGAACCCGATATTTCTTTAACGGATATTTTATTTGAAGTAACCAGTGCTTTTGGTACGGTTGGTTTGTCCACCGGGATTACACCGGATTTGTGCGACGGCAGTAAACTACTGTCCATTGCGATTATGTATATCGGACGGCTGGGTCCTTTGACGGTTGCTTCTTTGTGGTATTTTACAAGGGGCGAGCGAATCAGTTACCCGGAAGGTAATATTGCAATCGGTTAATTTTCGTGCTTCGATTATTCCTTTTTGCCTATGAATGACGGCAAAAAACAACTTCCAAAAGGAATGGTAATTATTATGTTTCGTAAACGAAAAAATGAAAATATGGCATACGGCGTTATTGGCCTCGGACGATTCGGACATGCTCTTGCGACAGAACTTGCCGGCTCGGGTGCAGAATTACTTGTTATTGATAAAGATGAGGATAAAGTACGGGAAATACGGGAATTTACCGAAAACGCGATTGTTGTTAACACGCTTGATAAAAAGACACTTACTGAAACCGGCATACAAAATTGTGATGTCGCTATTGTATGTATCGGAGAAAATATGGAATCCTCTATCCTCACTACTTTAAATCTGGTTGCAATAGGAATCCCATTGGTAATTGCCAAAGCAACCAGCGCAGAGCATGGAGAAATATTGGAAAAGCTCGGTGCAGAGGTTGTATATCCGGAACGGGATATGGCAATTCGGTTAGCAAGCCGGCTCGAAACCACGCGAGTGCTTGATTTTATGCAGTTGAGCGAACGAATCACTATTTCTAAATTAATAATACCGAATCAATTTATTGGCAAAAGCGTTTTGGGAATAAATTTGCGTTCACGTTTTGGATTGAATATTATTGCAATAGAAAACGACGGTACTGTGATTGAAAATATTAAACCGGATTATGTATTCCGGGAACACGATACATTGTTTGTATCAGGAAGTAAAGAAGGGCTGCTGCGTCTTTCGGAATGGGCTGAAAAAGAGTAAAGATTGTGCTTGTTATAAATTTCGGAGTGACGAAAAGAAGATCATTTTTACTTTATAATTCCGGAAAGATTTACAAAAAAGGTCTGGGAGTGTTTGCTTGAAAAAAAATAAGATCATACAGGGAATATTGTGGTTGTTAGAAGGTGCGATAGTCGGTTTCGGGGCAATTATGCCCGGTGTAAGCGGGGGAGCCTTGTGCGTCGCTTTTGGTATGTACAAGCCTTTGATCGGCATATTATCTGATCCGAAAAACAGTATCAAAAAGTACTGGAAAATGCTCGGTGTGTTTCTCTTGGGTGGAGCGATTGGCTTTATCGGTTTGTCCGGTGTTGCAGATTGGTTAATGTTGAAGAACAGCCAAGCGGTTACCTGTGCGTTTATTGGGTTTATCATCGGAACGGTTCCGGGACTGTGGAATGACGCCGGAAAAAAAGGCAGAAAACCCTCTTCTTATGTTGCGATGATAGCGGGATTTTCGGCGATGTTGGGATTGCTGTGGCTTTTAAAAAGTCAAAGTACCATTACCTTTCAAGCGAATATATGGGGATATCTGTTCTGCGGTATTATGTGGGGACTCAGCCTTGTAATACCGGGCTTAAGCTCTTCTACTCTGCTTTTGTTTTTTGGATTGTACCAGCCAATGCTCGCCGGTATTGCAAAATTTTCTCCGGAGGTTCTCATTCCGCTTGCGATTGGCGTTGCGCTATGCCTTCTCACGCTTCCGAAAGGGGTAGACGCCGCTTATAAAAGATTTTATTCCGTAATATCACATAGTATTTTGGGGATTGTTGCAGCCACAACGGTGATGATTATTCCGTCTTTTCACACAGAGGCAGTGAATATTGTTATTTATATTGCGTGTATTATCGGCGGCGCGGTAACTTCCTATTTCCTGAGCAATGCCTGTGAACGCTTAAAAAGCCGGTCGGAATCGTGAGCCGGTTTACTTTGTAAGAATTTTCTGATACAATTGATATTGTCCGGTTGTTATTTTTATTTCTTACCTATGGAGGTTATTCAATGGATCTGTCTTTTCAGTATTTTTGGGCTCAGCTCACCCAAAACCCGCTTTTGCTTTTGTCGGTAATATTGACACTGGGCGTTATTTTTGTTAACGGTTGGACAGACGCCCCAAATGCAATCGCAACCTGCGTCGTTACCAGATGTATGTCGGCAAGAGCGGCTATTTTTATGTCGGCTTTCTTTAATTTTCTTGGTGTGTTTTTAATGAGTATGATTAATGCAACAGTGGCTGAAACGATCACAAAAATGGTTGATTTCGGTACCAATTCGCATGAAGCCATTGTAGCATTAAGTGCGGCGCTTTTTGCCATTGTTGTTTGGGCGGTGCTGGCATGGTATTTCGGTATTCCCACGAGTGAAAGCCATGCATTGATTGCGGGACTTACAGGAGGTGCAATTGCACTGCATGGAGGATTGCAGGGAGTAAACGGATCGGAATGGATCAAAGTTGTTTATGGTTTGGTGCTTTCGGTATTGCTGGGTTTTACACTTGGGTGGATTGTCTGTAAGATTGTTGTTCTTTTGTTTCGCCGGGCAAATAGAGCGAAAACTGAGAAAGTATTCCGTGTCGCACAGATATTCGGAGCAGCGTCAATGAGTTTCATGCACGGCGCGCAGGACGGTCAGAAATTCATGGGTGTAATACTGCTGTGTATGCTGTTAATTAACGGTCAGAATGCTTCTGTGACAGTAGAAATGCCGGTTTGGATTATGCTGTTGTGTTCGATTGTAATGGGTATCGGAACTTCTGTCGGCGGCAAGAAAATTATCAAGTCGGTGGGCATGGATATGGTCAAGCTTGAAAAATACCAAGGGTTTTCAGCGGATATTGCCGCATCGATTTGTTTGCTTATTAGCTCAGTGTTTGGTATTCCTGTTTCGACCACACATGCAAAAACAACCGCAATCATGGGAGTAGGTGCGGTAAAAAGGCTGTCGGCAATTAATTTTTCAGTTGCAAAAGATATGGCACTGACCTGGATATTGACTTTCCCCGGCTGTGGCTTGATCGGATTTGTTATGACAAAGCTTTTTATATGGCTGTTTTGAGGATGTACTCGAAAAGACAGATTGTGACGATTGACATCACAAAATATTGTTTTGCATGTTCCGTTTCCTCTGTTTGTCTAAAGGGTGCGGAGGACAATTACATATATTGCAATACCGGAGCAATTTTAATAAGGAATGGTGATTATTATGGCAAATAAAGCAGACAAATTTTATTTTGAGAATTTTATTGAAGCTGCTGAATACGGATGCAAAGCGGCAGATTATTTGGTAACATGTTTAACAGCATATGATCCTGCTCAAATTGATGATATGCTGGAAACAATGCACGTTTTTGAGCATTCCGCCGATAAGAAAAAACATGAAATGTCCACTGCGCTTGCAAAAGCGTTTGTTACACCGATCGACCGAGAAGATCTTGCGGAATTAAGCCAGAACATTGATGACGTTACAGATATGATTGAGGAAATCCTGCAAAGGTTCTATGTGAACCAGATTCAATCGGTAGCACCCGAGGCAATCATGTTTGCGCAAAAAATTGCGGACTGTTGTGTTTTAATGAAAAATATGCTGATGGAATTTGAACATTTTAAAAAATCGGATCATCTCAGGACGATGATTATTGAATTGAACCATGCTGAGGAAGAATGCGACCGTTTTTATCTGGATGCGGTTATTGCGGTTCGAACACAGTGTAATGAGGTGCTCGATATTATCTCATGGCGTGAAATATACGATTACATGGAAAATTGTGTTGATGCGTGTGAACGTGTTGCAGACTCAGTTGGAACGATTGTGATGAAAAACACCTGATATTGATTTAAAGATTTTGCTGTTATGCGGAGCTGTTTTTGGCGCGTTTGGGTATGACAGCGGTATATCATGAAATCAGCGGGGCTACCATGCTATGATGGCTGCCCCGCTGATTTTGCAAACTTTTACAGGTTGTTCAATAAATAATGTCTGCTGAACAAATCAAATTTTTGATTTGTTCAGTGAGCATTCAATAAGATGTCATATTGTTTAATTTCTCTCTTATGCCTCTTCTGCAGCATTGACCGGGGCAGGTTCGTTTGATTCAACAGGTGCGTCTTGGTAGGTGCGCGCACGCTCGAATTCTTCTTCGATCTCTGCAGACGGTTTTGCTGTACATAAGGAAACTGCTACAATCACAATGCAGGATACTAAGAACGCCGGTAAAAGTTCGTAGATACCGAATACGCCGCCGATGGGCTTGAGCACCAGTTTCCAGAAGAACACCATTGCTCCGCCGGATATCATGCCCGCAATGGCGCCCGCGCGGTTGGTGCGTTTCCAGAACAGCGAAAACAGGATGATCGGTCCGAATGTTGCACCAAATCCTGCCCAGGCAAAGGATACAACCTCAAAAATTACACTGTTTTCATCCCATGCGATGAGAATGCCGATTAAAGCAACGATCAGCAATACAATGCGCGATACCCGCATGACTTGTTTGTCCGAAGCATCTTTTTTGACAATTCCTTCGTAAATATTTTTAGAAACCGCCGATGCAGCAATGAGCAGATAAGAGTCGGAGGAACTGATGGTCGCCGCGAGGATTCCCGCCATGATAATACCGGCAACTACCGGATGAAACAATAATTGCGAGAGCTGTGCGAAAATATTTTCCGAAGCGCTTTTTGTTGCAAGAGCAGCGTCAAACGGGAAAATTTTTCTGCCCAGAATACCGATGGAAACAGCGGCAGCGAGTGAAATCACACACCATACCGTAGCAATGCGACGGGACCGGTTTAATTCGGAGCCTTTCCGAATCGCCATAAAACGCAGCAATACCTGCGGCACACCGAAGTATCCGAGTCCCCATGATAAAGTAGAGAGGATTGTGATCCATCCGTAACTGCCTGCTTGTCCAAACTGTGCAATACCGTTGGTTGTTTGCTGTACACCGTTTGTATCTACGATTGGAGATGCAATAGAGGTCAAAGACAAAAAGCCGGGAATATCTTTGGCGTTGTCAATGACCGCACCGATTCCGCCAGCATGACTTACACCGAAAATCAACACGCCGAGCAAAGCGAGAATCATGACGATTGCCTGCATAAAGTCGGATGCGCTTTCGGCAAGAAATCCGCCCAAAATCGTATATATTAATACAAAAGCGGCTCCGACCAACATCATTGCATGATAGGGTAAATCAAATAATCCGGCGAACAGTTTACCGCAAGTTACAAAGCAGCTCGCGGCATATACCGTAAAGAAAATCAGAATAAATATTGCGGATACGCCCAGAATCACTTTTTTCTTTTCGTGAAAACGATTGCTTAGAAAATCCGGTACTGTAATAGAATCGCCTGAAACAATAGAATAACTGCGGAGGCGTCTCGATACCAGTAACCAGTTAATATACGTTCCGAGTGCTAACCCGATCGCTGTCCATGCAGCGTCTGCCAGACCGCACCAATAAGCTACACCGGGTAATCCCATCAATAGCCAGCCGCTCATGTCAGATGCTTCTGCACTCATCGCTGCCACCCAAGGTCCCAAAGAGCGTCCGCCCAGAAAATAGTTTTCAGTACTTGCCTGAGAACGCTTTGCAAAAAATACGCCGATTAGGATAACGACCAACATATAGCCGCCCATTGCAATCAAAATGTCTAGTTTTTCTCCCATACCTTACCTCTCCGATTTGTGTTATTTTTTACCAGTATATCAGATTTTCTGTGAAAAGTAAATACAAATATTGCTTTCGGAACGTGAAAAGCAAGGTAGTGGGCAAAAACGTTTTATGATTGCAGGGAATATTTTTATATTATTGCCGCTCCTAACGCCTTGCAAGCAAACTGCCCGTTTTTATCCCTGTCAGTGTGGGCAAACAATGGCGAATCATTAATTCTTCTGACATACAGTACCTCCCGTATGTTCTTCCAGGATACCTTTTAACGCTGCGATGGAGCTGCTGTGGCAACGTGCGATGGTTGTTTTTTCCTTTGCCTCACTTAGGGCACATCGAACCATTTTATGTGATATTGTATTCGTAAATAAAATCATCAGATCCGGTGTACCAAGGTTTTTTATTCCGTTGCTCATTTTTGGATAAATTTTTGCTTTGCAGCGATATTCCCGGCAAAGATCGGTATATCTGCGAACCATACATTCATTGCCTCCGATAATTACAACACTCATTTGACACTCTCCTTTGAAATTTTAGTTAGCAATAGCTAACCTATGCTGAAAAATGAGGGAGACACAGAAGCTTTCTGCATCTCCCTTTTAGCTTAATGCTTGTGGCAGGAGTCGCCCATGGGACAACAGCTACAACTGCAGTCACAGGAGGATTTCCCTTTTTTCTTGTTTTTTACAATGCTGATAATAACAGCGATTACGACAAGGGCAAGCACAAGGCATATTATCATGGTGGAAACATTATCTGAAATCCACGCAAGCATTTTTGATCGGCTCCTTTCCCTGATTTTGTTTTATCTTACTTCCACTTTTGTGGTCAGTTTCGTTGCTTCCTTGTAGGGCTTGAACAGCATATATACCATACCGGCAAGGATTGCTACCGCAAACACAAGACCGATTACATTGATATTGCCGGTGAAAAGTCCGCCGAACTGGTTAATCATCAGCGCAATGGCATAAGCAAACAGGCACTGATAGCCGATTGCAAACCAAGTCCACTTAGCGGAGTTCATTTCCCGCTTGATGGCACCCATAGCCGCGAAGCAGGGAGCACAGAGCAGATTGAACACCAGGAAAGAATATCCTGTTACACCGGTGAACACCTGGGAAAGAGTAGCATATACATTGCCGGAAGCTCCGTAGAGAATCCCCATTGTGCCCACGATATTTTCTTTTGCTACCAGTCCGGTAATGGAGGCAACTGCCGCTTCCCATGTTCCCCAGCCCAGGGGCTTGAATATCCAAGCAATTGCACCGCCTATCGCTGCTAAAATGGACTGATCAAGTTCCTCTTCGGTAAGCATCCGGAAACCGTCAGAGGTAAATCCGAAGTATGTAGTGAACCAAACAAGGATTGTCGAAAGCAGGATGATGGTTCCCGCCTTTTTAATAAAGGACCAGCCGCGTTCCCACATAGAACGCAGAACATTGCCCACCGTCGGCAGGTGATAAGCCGGAAGCTCCATGACAAAAGGAGCAGGCTCGCCGGCAAACATCTTTGTCTTTTTCAGCATAATACCGGAAACAATGATGGCAGCCATGCCGATAAAATAGGCAGAGGTAGCCACCCATGCAGAGCCTCCGAAAATAGCGCCGGCAATCATAGCGATAAAGGGAACTTTTGCACCGCAGGGGATGAATGTGGTGGTCATAATCGTCATACGGCGATCCCGCTCGTTTTCAATCGTTCTGGATGCCATAATGCCGGGAATACCGCAGCCGGTGCCGATCAGCATCGGAATAAAGGATTTACCGGAAAGCCCAAACTTACGGAACACACGGTCAAGCACAAAAGCGATACGGGACATATATCCGCAGGTTTCCAGGAAAGCAAGGAAAAGGAATAAAACAAGCATCTGCGGGACAAAGCCGAGAACGGCGCCGACACCGGCAACAATACCGTCATTGATCAAACCGGAAAGCCAATCTGCGGCTCCGACTGCTTCAAGACCGTTTCCGACCAAAACGGGAATACCGGGAACCCAAACACCGTAATCAGCAGGATCGGGTGCATGAAAGCCGTCCGCTTCCTTTTCGGTAAAGTATTTTACTGCATCCAGATAGGACATTTGCACAACCGTGTCATTATCCGCCTCTTTGTCGGGAACGGAGGAATAATAGACGGTCATTTCCGTTTGCGCAAGGGTTTCTTCATCCTCGACTACTATCTTGCCGGTAGCACCCTCGGAATCAGGCTTGAATGCCGTGATTTCTGCGAGGGCTGTATCGGGTGCAAAATCTTCCGCTTCGGGGTCGATTTCTATAAAACCATTGACTGCGTTGAGTGCATCGCTGTATTCGCCGTCGGCTTCTTCATAAGAGGACGAACCGATGCCGAATAAATGCCAGCCGTCACCAAATAACCCGTCATTTGCCCAATCGGTCGCGGCGGAGCCTATGGTGACCATCGAAATATAATACACAAAGAACATCACTGCGGCAAAAATCGGAAGTCCAAGCCAGCGGTTTGTCACTACCTTATCAATTTTATCCGAGGAAGACAGCTTGCCCGCATTCTTTTTCTTATAGCAAGCTTTGATGATGGAGGCAATGTAGATGTATCGCTCATTCGTGATAATGGATTCCGCATCGTCATCCATCTCTTTTTCAGCCGCTTTAATGTCCTCCTCAATATGAGCCATGGTTGCTGGATTGATATTAAGCTGGCTAAGTACTTTGTCATCGCGCTCAAAAATCTTGACAGCATACCATCTCTGTTGTTCTTCGGGAAGTCCGTGAACGGCAGCCTCCTCAATATGAGCAAGGGCATGCTCAACAGTCCCGGAGAACGTATGCATCGGCACGGTTTTACTATTTTGGGCAGCGTCGATGGCGGCTTCTGCCGCTTCCATAATGCCTGTTCCTTTTAAGGCTGAAATTTCTACGATTTTGCAGCCAAGCTCTCGGGATAGCTCCTCGGTGTTAATTTTATCACCGTTTTTTCTTACTACATCCATCATATTGATGGCGATAACCACAGGAATGCCGAGCTCGGTAAGTTGAGTGGTCAGATAAAGGTTTCTTTCTAGGTTTGTACCGTCGATGATGTTAAGGATCGCATCGGGGCGTTCCCCTATCAGATAATTACGTGCTACAACCTCTTCCAAAGTGTACGGGGAAAGAGAATAAATACCCGGAAGATCCGTGATCGTGACACCGTTGTGCTTTTTCAGCTTACCCTCCTTTTTTTCTACCGTAACGCCCGGCCAGTTTCCCACAAACTGATTGGAACCGGTAAGCGCATTGAACAAAGTTGTTTTACCGCTGTTCGGATTACCTGCAAGGGCTATTCGTAAATCCATGTCAAATTCCTCTCTTTCTGTAATTAGCAGTTGCTAATCGGTTGCCTTAAAAATATGGGGTTGCCCCCCAAATAATGTTTTTTCTATTCGGTTTCAATCATATCCGCGTCTGCTTTTCTTAAGGAAAGCTCATAGCCGCGAACGGTGACTTCGATGGGGTCTCCGAGAGGTGCGACCTTGCGAACATACACGTCAACACCCTTTGTCAGTCCCATATCCATAATGCGGCGTTTTATCGCGCCCTCGCCGTGGAGCTTAACAATCTTGACGGTATCTCCGACCTTTGCCTGCCTAAGAGTTTTCATATCTATTCCTCCTCAAAACTATTTACATATGATATATGTACAAATCATATCATGATTTTTCGCGCCATTTCTTCACTGATTGCTACTCTGGATTCTTTGACGTTGACAATGACATTACCGCGTAACATCGTGATAATCATTACGTTTCCGCCTACTACAAAACCGAGATTTTCCAGATGTTTTTTCACCTCGGGAGAGCCACCGATTTTTTTTATCGTGTTTTCTTCTCCTACATTTGCAAGCGCTAAGGGCATCATATTCATTCCTCACTTTATCAGAAAAGATAATTAGCAAAAGCTAACCGGCTGATTACAAAAGTGGTTAGTTTATACTAACCACTTAATATAGTACTGTGTGGAAGATGTTTTGTCAATAGCTTTTCTTAGAATATTTTTCCAAGATAAATAATTCGGCAATTTTGTGATTTGGTTAGCATAGACTAATTGATTGTTTGTGCATTTTGTCTGCTTGTTTGATCTTCTTTTCATACTGCCATTCTGAACGGTTGCGGTTCTTCACTTGATTTTTCCATCATTCTGGTGTATTATATAATATAATTTGCACGGAAAGGGAGGTTTCAGTATGCATTTACAGGAATCCGGTGAAATGTATCTGGAAACAATCTACATACTTTTGAAGAAAAGTAATGATGTTCGCTCTTTGGATATCGCAGAATATATGAACTTTTCCAAGCCAAGCGTAAGCCGTGCCGTAGGTCTTCTGAAAGAAGGCGAATATATCACAGTTGATAAAGATGGCTATATTACGCTGACTGATTCCGGAAAAGAGATTGCCGCTAAAATTTATGAGCGTCATATAATGCTGACGGATTTTCTGATCCGTCTCGGAGTAGAGGAAGAAACAGCCGCCGCAGATGCCTGCAAAATAGAGCATGACATCAGTGACAGATCTTTTGAGGCTATCAAAAAACATGTTTTAGGTCATTTCACTAAAGGTTGAATGTTCTCTGCCGATATAAATTTGTCAATGAACAAGGGGCTATCGCTCGTGATTTTACTCACTTGTGACAGCCTCTTGTTCATTCGTTTCCGAAAAACAAAGTGTGGGTACGGCACTGCCTTAGCTCGTGTCTCTCTAAAAAATTTCTATCCTTTTGCTCCTACAAACCATCTCGGTTTCTCCAAAAATAAATAATGTCTGCTGAACAAATCAACAATTTGATTTATTCGAACGGCTATCTGCCGTATAGACATTTCTTGATGCGAACACAGATTTCAATTTCCGGACGAAATCGAAATACAAAGTGCAAGGCTTTTGTAAAAAGCAATCAAAAACCTTGCACTTTGCCAATTCAATAATTCTGTC
Organism: uncultured Eubacteriales bacterium; assembly: GCA_959605275.1. Classification (GTDB taxonomy): domain Bacteria; phylum Bacillota; class Clostridia; order Oscillospirales; family Ruminococcaceae; genus HGM13222. Next base: position 7,818 of record CAUHFD010000026.1, on the reverse strand, counting down.
TGCCGTTTGTTTTGACGGTGTTATCACATGTCCATACCGCTTGCTTTCAGGGAGGCGACCCGGCGGACGTCTATGACGCGGTCGATTTCATAAATCGTTCCGTCTTCCCAAAACAAAGAAAGCGGCGTGATTCTGCTTTCCGTATCAAACCTTGCCGTCACTTCAGCCAATACTTTTCTTGTCATAAAAATAGTATTGCGTTTTTCGGATATACTATTTCTGTATATGAAGGTGACGTGCAATAATGGAGTATCACACAGAGGCGCTATTTCGTTTGGAATGGTGCATATTCCTGTCGGGAATGAGGGCGCCGTTTGGGTAACGCCAGTTCTTTGCTGCACCGTAAAATATATGGAGAAAACCGAATCTGGCTGTCTTCGGCAGCCGGTGTTCAAAGGCATCCGGGAAGATAAAGTGCCGGAAGATCGTGTGGAGGTATCGTATGCCAAATAAACTGAAAAGTGAAAAATCCCCTTACCTGTTACAGCATCAGGATAATCCGGTGGACTGGTATCCTTGGGGTGACGAAGCCTTTCAAAAGGCGATAAATGAGGATAAACCGATCTTTCTAAGTATCGGCTATTCCACCTGCCACTGGTGCCATGTGATGGCGCACGAATCTTTTGAGGACGAGAATGTCGCTGCACTTCTGCGGGATTTTGTCTGTATCAAAGTTGACAGAGAGGAACGGCCTGATGTTGACGCAGTATATATGAACGTGTGTCAGGCGTTGACCGGTTCGGGCGGCTGGCCTCTGACGATTTTTATGACGCCGGAGAAAAAGCCCTTTTTTGCCGGTACTTATTTCCCGAAAACAGGCAGATATGGTTTGATAGGCTTGACCGAATTGCTCAGTCAGATATCCCAGCTTTGGCATACCGAAAGGGAAAAGCTGCTTGAAACCGGTGATAAAATAACAGCAGCGCTCTGCGAAGAAAAGCAGGAGGTACGCGGAATCCCTGATAAAATGCTGATAAAAGAAGCATATCGCTGGTTTGAAAAGAACTTTGACGACGAATGGGGCGGCTTTGGCAGCGCGCCGAAATTCCCTACACCACATCATTTACTGTTTCTTATGCGGTTCGCTCGCTTGGAGGATGAACCAAAGGGACTGCAGATGACTGAAACGACTTTGATTGCCATGGCGCAGGGCGGGATTTTCGACCAGATCGGCGGCGGGTTTTCTCGCTATTCCACCGATGAAAGGTGGCTGACTCCGCATTTTGAAAAGATGCTGTACGACAACGCCTTGCTGATTTTAGCATATTTGGAAGCCTTTCAGCTGACAAAGAACACGTTCTACGCAAAAGTGGCAAAACGGACTGCCGATTATATTCTGCGCGAGCTGACTGACGATGAAGGTGGCTTTTATTGCAGTCAGGACGCAGACAGCGACGGCGTTGAGGGTAAATATTATGTTTTTACACCGGAGGAGATCGTCAGCGTTCTCGGTCAGGAAAAGGGGGAAGAATTCTGTCAGCTCTATGATATAACCGAGCACGGAAATTTTGAAGGGAGAAGTATTCCTAATCGTATCGGACGGCAAGCGGTGGATTGGCAAGAAGATACCTCGCAGCGCGACCAGCTGTATGAATACCGAAAAACGAGAACTCGCCTGCACCGGGATGATAAGATTCTGCTTTCCTGGAACTCATGGGCAATTGTTGCTCTCGCCCGGGCAGGACTGATTTTAGAGGATGACTGTTATTTGGCAGCGGCGATGAAAGCACAGCGGTTCATAGAAGAAAAAATGACCGACGGGCAAAACCGTCTTTTTCTGCGATACAGAGACGGAGAGGCGGCGAATGCCGGACAACTGGACGATTATGCGGTGTATGCCCTGGCACTGCTGGCGTTATATGGTGTCACCTTCGACGCGGGATTTCTGACGCAGGCGGTATACCGTGCGCGCCAGATGACAGAATTATTTGAGGATAAAGAAAACGGCGGATATTTTATGAGCGCCCACGACGCCGAGCAGTTGATCACGCGCCCAAAGGAACTGTATGACGGTGCAATTCCTTCCGGAAATTCCGCTGCCGCAATGGTACTGGAACAACTGGCATGGCTTACAGGAGAATCCGAATGGCGTGAGGCGGCAGACAGACAACATAGATTTATAGCGGGGAGGATCGGCGAATATCCCCCCGGACACTCCTTTGCTCTACTGGCCATGACAGATTCGCTGTACCCACACCGGGAACTGATTTGCACCGGTAGCCATCTGCCAACTGAGCTTTCAGTGTATCTGAAGATCCGGCCGGCAGATGGACTCAGTATCCTGTTCAAATCACCGGAAACCGAAAAAACACTGTCGGAGGTTGCGCCTTTTACGGCAGCTTATCCGCTGCCTGAACAGGGCGCGCTTTGGTATCTGTGCGAAAACGGCGCTTGCAAAGCACCTGCCGCGGATTTTAAAAGCCTGAATTTATAAATCAAATGCCCGCCTTCGCATGGGACGAGGGCGGGTACTGTTTTGGTTAGCTTGATTTCTAAAAGTTTAGCGAAAACAAAGCGAGGGGTACAGCTCAACCCCTTAAGCCGTACCCCTCTAAAAAGGACTTATCTACAGTATACATAGTCCTGCAGGGTTTGTCAAATGTTAGAGGCGGTTTTTCCATATTTATTTTTACTCCGAACATCACAGAAATATGAGAGCATATTTTGTGTAAATATGAGAGCATATTTTGTGTATGTATTGACATTCGGCACAAGATATAGTATAATAAATTTGTTCTTAGGTATGAGTAATTGTCCCCGTTTCGGGGCTTTGGTTTGAGGTACATGGTCGGAATTGTCTTTTACAGATGATTTCGGCCTTTTTGTTTTCCACCGAACGGTGGCAGATGTCAAAAAAATAAATCCAACCGGTAATTATAGAGAAGACCGGCTTTCACTCGTTATGAGTTGGAGGCTGGTCTTTTTCTGTTTTACAAATAAACAACAGAAAGGACAACCCCAACATGAGTGAAAGCACGAACAACCCTCTGAACGCCTTCCTGAACGGAACGGAACCGGAAAACGATTTGTTTGCCGCCTTCTCGTTGACTGAAGAGGAAGAACCCGCGCCGCCGGCTGTTTCTTTCAAAGAGAAACAGATGGAATTGCCGCAGGCACAGCAGCAAACGCCTCCTGCAAAGCAGACCACAATGTTTGCCGATGCGTTGGCGCAAACGCCGGTAGCACAGCGGCAGGATGAGGAAGATCCTTTTGCCGCTGCGCTCAAGAAAGCGAAAACCAAAAGCGACGAAAGGCTGATGGAAAGCTTTTCGGAAAAAGACGCAATATTCTCTTACGGCAAGGCGAAAGATCCCATTTTCGAGCATGACTGTACTTTTGAAGAAGTGAGACAGAAATACGAAATGGATTTTCCCGAATTGTCCGAATCAAAAAAGGTTTCCTGGACTGTGTCTTACGGCAAGGTTACCAAGACAGTTCTCAATCCCGGCTCCGATAAGGTATATGACATTAAGGCGGAGATCGAAAAATCCAAAGCGTTCCTTGATGGGATCAAAAAGGCGAACACCGACGCGGAAAAGCAGCCGGAATGCCTTGTAAAACCCCGTGTGACGGCACAGAGCAAGGGCAAAGTAATTCCTTTACCTTCCTATAAGGAATATTGTGCATCTTCGGAAGATGCACAGACTAGCACGAAGCCCATTGTCATCATTCCTGCCTGCGACGGCAGGATTTATGAAATGCGCAAGACCTCCGTAGGCACCTTTACGGCTCCGGCAGATTTTCTGCCGGAGTTCCCGGAGGTGTGTAGCGGTTTTCGGATGAACCTTCCGAAAATACCGATGCATATTCTGATGGTCATTATTAACTTCTTTGAAAAGCTCTCGGATCGTTTTGAACTGGAGGCGCTTGTGCATATTCTGTACGACACCATCCACGGCAAATACACCATTCGGGTGCCACAGCAGGAATTGACGCATACCAGTATTCACTCGGTTATGGAGGAAGAATATCCCGAGCATTTGATTCATGTTATGGATATACACAGCCATAACACCATGCCGGCGAAGTTTTCCGAAATCGACAACCGCGATGAAAAGGCGACAAGGCTGTATGCTGTTGTGGGTCGGCTGGATAAGGTATTCCCGGACATCACTGTACGTGCAAGCTGCGCAGGCAGATTTATCCCAGTTCATCCGGAGGAAATATTTGAAACAAATTTTAAGGCATATTCCTATCCTTCAATATGGGACAGCCGAATCACTTTCAAAAGCGAATCCCCTGTGCCGAGACTTCCCGAAACGGTTTCAGTATCCCCTGATAAGGAGTGAAATGACGATGAAGTATTCTAAAACCGCTCCTGTCAAAATCATCATACTAGGTGCTGGAGGAACGGGCGGATATGTGATCCCGCATCTGTACCGGATCGCATTTGCAGCAGACCGTCAAATGCGTATTATCGTGTGCGACGGCGATGTGGTGGAAGGAAAGAACCTAATTCGTCAAAACTTCGTCGAACAGGATATCGGACGAAACAAGGCACAGGTGCTGGCTGAACGTTATTCGGCCGCTTTCGGCATTGAGTGCGAGTATATCTCGCGTTTTGTGGAGACCGAGGAGGAACTTCTTCGTCTTACCGCGCCGGACTTTCGTCAACAAATCTGGACGGGCGGACAGGAAACGCAAAGAGTCATTCTGATCGTATGCGTGGATAACAACAAATCCCGACAGCTTTGTCATTCTGTTTTTTATAAGCAAAAGGATTTGATCTACATCGATTCCGGCAATGGAGAACACACTGGGCAGGTGGTTTGCGGCGTTCGCCAGAACAAACGCACGACTTATAAGCCGGTCTGTACCCTCTATCCAGATATGCTGAAGGATGAGGACAAATTTCCATCGGAGCTATCCTGTGCGGAACGAACGGTATCGGCACCGCAGTCTGTTACAGCGAATTTGACAGCGGCAACCGCAGTCGTTTCATTTCTTTATGACCTGCTGATTTGCGGAGAGTTAAACACCCGTTACATCACTTTTTCTTCCCGCCAGATCAATATGCGGGCAGAAATGGTGGAGAAACGAAAAAAAACGCGAAAAAATAATCAAACGGCTATGGCCGCATAAGAGAGAGGAAAACATAATGGAAGAAAGACATTTTATTCTGTACCAAAACGAACATACCGATTACCAAGGCGGACAGACCGAGGTGATGAAAAGCCTGCGTGTTGAGGAAGTCATGGCTGACGGAAAACGAAAAATCGTGTATTCAGACAATCATTTTCATAATGAGAGTATTCCCCCAGTCATGCGCAGCGTTTTCCAAAAGGTGTTCTCAAAACATGCTAAATGCCGAGTATGGCGCATCGGAAGGAGGACTGCCTGATGGGACGTGGTTATTGGCTTCCGCCTTCGTGTGAAACTTTGGCTGCATACGACGGCTTTTATATTGACAGCAGCGCCGTATATACGGATAATCTGGAGCAGGGCTGGAATTCTCTGTTGAATACGCTCAGCGTTAAAATGTCTTATCATGACAAAACGCTGAAAAAGACCTGTTGCTGGAAACCCTGCGGTGCCGGTCAAAGCCGTTTTGTGGTGCTGCAAAACCATCATGTGGATATTATTGCGGAGGATGCCGACGATTATATCGCCGTTTATGTGGTTATTCCAGAGGACTGTGAATGTCCCGGATTTGCCAAGCGTTCCTTCCCGCAATACGTATCCCTTCTTCAAACTGTCCTTACCGATATGTATCCCGGAAGTATTCGAAAACGAATAAACTCTCAACATACAATAGCGGTGGGATAAATCACTTGGATGCTGTGTCTTTGACACGGCATTTTTTGTGGGAGGAATCATTTTGATGTTAGAATTCAAACACCTTCTTCTCGAAGCAACCCGAAAATGCAATATGATCTGTGAGCATTGTATGCACAGAGCTGTCAAAGAAGTGACCATGGACTATGCGGTAATCGAGCGTATCTTTCAGGATACCCGGCATATTGAGCACTTGTGTCTGATTGACGGTGAACCGTCGTTGACGCCTTATGTTATTCAGAAAATTCTGTATCAGGCAAGGCGATGGAACAGCCGAGACAGCGAAAAGGAAATCGGTTTGGTCAAGTTGCATGTCGAGCATTTTCTGTTGGAGGATATGCAGAATGGATGAAAAAAAACCAATCTGTTTTTGCTTGAAGGAGATTGCAGACGCAAAGAAAACCATCGGATATCTGCGGGAGCAACTTCCGAAAATCCGGGCGCAGTACGATAAGTACAAAGGTACCGGACTGAAACGGGAGCTTGATGCGCTGGCGGATATGCAGAGAGCTGTCAAACGACTGTGGGAAGAGTTTCCTGCACTGATCCAGCAGCTTAACGAGTACGGAGATGCTGCGCTTACCGAAACAACCCGCAAGCTGTATTATGTGCTGAAAAAGTATGATTATCTCGGCGTGCCGAACTTTACTCCGCTCTATTATGCGCTGAAAGCGTATGAGGACTCTTTGCCGTGTGACGAAAGCAATATCGACACTGCAGCGCTGGGACATCTCATGAACCGTGTGCGGATGGGTTATTTCCCGACCGACGCAGACCATGTAAAGTTGTTGAAACAAGCGGTAGTTTTTCCGGAACAACCGATCAATGTAATTGATCCATGTTGCGGCGAAGGACTGGCTTTAGCTGGGTTTACGGCTGGTGAAAACGCCGTCACCTATGGTATCGAAATTGACGAAACACGCGCTGAAAAAGCACAGCAGCGTCTCACACGGGTTGGATTCGGTAGTTTTTTTCATTCCCGTATCAGTCTTGGGGCGTTTCAGTGTCTGTTTCTTAATCCTCCATATTTGTCGGTTCCCTCGGAACATGGCAGCCGGCGTCTGGAAAAAAGCTTTTTAGCTGACAGTATGCGTTTGCTCACGGACGGCGGACTGCTGATCTACATTATTCCGTATTATCGCGCCACGCCGGATGTCTGCCGCGTATTATGTGAGCATTTTGAAAACCTTCGAGTATACCGATTTATCGGCAAAGGATTTGACCGTTTCAAGCAGGTGGTGTTTCTCGGAACGAAGCGCGCCCGACAGGAAGAAGTACAAAAAGCAGAGCGATTATCTGAATATATGCTGTCTCCCGATCATATTCAGCCGTTGAGCGAAATACCGGAGCAGATTTATTCTCTCCCGGCTGCCACCAAACCGGTGGAATTGTTTAAAGGTGCGATGTTCAATGTCGCAGAACTTGCCGTACAGCTTAAAAACTCCAAAAGCATCAACCGGCTGTTTGAGGATAAAACGCTTGACAACAGGGAACGCAGACCTCTTTTGCCGCTCAACCTCTCCCAGATCGGACTTGTGGGTGCCAGCGGGTTGATGAACGGTCTTGTGGACTGCGAAACCCCTCATATAATCAAGGGACGAATCGTAAAAGAAAAGAAAACCAAAATCGGAGCAGAAAATGAACATGGGGTAACAGAGGTACGGGAAATCACTTCAAATAAGCTGATTTTCAATGTTCTGACGCCCTCCGGTTTTCAGTCACTCAGCTAAAAATCAGAAAGGAATTTTTATCATGAAACAACAATTTCAAAGTCTTACCGAACAGGAAAGCGCCTTTGCAGCAGAGCATCACAGCCTTATTTATCGCTTTTTAAGCAAAAAAGGATTATCCGAAGACGAATACTACGATATTGTGGTTTTCGGATATTTAAACGGGGTAAGAAAATACTTCCGTCGTGCAGAACTGCGGCAGCAGTATTCCTTTACAACGCTTGCATGGAGCGGTATGAGCGCATGTCTTTCCAACTATCAGAGATCCAAAGCTCGACCTAAAAACCATGCAGAAGTTCTTTGTATCTATGAC
>CAUHFD010000025.1 GCA_959605275.1 uncultured Eubacteriales bacterium | reverse complement strand
AAAAATTATTATGACTCCATTGCGATTGAGAGCAGGTATAATCCTAGATGCCGAATGTCTCACATGCAGAAAAGATATTGGAATCATCTCACCGAAATGAATCCAAGCGTGTCAACGGAGTCGACGAAATCCGAATCCACCGAAAGGCTAACCGAGAAGAATGCTTTGAAAGGGGAGCAATCTGATATACCGCAGAACAATATTCATTTGTGAGTTCTAAAAGGAATACTAGAAGCATCTAATGGATTGATTATGCCGAAAATTATTGATTAAAACGTAAAAATATTTTGTCAGAGTATGATTGTTATCTGAAACTGTATCAGATCGGTGATTTTTTGTTTATGGAGAGAAAGAGATTTTTATATTAAAAAAGAGGAAACGGTCACATCTTTCGCTTGCTTTTTGTGCAATGGTGCTTTCATTTTTTCACTGATCCATTTGATCTCACTTTTTGTGATACATTTCATTAGGATTAACAGAAGAAAATAACCGGCGCATAGGAATAGAATGGAAAAAATAAGATTCAGCCAGATATGTAGTCCGCTCGGAATCAAAAAACGAAAAACTCCTTTGAATAACAGGGCGGAAAGCAATGCTCCGACACAAGGCTTGAGAAACCATTCCATCATCCGAAAGGAGATTGTTGTCACTTTCAGCAATCGCGCAATGCTGGATAAAGAGGTGTACATGTTGCTTAGGTACATGATTACGATGAAACCGTATAGTCCGCGATAGGGGACAATCAAAAAGATCAAAATAATACGCATCACTGAATCGACGGTATTGTATTTCAAGCTGCTGAATTGCTCATTGAGTCCGCGTAAAATTCCTGAAACAACGATTTCCAGATACATAAACGGACATAACGGAGACAGCATCGCAAGCATACGGCCTACTTCGGTACTGTTGTATAAAGCAATCCCGATTTCATGTGAAAAGGTAATGAATACGGCAACGATCAAAATGGAAACAATCAATGTGATTTTTATGACGCGATTCAGGGTGTGATTGACTCTTTTAGTGTTGTTGACCGAGACCGAACGTGAAATTTCGGGGACAAGGCTGACCGAAAGAGAAGATAAAAATACCGAAGGAAACATTAACAGCGGCATCACCATTCCTTTTAAGGAACCATAAATTCCCATCCCGCTTTCTGCGTTGCCGGCATATTTTTTCAGACTGTTCGGCAGCAGAATATTTTCTATCATTCGCAGCAGCGATTGCAGATAGGAACTAACCGCAACCGGTACTGCCATTTTAAGGATACTTTTAATGAGGTGCATTTTATGTATTTTCATATTTTGACTTTGTTTCAACAGGGCGCTGCTGCGAACATATGCAACGTAAAGATAGAGTGCGCAGATGATTTCACCGATTGTCATTCCGATTACTGCTGCTGCACAGGAATATTTGATTCCCTTGGAAAGCCATATTCCCATAAATGAAGTAATGACGAACATACGGACAAGCTGTTCGACAATCATGGCGATAGCAGGCTTGGAAACTTTGGAAATTGCCAGAAAATATCCGCGATAACAGGAGGACAATGACATAAATACCATGCTGGGAGCCAGTATTTTTAAAGAAAAAGCCGCGTTCATATCTTTTAACAAAACACTGCTGATGATATCGGAACAAAAATAGAGCACTGCGCCCGCGGTTATGCCCAGTACAACCGAAAGAGTAACACAAAAGTGAAAAATATATTTGGCACATTTTCCTTCGTGGCGGGCAAGATGTGCAGATACCAAACTGGAAACCGCAACGACAATACCGGAGCAAGCAAAAGTAGATGCAAAGGAATAGACGGATATGATCATTTGATACAGTCCCATGCCGACAGCACCGATTTGATTAGACAAGTAGACGCGGAAGACCATTCCGATGATTCGGGTAATAATAGAAGCAATCGTCAGAATCAGCGTGGAATAGATTAAATTTTCTTTTTTCATCTTATTTTATCCGTTATTGCCATATTGGGCAAAATTCCTTTCCTGAATAATATTCATTAAAAACAGGTTGTATATTTTATCTCTTTATGTTACAATTATATAATTAGAAGAATATTTTCTGGCAGCTAAAAGGCATTTCGGTTAGAAAACATGCTTGATTGGTTTGCGTAAATCAAGGAATGCTTGACAGGAGATGTTCTGATTTTCAGAAAACAGAAACTTTAGACAAAGGAAATGAGCATGATGGGGCAAAATATCTTATACTTGGTTATTCCGTGTTATAATGAACAGGAAGTGCTGCCGGAAACGGCGAAACGTTTAAAGGAAAAGTTAAACGAAATGATTCTATCCGGTTCTGTTTCGTCAGACAGCCGCATTGTTTTTGTAGATGACGGCTCTAAAGATAAAACATGGGAATTGATTGTTGGTCTGCATGAGCAGGATGATTTGTTCTCCGGTATTAAGCTGTCACGGAACAAAGGACATCAAAATGCGCTTTTAGCCGGGCTGATGACGGTGAAAGACAAAGCCGATATGGTGATTTCCATGGATGCTGATTTACAGGATGATATCAATGTTGTAGATCAAATGGTAGAGAGATATAAAGAGGGAAATGATATTGTTTACGGTGTCAGAAGTTCACGTCAAACCGATACCTTTTTTAAAAAGTTTACTGCGCAGGGATTTTATAAAATCATGAAAGCGCTGGGGGTGGAAATTGTTTACAATCATGCGGATTATCGTTTGATGAGCAAGCGCGCATTGGAGGGATTAGAGCAATTCTCAGAGGTTAATTTGTTTTTGCGCGGCATTGTTCCGCTGATTGGTTATCCGTCCTGTACCGTGGAATACGAGCGGGGAGAGCGGTTTGCAGGAGAATCGAAATATCCGTTAAAAAAAATGCTGAGTTTTGCTTGTGAAGGTATCACGTCCTTTTCCATTAAACCGATTCGTTTGATTACAAGCTTGGGATTTATTATTTTTTCTATTAGTATTATTATGCTGATTTATTTTCTGGTAGTATATTTAATGGGAAAAACAGTAGCAGGTTGGACTACAATTGTTATTTCCGTGTGGGCAATCGGTGGTCTGCAACTGCTTGCTTTAGGTGTTATCGGAGAATATATCGGAAAAATTTATATGGAAACAAAAGCGCGGCCCAAGTTTATTGTACAGGAATTTTTAAATAAATAAGGGTCGGGAGAGAATTATTATTATGAATGCAAATGTAAAAAAAGTGTTAGCTGAAATTATTCGTTTCGGAATTATCGGTGTACTGGCAACCTTTTTGGATTGGGGTATATTTTATGTTCTGACCAATTATTTAGGGGTATATTATGTTGTGTCCAGTATTATCGGCTTCTGTGTTTCTGTTATTTTTAATTATTTACTGAGCCGTGCGTGGGTGTTTCATGTTACGGAAAAACAGAATCTTGTAAGAGAATTTGTTCTGTTTATGATTACTTCCTTAATTGGATTGGGGATTAATACGTTAGTGTTGTGGCTGTGTGTGGAATGGCTGTTCGTTCAGCTCACATTGCTTTCTGCGATTCCGGATGATATTTTGGAATTGATCGGAAAGGCGGTAGCAACATTTGTAGTTATGATATGGAATTATTTGATTCGTAAGTTTTTGGTATTTAAAAAGTCGGCATGAAAAACTATAAGTTACAGCCCTTTTTAATGGAGAAACCGAGGACATGTGCATCGCGTCTTGTGCATTAAGACGAATCGACTTCCTCGACAATCCGCGTCGCAACGTGGATTGTGGGGTACGGTTGGGAGAGGGGAAAGTCCCCTCTCCCAGAGCGTTGTCGACTTTGTCGACACGCTCAAGCAGTGCGATAAAAATTATCGCACTGCTTTTTTATTATGATTATTTTTTGTAAATACGGGCATAATGTAATAAAGTTTTTCATCAAAAAATGGAAAAGAATAAATTTTTAAATAGTGGATATTCCATTCAAAATAAGGCAAAAATAGAAATAAGACAAATCGGTTTCCATTTAAATTCCCGGTTTTGTTATGTTTGATTTCAGCTGTTTTAAACAACGATCAATCAAACTGTACTTTGTTTCATATTTACATTATGTGAAATTTATATCATGAAGAAAGGAATTTAACCGGTCTTTCATCCGGTTAATCAGGGCTATTCATATGAAAAATCTTCGTTTTGGAAAAACAAAATCTTCTCGCTTTTTTTCCGGAAAAGGCTTTTATGTAGCGCTGACAATCAGTCTTGTGGCTGTAGGCGCGGCAGTATTTGTGGCGATGAATCAAACAATGAATCAACTGACCGATGACAGCACTGCTAAAAAAAACGCAAGCAGCTCCAATACATGGGGCTTTCCGCAAAATGTCAATCAAAATCAAAGCAATGTTCCGATTACTTCTTCGCAGCAGCAATCATCTTCTCAACTGTCCGATTCATCCAAAAACTCATCCGGTTCTACAACATCAAAAAATCAGTCACAGTCCTCACAGATTACGTTCACAGTGCCTCTTAACGGCACTATATTAAACCCTTTCAGTAACGGTGAATTGGTGAAATCAAAGACATTGAATGAATGGAGGACGCATGACGGAATTGATATTAAGAGTGAATTAGGTAAAAATGTGAACGCCTGTGCAGACGGAACAGTTACAGAGGTCAAGGATGATCCGCTTTGGGGTGTCTGCGTCACAATCAAACACAACGGTGGATACACTTCTTATTATTGCGGGTTGGCAAAAGGCGTGAAGGTTAGTAAAAATCAAAAAGTAGAATTAAATCAAACAATCGGAACTGTGGGCGATACGGCAATTATTGAGACGGCAGAAGAACCGCATTTGCATTTTGCAATGAAAAAAGGGGATAAGTGGATTAACCCCGCCGATGTAATTAAAAATTTAAAATAAAGTGAAATATCCGCCGGCAAATGCCGACGGATATTTATGTTTGTATTTTGTTTTTAGCTGCATTTGCTGTATCCGCAGTTACGGCAAATTACACAGCCGCCTTCATGTTCCAGCGCACTGCCGCATTCCGGGCAGTCTTTAATTGCTTTAGAGGCTGTTTCCTGTACCGTTTCTTTTGCGGTTGCGGGTGTAACTGCCGGAGCAGCAAGGATTTGACCGCCGTTTTTCTGTAACTCATAAACTTTTTTGATTACTTTAGCGATAGCATCCGGACAGGAAGTGCACTGCATACCGGATTGACGTACAGTTGACGGACATCGGATTCCTTTCAGCTGATTTAAGATTTCTTCGACGGAAATACCGGAGCGAAGCGCAATGGATGCAAGTCTTGCGGTAGCTTCGGATTGCGATGGACATCCGCCGGCTTTTCCTGTACTGGTAAATACTTCGCAAATTCCGTTTTCATCATAGTTGACGGTGACATACAAATTTCCGCAGCCGATTCTCATCCGCTCCGTTAATCCCATGGTTACTGCAGGACGTGGACGGGGAGAAATTTCTCTGACGGCACTTGTCGCAGGAACAGTTAGTGCCGGTGCTTTTTCCTCTTTTTTGATACTTAACACCTGGCTGTCCCGAGAGCCGTCACGATAGATTGTCACGCCTTTACATCCGGTTTCATAGGCACGGAGATATACCTCACGGACATCGTTTTGTGTTGCCGATGAGATAAAGTTGACCGTCTTGGATACTGCATTGTCGGTATGCTTTTGGAAAGCTGCCTGCATTTTGATATGATATTCTGGACTGATATCGTGAGATGAAACAAACACTCGGCGAATATCTTCGGGGATTTCTTTAATATGTGCCAATGTTCCTTCTGATGCAATCTTTTCCATTAATTCATCGCTGTAAAGTCCGCGTTTGATCAAAACATTTTTTAATACGGGATTGACTTCGATCATTTTAGTGGAATCCATCACATTACGGATAAAAACATACGCAAAAACAGGTTCAATTCCGGAGCTGACTCCCGCGATAATAGAAAGGGTACCGGTTGGCGCAATCGTGGTAACAGTACCGTTACGGGTAGGTTGTCCATTCTTTAAGGTACTGCTGTCAAATAATGGGAAGGAGCCTCTTGTTTTTGCAAGTTCCTGGCTTTTCCTCTTGGCACGTGCATTAATAAATGCCATGATTTTTTCACCCAGTGCAACGCCTTCTTCGGAGTTGTACGGAATGCCTAAGTATAACAGCATATCTGCAAATCCCATGATTCCCAAACCGATTTTTCGTATTTGTTTGGTGGTATAATCAATAGCATCTAACGGATATTTGTTAACTTCAATTACATTATCTAAAAAATGAACTGCTTTGTCTACTGTTGCGCTTAATCTATCATAGTTTATTTGGTAGCTGCCGTCTTCGGATTCATCCAGCATTGCTACAAGGTTGATGGATCCCAAGTTACAGCTTTCGTAAGGAAGTAACGGTTGCTCTCCGCAGGGATTGGTGCTTTCGATTTCACCGTATTCCGGTACGACATTGTCCCGATTCAGACGATCCAGGAAGATAATACCCGGCTCGCCGGTTTTCCATGCGTTTTCCACTATTTTATCAAACACTTTGGCAGCATTTAACTGTCCGGTTACTTTGTGCGTGGAAGGATCAATTAAATCGTAGTCAGAACCACTTTTTACTGCCTCCATAAAAGCTTCTGTAATGCCGACCGAAATGTTAAAATTGGTAATTTCTTTTAAATCAGATTTGCAATCAATGAATTCCAAAATATCGGGATGATCGACGCGGAGAATTCCCATATTAGCGCCACGACGGGTACCGCCTTGCTTTACCGCTTCAGTCGCCATGTTAAAGACCTTCATAAAGCTGATCGGACCCGAAGCTACGCCGCCCGTAGTATTGACGGGAGCGCCTTTCGGACGCAGACGGGAAAAAGAAAAGCCGGTTCCGCCGCCGGATTTATGTATTAAAGCCGCTTGCTTGATCGTTTCGAAAATACCTTCCATCGTGTCTTCAACCGGCAGAACAAAACAGGCGGATAATTGTCCCAACGGACGACCGGCATTCATTAAAGTAGGAGAATTAGGTAAAAATTCAAGATTGGTCAGCATATCATAAAACTGTTCCGTGGTTTGTTTGATGTCGGCTTGTTTATCAAATTTTTTATCTGCTTTTGCAATAGCCCCTGCAACACGGCGAAACAAACCATCAACCGTTTCGGTCACTTCACCTTTTTCATTTTTAATCAAGTAGCGCCGTTCCAAAACGATTTTGGCATTTTCAGTGATTTTCATTGAATACAATCCTTTCTATACAAAATTTCGATATCTTGTGTCGAGATACAAATAATATACCATATATTGTATCACGGTTTGAAAAGATAATCAAGAGCAAAATAATCAATGTTTCAAAGAAAATTTTATTTTATTTACATATATATGGATGGGAATTTATAAAAAGCCGAAACGTGGCATTACGTTTCGGCTTTCAGTCTGTCGAAAAACTATAAATGATCGCTTTTTATTTAATGCTCACTGGATTGCGATTTCAGAAAGAAATCGCAATCTGTGTTCACATCAAGAAATGTCTGAACTAAGAAAATTACAAAATTTCACATTTTTCTTAGTTTGTACGGCGATAGCCGCTCAAACAAATCAAATTTTGATTTGTCAGCAGCCAGTTATTTACAGATCATCGGCGTCTTGAACAGGAACCTCAAATTCGTCAATTGGATTGCCGGTGTAACTTCCCAACGGATCAAAGTTATAACTTGCAAGAGAGACAATATCATCGATTTTTTGAGAAATCGTTTGTTGTTTGTTTATTTCTCCTTTGCTGTTATAGCTGCGGTAAGTTTTTTTATGTCCGTATTTTCTCTGGCTCATCTTGTCACACCCTTTCAAACAATAATATTCTAATCAATAAAATGAACAGTAATTCATTTTATATCAGTGTAACAGAAAGAAACTTAAATCTGTTACACTGATGATAGTTTTCCCGAAAAAAACGAATTTTTTCTAAAAGGGTGTCATTGGAAAATTTTATTATTTTATATTCACAGAATTTTAAGATTGATCGGCAGATGTTATTTTATGCGCTGCACCGAAAAATTTTTTCGATATTGCGCCGGCGTTTTTCCCGTAACACGCTTAAATACAGCGTGAAAAAAATTGACATCATTATATCCGGATTTCTCAGCTACCTCTGAAATTTTATCTTTTGTGTTTATAAGCAGACGGCAAGCTTGTTCTATTCTTTTTTGCTGCAGAAATTCAGAAAAATGATTGCCGGTAGTTGCTTTGAATTTTCTGCTGAGATTACTGACGCAGACATTTTGATGGCGGGCAATCTCAGACAAGGAAATGTCAGCATTTGGATTTTGACTCACTAAGCAAATGATTTCTAAAATATCTTTGCCGTAGTTTGCAATGCCGGCCATTGCATGATTTTCTGCCTGTCGCATGGTTTTAATGATAATTTCAATCAGCGCGGCTCGAATCACCTGAATATAGCCGGTTTTTTTGGCATCATATTCTTTTTTCATTTTCATTAAAAGCGTTAAGATTTCATTTTGAGTGTCCTGAAAAATACTGTTTTTCGTCTGAGCATCGGAAAGATATCCTATATTAATCATATAATTGTTTAGCATTTCCGGAAAACTGCGGCAGTGCGTCATTGCGCTGTCGATGACTTCAGGCTTAAACAGACAGTTAATTACGACCAAATCATTGCTTATAATATCATAACTGTGTACTTCTCCGTAGTCTAAAATCATATAATCTCCGGCGGTCAGCTTTTGTGTATCATTGTTTCTGGTGTGTTTTGTCCATCCCTGCTTAATGTATGCCAACTCAAGATAATTATGTGCGTGTCGGACGACCGGGGTTTTCACAACCAGTTCGTCAATTTCTATTCTGGATTGTTCTGAAATAGAATAAGTTTCAAAAAAAGAATTATTGATAAAATCACCCCGTAAAATCAGCAAATTTACCTGTTGTTTTTATTATATCAACGCGGTATGCTAAAGTCAAGGCAGAACAGATTTCAATAGGGCAAAGAAAGGATGATGATACGATGACTAACAGAGAACGTTTTACAGCAGCTTTAAATGGCAAAACGGCAGACCGTTTGCCGGTAGTAGAGTGGGCATCCTGGTGGGATAAAACAGTGTCGGAATGGCAGAAGCAGGGGCTGGATGCAAAATGGAATGCACATAAGCTTTACGATTATTACGGACTGGATGATTTGGTTCAGCTCTGGGTCAATCACAGAATGCCGGGATTTCCCGAGCCGAAGGAACACGGTCATGAGATTATGCAGAATGAGGGTGATTATGAACGTCTGAAAAAAATGATGTTTTCGGAAGAATATATGCACCAATGTATGCAATATTTTAGAAATATAAAATCACAGCATGAAGCAGGAGATTTTGCGCTTTGGTATACCATAGAAGGATTTTTTTGGTTTCCGCGTACTCTGTTCGGCATCGAAAATCACTTGTATGCTTTCTATGATTATCCGGAATTTATGCACCGCATTAATCAGGATCAGACGGAATATACATTGATGTTTCTGGAAGAAATGTATCAAATAGTGACACCGGATTTTATGACCTTTGCAGAGGATATGTCCTATAATCACGGACCGATGCTTTCAAAAGATTGTTATGACGAATTTATCAAGCCTTACTATCAAAAAATCATTCCCTTTATTAAATCCAAAGGGACAAAAGTGCTCATTGATACGGACGGGGATGTAGAACCTCTGATTCCCTGGCTTCAGGAGGCTGGAATTGAAGGCGTTTTGCCGTTAGAACGGCAGGCAGGTGTGGATGTCAACCGTATTCGCCGAAATTATCCGGAGTGGCTGATGATCGGAGGCTATGATAAAACAATCATGCATCTGGGCGAGGAAAGTATGCGTGCAGAATTTGAACGATTGCTTCCGGCAATGAAGTCGGGACGTTATATTCCTTCGGTGGATCATCAGACGCCTCCTGATGTTACATTAGATAATTATAAAATTTATGTCTCGCTTTTAAAAGAGTACGCACAAAAAGCAATGCAAAAATAGAAATTTGATAGTTTTTTTGACGGTCTGAAGCAAGGCGCGAAATCTCGCGCCTTGCTTATTTTATATAGAATATACAGAACAAATCAAATTTTTGCTGTGTGTCGCAGAAACGAATGATGATCACAAAATTGAATATGAGATAAAAAGATTGAAAAGAGGATAAAAAATAGTCATTGAGAGTATGTGCAGTTTATGATAGAATAAAAATCAGATATGATAAACAGAAAGGGACAGTCATAATAATGGATAAACAAACCAAAAAAGAATTACTTTTCTTTGCAGCGGTATTTTTCGGTATCCTGATTATCGGTATTATGGGCGGATTGTTGCTGTTTTTGTTGGGAAACATTGTTGGGCCTGACTCGGCTCCTTCTTTTGGCGGACTGCAAAATTATATCCGTTTGTTTTTTAATGATCCTGTTTTCTGGAAAGCATTGAGCAACACCATGCTTTTGAACTTGTTTCCGATTTTGTCCGCGGTGTTGATGGGATACATATTGTCGATCATATTGCATAAGTTTCCTCGGATTGTCATATATATTATTTTTGGGCTCGTTATGATATTAGCGGTCGGTTCTTTTATTGTTTACCGTGTCATTACTGTAAGCGGGGACGGTTATGGCGGACTCAGCCGGCTGTTGATACGGTTGGGAATACTCGAACAGCCATTAGGACTGGAAGAAAGCAGTCTGAAAATAATAACGTTGTTTGGAACACTGGCTTTTTTGGTAGCGTTAGGCATTTGCGTACTGTTTTTTACAGCATCTAATCTCAATTCTTTGATCGGTATCAAGAAAATAGGCGTTGTTTTTGCAGGAATGATCATCGCAGTATTTTTTTCAACAGCCATTTGCGGGGAGGCAACACAATTAATTGGTTATCCTTCTGCGGATTATTCTGTCCATACCATCATCAATCATTTGAATGATTACAGTACGGTGCGAAGTCATTTATCAGTCCTTTCCATAGTAGGAATCATTTGGAAAGCGGAACTGGCAGTGCTGATGACATTGGGATTGTGGGGAGTGGATAAACTGCGGATTTTTCTTAAAAATAAGCTTTTTTAATTCAAAAACGATATTGATACCGGATTATTTTTTTGTTATAATAAATTTATGTTATAATAAATTTACAGACGCTTGTGGGAAATTTGTGGAACAAGATTCCTTGATACAGAGGTTCAATCTGTATATACATTCGGAAAGGCGGGATGACTTTAATGGATGTAATTTTTACTATTTGTTTGTTGTCGGGCGTTATTATACCGATTATATCAGTTATTTTAGGATTAATTGATAATATCGTAAACCTGTTTGACGGACTTGATTGGGATTTCGATATTAATATCGGTGATGTCAGCATTTCATTACTGCCTGCCTCCGGCGCCAGCATCTGTGCCTTTTTATTGATATTTGGCAGCGCGGGAAAACTTTTGTTGTTTCTGGAGATTAATCAATGGCTTGTATTAAGTATGGCAGTATTAATTGGATACGTGTGTTCTATATTGGTTCAAAATCTGTTGATCAATCGGCTGAAGCAAGTACAAATGGAGCCCAATAAGCGAGAGGAATTCATCGGAAGAGTTGGTAAAGTATTGATTACCATTTTGCCCGGAACAACGGGATCGGTTAGTTTTACTACCAAAACAGGAAGGATTACCTATCCGGCAAAAACCGATGGTTCGGAGTCGCTGCAGCAGGGTATATCCGTGAGGGCAGAACGCTTTGACGGTAATATATTGATTGTTACTAAATTAGAGACGGAGGACGAGATATGAGTATGATGGAATTTTTGACAGAAACGATTGCGGGCATTGTGATTTTGGTTATTATCGGTATTATTTTTATTATAGCACTGATTTTATCCATGTGGAAAAAAGTGCCGCAGGACAGAGCAGCAGTGGTTACCGGTTTGCGTAAAAGAATTATTACCGGCGGCGGTGGTTTGGTTATTCCCGTGTTTGAACGTATCGATTATATTTCTCTGGAAAATATGCAGTTAACCGTTCGGGTAGACGGAGCTATGACCTCTCAAGGTGTTCCGATCCGCACCGAAGGCATTGCGAATATTAAGGTAAAGAATGAAGAAAGTTGTATTTTTGCTGCCATAGAACAGTTTAATGTCGGCGGGGAGCAAAAGACGGTTCTGACCATCAAAGAAACTGCTACCAATATGTTGGAAGGTAAGCTGCGTGAAATCGTTTCCCGTCAAACGGTTGAAGACCTTTACAAAGACCGGGAAATGGTAGCACGTGATGTGCAGGAAGTTATTGCCAGCGACCTGTTAGAAATGGGTTTGGAAATTAAAAACTTTACGATTCGTGATATCGAGGATGATAACGGCTATTTGAAAGCGCTCGGTGCCGCTAAAATTGCCGAGGTAAAGAAAGATGCTGAAATTGCTACCGCTAATGCGCAAAAGGAAGCAAAGATTCAGACTTCTATTGCGATGCGCGAGGGAGAGGCGGCTCGGTTAAAAGCAGAAACAGAGATTGCGGCTGCTCAGAAAAACAAGGCAGTGCAAGAGGCGGAATATCGCAGAGAACAAGATCAATCCAAGGCTATTGCGGATGCTTCCTATTCCATTCAGCAGAATATTACTTTGAAAGATGTTACTTCTGCCGAAATGGATGCTGAAGTGCTTAGACAACAGCGTTTAAAAGAAGTAGAGGCTGAAAAGGTACAGATTGAGATTGCAAAAGAGCTGAAAAACATCGAGCTTGCTCAGAGAAAGGCAGAACGCAAGAAAGCAGAACTTCGGGAAACAGTAGTTGAGCCGGCTCTGGCTGATAAAGAAAAAGAAATTGCTGATGCGGAAGCGGAAAAATATCGAAAGATTGCGGACGCAGAAGCAAATGCTGAAGCGAAAAGAAAAGAAGGTATTGCGTCAGCTGAAGTCATTAAGCAAACCGGTATGGCAGAAGCAGAGGCCATTCGTCTGAAAGGTTTGGCAGAAGCAGAAGCGATGGAGAAAAAAGCGGAAGCATATGCGAAGTATAATAATGCGGCTATGGCAAACATGATGATTGAGGTGCTGCCGGCGATAGCAGAAAAAGTTGCGCAGCCGCTGTCTCAGATCGAAAAGGTAGTCGTATTAGAAGGCGGCAACGGAGAAGGAAAATCCGGTGTATCCAGTATAGCCGGGAACGTTACTTCTGTGATGACCGGACTTTTTGAATCGGTAAAAGAGATGACCGGCGTTGATTTAAAGGAAGTCGTAAAAGGGCAGACTTATGACGCTAAGGTAAACCGCAATATTCAATTGACTGCAACAAAAGATGCAAAAGAAGCGGTTGAGACAGTTGCAAAACCGGAAGAATAAATGAGAAAAACAAAGCGGTAACTTATTCTCGATCAGTTACCGCTTTGTTGTATAAAGAATTGCTGAAATATAGACATAACAAAAGCCTCAAACACAGATTACGTGTCGAGGCTTTTGCCTGTAAAGACTTGACAAAAAAGATATACTGTATTTTTGCGGTATCAACAAAGAATAACGCTGAATCTCAACCAAAATTGAATCCCGAGTCACGCTGTCTCTGACAAATGAAATAGATGTAGGCCTTTAGGACAGATCGTGCTCTTTTGTGAATTACAGTTTGCTTATTTGATGCGTTAATTAATCACATTACTCCGATGATCCCAATTTATATTAATTTTATTATCATAATATAAATAACCTGTATACCTTTCATAATAACCTGGATGATATTCATCTGAATCGGGCACATCCCAAATAAGGCATAAAGACACTTTAGATTTTTCCAATGTTTCAGTAAGTTTATTCCAAATATCAATTATTCGCTCAGTTTCGTTTACATACTCATCATAATATGATAAGGTGAATTGAACGGTTATATCATTATAATTTGTTAAAGTGTCAAAGCTACATTCTTTTATTATAATATGATCCAACACTTTTTTGCTATTTTTCACGCCATCTTTGCCATAAATAGCGATCTCTTCTCCACCAATATAATAATCTATTAAGCCAGAAGATATATGTTCATCATCCAATGCAGATATTCTATCCAAATATTCCTTTTCCAACATATCCATTGTATAATCTAATAAACACACATATATATTTATGTCATTACGTATAGTTAACTCACGTGCATTTCCTTTGTAATCTGTATACTCTATCTCCCAAAACGTTGCATTATATGGCAAGGAAAACTTACCACTAAAATGGCGTTCAAATGAGTTTACTACTTTCCAATCACCAAGCTGTTCTGTTAATAGCTTGGCGTATTTTTGGGGATAATCAACTTTGTAAGTACGAGTGCACCCACTTAATAAAATAGAACAGCTTAATAGTATTCCTATTATTGTTTTTTGCATATCTTACATCGCCTAATATAAATAATCTTTATTTTATTATTGCAGGCCAATTTTATAAAATCAAGCAAAAAATCTACAAGTAAGTTTAAATCCCTACTTGTAGGTTTTTTGTGCCTAAGAGTAACCAAACGGAGCAGAATTGAGGTAAGGGTAAGCAAAAGTAGTACAAACCAACTCATTTTGCGCCTTTACTACCATTGCATTTGCTGCAAAGAACGCGTAAATTTGATGGAATGCTTTTACCGCCTTTAACAATTGGAATGATGTGATCAATATGTAGTCCAACTTCGTCAGGCATATATTTTCCGCAATTCTGGCATGTGTAGCAATCTCGCTCCATAATTTGTTTTCGTAACGAACGTGTCATAAGCTTCCGCTGGGTCTTATTATTATATTCGTTTAGCGTTGCCTCAAACCCAATCTTTTCCAACTGTTTATAGCGTCTCGTGAGCCAAGATCGGTTTACAGCCCACTCTGAATCAACTACGGATACCTTATAAGAAGTTTTCACATAATTATGTTGTCGATAACGAGTTTGTTTTCTGATCATTTTAAAATGATAGGCATGATCGTCGTCCAAGACAGCTTGGTATTGCTTTGTACGGTATTCTTGTAATTTGCAAGTTTGTATATAGTTCTCGGTTTCGGTTTTCCAAGATTGAATGTGTTGTTCGTGCATTTGTATTAAGCGCCAGTTGCGAGAATCGCACAGAAAGTTATCAATATAATTTTCGATTTTGACGTTCCGTTTGGATGTCACATTAAAAGTATGAACGAAATAAGGATATTGAAAGGGATTTCTTAGTATCCGATATACAAGATAAGCCGATACAGAAATACAAATCAGCGCACCAAGCATAATAAGGACAGACGAGTCCAACGAATAATTATCTAACATTTTTACACCTCCATTTTTGTATTATATCACAAAATTATCTGTTTCTCAATGAAATCTACTGTCGGGGATGAAATTAAATTCGTCTTCTTTCTCCGCGAAGCGGGGTTTCATCACAAAGTGATTTCATCCATCTTTAGATGGATTTATTCTGTCCGACAGACGGATTTAGTTGAAAAGAAACACCCTTTGTCCGGTAGACAAAAGGTGTTTCCTTTGATGGTACGCCTGACTGGATTCGAACCAGCGGCACATGGCGTCGGAGGCCATTGCTCTATCCAACTGAGCTACAGACGCATATAAAAGCATAAAATATTATATCATGACATGAATAAAAAAGCAAGTGTTTTATTCGCTATTTTTTAATTTTTACCGTCGGGTTTACCGTCGTTGTCTGAGACAGATACTTTTTATCCGATTTGGAATTGTTATACTTGCAAAGCAAACCTTTCCATGATAAAATATGAAGTATTGGATTTTGAATTGTTTCGATGGGAGGATAACGCCGATTTATGTTTCAGAATAAATTATTGCTTCCGAAAGATTATCACTCGAGTTTAGATATTATGCAGACAGAACAGGCAATTAAGCTGACGAAGGATCATTTTGAGCGGACACTTGCGCAACAGCTGCAGCTTACCAGAGTCTCTGCTCCGCTGTTTGTGCGCCCGGAAACCGGTTTGAATGATGATTTAAACGGGGTGGAAAGACCGGTTCAGTTTGATATTATGGATTTACAGGCAGAGGTTCAAATCGTGCATTCTCTTGCCAAATGGAAACGTCTTGCGTTAAAACGATATGGATTTACTGCTGGAACCGGTTTGTATACCGATATGAATGCAATACGCAGGGATGAGGAACTGGACAATCTGCATTCTGTATATGTGGATCAATGGGATTGGGAAAAAATAATCACGGTTCAAAACCGAACGCCGGAAACGCTGACCGATGCGGTGCGGAAAATTGTTGCTTGTTTGAAACAAACAGAGGATGTGTTATGTAATACATATCCGCAGTTAAAGCCGTTTTTGTGCTCAGAAGTGACTTTTATTACTTCGCAGGAATTGGAGAATCTTTTCCCCGATAAGACGCCGAAAGAGCGGGAAGACGCAATATGCAGGGAACACGGCATCGTTTTCTTGACACAGATCGGCGGTGCATTAAAAAGCGGTCAACCGCATGATAAAAGAGCTCCGGATTATGATGACTGGAGCTTGAATGGTGATTTGTTGGTTTGGTATCCCGTTTTAGAGCGTGCGATAGAAATATCATCCATGGGAATTCGGGTAGATGATCAAGCACTTGCCAAGCAGCTAAAAACAGCCGGTTGTGAAAGTCGTAAAAATCTGCCGTTTCATAAGGCTTTGCTAAATAATGAACTCCCTTTGACAATGGGCGGCGGTATCGGGCAGTCCCGTATTTGTATGCTGCTGCTGCAAAAGGCGCATATCGGAGAGGTGCAGGCTTCTGTATGGTCAGATGAGATGATTACCGAATGTGATAAGCACGGTATTCATTTGTTATAATTTAATACTTGCTGAACAAATCAAAAATTGATTTGTTTATTGGCATTCATTGAGATCATTTGGTAAGTATTATAAGGGTTACCCTACAATTATTATAGAGAGAAAGGATTTTATTCGGACAGCCGGATAAATCGGGTTGAGATGATGAGTACAAATTTTGCTGAAATTTTTGCTTGCCGTGTGTTTAATGATGCGGTAATGCGTGACAAACTTCCGAAGGACACTTATAAATGCCTGAAGCGTTCTATTGACGAAGGATTGCCGCTGGATTCGTCTATTGCTGATGTAGTTGCCAGTGCAATGAAAGACTGGGCAGTAGAGCAGGGAGCTACTCACTATACCCATTGGTTTCAGCCGATGACAAACATTACTGCCGGGAAGCATGACAGCTTTTTGACTCCTCAGCGGGACGGCAGAGTGATTTTGGAGTTTTCAGGAAAAGAATTGGTAAAAGGGGAGCCCGATGCTTCTTCTTTCCCAAGCGGGGGACTGCGCAATACTTTCGAAGCGCGTGGATACACAACCTGGGACTGTACTTCTCCTGCTTTTGTGCGAGACGGTACCTTGTATATTCCCACTGCTTTCTGCGCTTACACCGGAGAGGCTTTGGATACCAAAACGCCACTGCTTCGTTCCATGCAGGTTATATCGGAGCAATCTCTGCGTATTTTGAAATTATTCGGAAATTATACTTCAAAGCGTGTGATTGCGACGGTTGGTGCAGAGCAGGAATACTTTTTGATTGACCGAGAAAAATATGAAAAAAGATTGGATCTAAAAATTTGCGGCCGCACTTTATTCGGAGCAAGACCTCCGAAAGGGCAGGAGATGGATGATCACTATTGCGGGCGTATCCGTCTGCGTGTTGCGCAATTTATGCGTCAGTTAGACGAGGAATTATGGAAATTAGGGGTTACCTCTAAAACCAAACATAATGAAGTGGCTCCGGCACAGCATGAATTGGCGCCTGTGTTTACTTCTGCCAATATTGGCTGTGACGCTAATCAGCTGACCATGGAAATGATGCGGATTGTGGCAAAGAAAAATGGATTGGCGTGTCTTTTGCATGAAAAGCCGTTCGAAGGTGTGAACGGATCCGGAAAACATAATAACTGGTCCTTGTCAACAGATGACGGCTTAAATTTGTTGGATCCCGGAAAGACTCCATATGAGAATATTCAGTTTTTGATTTTTCTCTGTGCGGTCATTTCCGGCGTTGATAAATATGCCGATTTGCTTCGTACTGCTGCTGCAAGCCCCGGAAATGATCATCGCTTGGGTGCGAATGAAGCACCCCCTGCGATTATCTCTATCTTTTTAGGGGATCAACTGACCGATGTATTAAATCGGATCGCGCACGGCGATGCGCCGGCGGAAAATGCTTCCGGAATTTTGGAAACCGGTGTGGCTACACTGCCGCAGCTTCCAAAGGACGACAGTGATAGAAACCGTACTTCTCCGTTTGCATTTACCGGCAATAAGTTTGAATTCCGTATGGTTGGTTCATCAGCCTCGATTGCTCCGGCAAACTATATTTTAAACACGATTGTTGCCGAAAGTCTTGCGTTGTTTGCAGATCGTTTAGAGGCTGCCTATGATTTTGATCACGAAATCAAAGCCATTATTTCCGATACCATGAAGGAACATGGAAAAATTATTTTTAATGGGAATAATTATACAGAGGAATGGGTTGCAGAAGCGAAGCGGCGGGGTTTGCCCAACCTCAGCAATACGGTGGATGCTATTTGCTCAATGACTGAGGAAAAGAATCTTGCTGTTTTTGAAAAATTTAATGTGATGTCTCGTACCGAGGCTTTGTCACGATACGAAATTATGTTAGAAAATTACGCTAAAATATTAAATATTGAAGCAAATGCCATGATTGAAATGACAAAGCGGCAAATTTTGCCTGCGTGCATGGAATTTGCAGGCAAAATTGCGGCTGCGAATAACGCATTGGAAAAATCGGGAACTGCCAGCAGCGCTGTGAAAAAGCTGCTTGTCAAGCTGACCGCAGATATGGATGAAATTGATATCTCATTAGGACATTTGGAAAATGCGCTGAATCAAGCACATCATATTGAAAACGTAAAAGAGGATGCCGTGTATTACCGCGATGTTGTATATACTGCTATGAAAAAGTTACGGATATCGGTTGACAAAACAGAAGAAGTTGTTTCTTCTGATGCGTGGCCAATGCCGAATTACACCGATTTGCTCCATCGGGTATAATCGAAAAAATTTTTTCAAAAGGAGTAAATTAAAACATGGAAATAGCTGCAATCAGAGCACTGATCTTATCTCTTTGTGCCGGAATGTCTACTTTGCTAGGCGCGCTGGTGGTAATGGTTATTAAAAAAAGTGAGAAGTTGGTATCAATATCTTTAGGTTTTGCTGCCGGAATCATGATAAGTGTTTCTCTTACTGATTTATATCCTAACGCCGTAGACAGCATTTCACAAAACAACGGTGGGCAAGGGGGAATCTTGCTCACCGTTGTCGGAATGCTTTTCGGTATGCTACTGGCGGGAATGCTGGATCATTTTGTTCCTCATCAGGCATATGATCAGCAGACAGGAGAAGCTCCGCATAAAAATTTGTTTCATGTCGGTTTTGTTTCCATGCTGGCGTTAGGATTGCACAACTTTCCGGAAGGAATAGCTACCTTCATGGCAGGATATGAGAATTTGACGTTAGGGATTTCTATCGCGGTTGCTATTGCTTTTCATAATATTCCGGAAGGAATAGCGGTTGCTATGCCGATATATTTTTCGACCAATAGTAAGCGTAAGGCTTTTAAGTATACCTTTTTATCAGGTGTTGCAGAGCCGATCGGCGCCCTGCTTGCTTTTTTGGTTCTACGACCGTTTATGAATGCTACGTTGTTGGGAATAGTATTTTCGGTAGTTGCGGGTATTATGATTTATATTGCCATTGAGGAATTGATTCCGTCATCGCGTCAGTATGGCCATGACCGTATGGCTTTGATTTCAACTCTGACCGGAGTTTGTATTATGCCGCTGACACAGATGATTCATTAAAAGCGAAAAGGCTTTGATGCACTTAAGTGTGTCAAAGCCTTTTTTACAGGGAAAAATAAAAAAATCCAAGTCTTATGACTTGGACTTTTTTGGTGCCGGTGGCCGGACTCGAACCGGCACGCTGTCGCCAGCGGTGGATTTTGAGTCCACTACGTCTGCCAATTCCATCACACCGGCATGTGATTTCCACAACGCTTATTTATTATACTATAACTTAAAAAAAAAAGCAAGTCTTTTTTTAAAAAAAATTAAATTTGTGATGTAGGTGGTACAATGATGTGTGACAAAAAAGAAATAAAAAGGTAGCGAATAGG
>CAUHFD010000024.1 GCA_959605275.1 uncultured Eubacteriales bacterium | reverse complement strand
TGCGTAATCGATGTTTCTGCTCGTGCTTTGGCAAGCCATGCACTTTCTATTTTCGGCGATCATTCCGACATCTATGCCTGCCGCCAAACCGGTTTCGCAATGCTTTGCTCCAGCAACGTACAGGAAGTTATGGACTTGGGAGCAGTTGCTCATCTGTCCACCATTAAAGGTCGTGTTCCGTTTATTCATTTCTTTGACGGATTCCGTACTTCTCATGAGATTCAGAAAATTGAAATGTGGGATTACAACGACTTAGCAGAAATGGTAGATATGGATGCGGTGAATGCGTTCCGTAAGCGCGCATTAAATCCGGAACATCCCGTTCTTCGCGGTACTGCTCAAAACCCTGACATTTTCTTCCAGGCAAGAGAAGCTTGTAACGAATATTACAACGCTATCCCGGGCATTGTTGAAAATTACATGAACACAGTCAATGCTAAAATCGGCACTGATTACAAATTGTTCAACTACTACGGCGCTGCCGATGCTGAGCATATTATTGTTGCAATGGGATCTGTTTGCGACACCATCGAAGAAACCATTGACTATCTGAATGCAAAAGGCGCGAAAGTCGGTCTGGTAAAAGTCAGACTGTATCGTCCATTCTCTGCAAAGCACTTGATCGACGTGATTCCGGATTCTGTAAAAACCATCAGTGTTCTTGACAGAACGAAGGAGCCCGGCGCTTTGGGCGAGCCGCTTTATCTTGATGTTGTTGCCGCCCTCAAAGGCAGCAAATTCAACAACGTTGATATTCTGTCCGGCCGTTACGGTTTGGGTTCAAAAGATACCACTCCGGCACAGATCATTGCAACTTACAAAAACACTGCCAAGAAAGAATTCACCATCGGTATCAATGATGATGTCACCAATCTTTCTTTGGACTGTGATGAAAACCCGGATACCACTCCGGCAGGAACCACCAACTGTAAATTCTGGGGTCTCGGTGCAGACGGTACTGTAGGTGCAAACAAAAACTCCATTAAAATTATCGGTGACCACACCGACATGTATGCACAGGCGTATTTTGCTTATGACTCCAAAAAATCCGGCGGTGTTACCATTTCACATCTGCGTTTTGGTAAATCTCCGATTAAATCCACCTATCTGATCAACAAAGCAAACTTCGTTGCTTGCCACAATCCTGCTTATATCAACAAATACGAAATGGTACAGGATATTGTTCCGGGTGGAAGTTTCCTGCTCAACTGCGGCTGGAACAACGAGGAAATTGAAAAGCATCTTCCGGGTCAGGTAAAAAGATACATTGCGCAAAACAACATTCATTTCTACACGATTGACGGTGTTTCCATCGCAAAAGAGCTGGGTCTCGGCGGAAGAGTAAACACCATCTTACAGGCAGCTTTCTTCAAGATTGCCAACATCATTCCGGTTGACGACGCAGTGAAGTTCATGAAAGACGCCGCTACCGCTTCTTACAGCAAAAAAGGTGACGCTATCGTTGCAATGAACCATAACGCAATTGACCGCGGTATCCAGGATGTAAAAGAAGTTACCGTTCCGGCTTCTTGGGCAAATGCCGAAGATACGGATCTTACCGTAGTTGCTTCCGGCGACAACAAAAAGCTGATCGATTTCGTGAATGATATCGTGATTCCGGTTAACAATCAATTAGGAGACAAGCTCCCTGTTTCCACCTTCACCGGTGACCGTGCAGACGGTACATTCCCGCAGGGAACTGCCGCTTATGAAAAACGCGGTATTGCAGTTGACGTGCCATGTTGGAATCCGCAAAACTGTATCCAATGTAACTTCTGCTCTTATGTATGTCCGCACGCTTGCATCCGTCCGTATGTACTAACAGAAGAAGAAATGAAAAACGCTCCCAAGGATATGAAGTTTGTTCCGATGACCGGTATGCCGGGTTACTATTTTGCTATGACCATCACGGTTCTCGATTGTACCGGATGCGGTTCCTGCGCAAATGTATGTCCGGGTAAAAAAGGAGAAAAGGCTCTGGAACTCAAGTCTTTGGAATCTCAGCTGTCACAGCAGGAAAGCTTTGCATACGGTTTCTCTCTGCCGGTAAAACCGGAAGTCAACGAGAAATTCAAAGAAACAACCGTAAAAGGCAGCCAGTTCAAACAACCGTTGCTTGAATTCTCCGGCGCTTGCGCAGGATGCGGTGAAACACCTTATGCAAAACTTGCCACCCAGTTATACGGTGACAGAATGTATATTGCAAACGCAACCGGATGTTCTTCTATCTGGGGCGGCTCTGCACCTGCAACTCCTTACACCACCAACAAAGACGGATTCGGTCCTGCTTGGGCAAACTCCCTGTTTGAGGACAATGCCGAATACGGTTATGGTATTTATCTTGCACAGGCTACATTAAGAAACCACTTAATCAACAAGGTTATTGAGCTTTCGAAAGTTGCTGAAAAAGCAGAAGTCAAAGCAGCTTGTGAAGAATATTTATCCACTGTCAATGAAGGAAACGCAAACAAACTGGCTACCAACAAATTGGTTGCTGAGTTGGAAAAATGTGACTGTGACGCTGCAAAAGCAATTCTCGCCGACAAAGATTATCTGGCTAAAAAATCCGTATGGATCTTCGGCGGAGACGGCTGGGCATATGATATCGGTTTCGGCGGCTTAGATCACGTGATTGCCAGCGGCGAAGATGTAAACATCCTGGTATTCGATACCGAGGTTTACTCCAACACCGGCGGTCAGTCTTCTAAATCCACTCCTACCGGTGCAATTGCACAGTTTGCAGCATCCGGTAAAGAGGTCAAGAAGAAAGATTTGGCTCAGATTGCAATGAGCTATGGTTATGTTTATGTTGCTCAGGTTGCTATGGGTGCTGATTACAATCAGTGTATGAAGGCATTTGTTGAGGCAGAAAGCTATCACGGTCCTTCTCTCATTATTGCTTATGCTCCTTGTATCAACCACGGTATTAAAATCGGTATGAGCAAAGCACAGACCGAAGAAAAACGTGCTGTTGAAGCCGGCTACTGGAACTTGTTCCGTTTCGATCCGAGAACTGCTGCAGAGGGTAAAAATCCATTTACGCTTGACAGCAAAGCTCCGACCGCAAGCTACAAAGATTTCATCATGGGCGAAGTTCGTTATAATGCACTGGCTCGTCAGAATCCGGAAAGAGCAGAAACTCTGTTTGCCAAATCTGAGAAAAATGCAATGGATAAATACAACCATTTGCTGAAACTCGCAAAACTGTATGATGTAGAATAAAATACAGTATGTTTTCTCGATAACAGTAAAAAAAGAAACCGCAGTAAGATAAATTACATCTTACTGCGGTTTTTGTTTGCTGATTCGGTTATAATTCAATTCGTACGGTTTCTCCGATCGCTGTTTCAAAATTTCGAATCCGTCCGTCAACTGTTTCTAAACGGGTATGATATCCGTTTTCGGCATGCTCTATCGTTACGGTAAAGCAGTTTCCAAAAGCACGGATATTTTTCAGGGTAATCCGATCCAATGCCTGCGGAACGGACGGATGCAGTTCAAACGAACGGAAGCCGCGCGGTACAAAGCCAAACATACCCTCGGTAATCACTCGGGCAAAAAGCGCGCTTTCTGCTGACAAATGCCGCTGATTTCCTTCGGGATATGCTTCCACAGCATAAGGTACATGTTCGGTCAACAGTCGTTTATTTACATAGTATTGCAGGAACCGATACACTTCATCGCTATGCCCGGCATTCAAAATGCCTCTCAGCGCATACAATGTAGAACGATCCCAAAAAGTATCATTGCCTTCTTCGCAAACCAAACCGTCCTTCCCGAACAGCTTATCTGACAACAGAGCCCGGATGGTTTCTTCTTTTCTATCCATAATTCCCATCGTCAAAGGAATACAAATCCAAGAGCGCAACAAGGCATTTTCCTTGTAATAGCGATAAGTCTGATACCCGGATACTTCGGCACCGAAGAAGCGTTCTATATTCTCACGCAATGCCGCAGCAAAATGCAAGTATTCCTTTTGCTTGTCCGGTTTTCCAATCTCCGCTGCAACATCCGCCGCAGAAATCAATCCCGCATAAGTCAAACAGGAAGTACAAAGATTGGCATCCCCTGACGCAAACCGTCCTTCTAGTTCATCTGAGTCAGAGGCAATCACGCCGTCCTCATTCACTTTAGAGCGGCTGTAACGTACGCACCAATCAATAGCATTCCAATATTGCTCTGCTGTTTCCTGCTTTCCGTACGCCAATAAAAACCGGGTAATACCATACAGATACATTGCCGCATCTCCGCGGTCGCCTGCCCCCTCCCAAAGATCATTGCCTTCATCTATGATAGAGGATGGGATACGGTACAAATTTTCCCCCATAAACGGCAGATAAAGTTTAAAAGCATTTTCACTTGCTGTATTTGCCCGATCATAGCCCAAAAACGGAAAAAACGGTCCGGCATATTCAATTTGATCATTTGTCCAAACAGCAGCATAATAAGCGCCGCCGCCCGGAGAATGAAGCGGTCCTGCCGCTGTGTCAAAAATGCTTTCTGCCGCTCTTAGCTTGGCAAAGCGGAACATACAATCCAATTTATCATCACCTGTTTCCAAATCCAGACAATCTGAAAACATCTGATGTACCAAATCCATTCTGGTTGCCAATTCAGAGGCTCCGTCCAATATAAACGGTTTTTCCATCGGTAGTCGTGCACTGAAAATCAAGTCGCTAACAACACTGTCCCCCGGTACAAGTGTGACCTCCGCAATTGCCCTGCTATCAATATCTACCGGATAAACACCCTTAGCGCCTCGCTCAAAGTGGTGGTCACAGACGGCTTCACTTGACACAATCACTGGTTTTTGGGAGCAATTGGTAAGCGTCACATGTTCAACATAAGCCTTGCTGTTACGGCAAGGAAACAGAGAACGCTTGATCATTACCTTGTTGTCTGCATCCTTGGAATAAACATGGACAACCCCATCAAAAACAAATCGTTCGGGATACTCCTGTATTGTTTTGCCGTCTATGCTAAAAGACTGTATTTGCTCGTGATGACATCCCAGGGTTGCATAAGTATCTTTGGGCAACGTGCGGAGCAGCGGATACCGCAGCTCCCGATGCAAAAAAAGCTTTCCGGTGTCATCTACACCGTATGTCACGATTGCAGCAATCTGGTTGCCCGCCATTTCGATGGTATCAAGATGGCTATCTCCGCTGCAATTCCATATTATTTTATCGTTTTCTAAAATCCATCTGTTCCCCTGCATAACATATCATCGTCCTCTTGAAAAGTTTTTATACAGTCAAATATTTTTATCAATCAAATAAGCGGCATAACTGGCAAAGCCGTGATTACAACTGGCGTAATCGGTAATATTCTCCCATAATGTGCCGGTTTTTTCCGCCATATAATAGAAATATCCTTCGATCTCTTCTAAACAGCGTTCTTTTAATCCGTAACGCGTCAGTATGTCCAATCGCAGGTAATTGCCGATAAATGCATTAGCAGGATAAATATCAGGATGAAGTCCTTTCTTCACCCGATCTGGTCCGAATTCTTCCGTTAAAACCCGCCACAGCTCGGGATATTGCTCCGGTGTTGCAATGTCAAAGAAAAAGGCGTAATACTGACAGGTTTCGGTTCGTTCCCCGGTCGGATGCAAGCCGTTTTCACCACGGATTTCATTATCTACAAAATAACTGCCGTCAAACGACCGCTCTCGGATGACATCTGCCAGACGTGTCGATTTTTCAATCAGTGCCGGATCGTGATATAATTCTCCTGCTGTTTTTAAAGTCGCCGCATAAAGCATATTGGTCGGGAAGTTGACATCCTGCACCAACTCATTCGCCTTTGACCACTCCACAAACACCCAGTTTTCTAATTTTTCCAGCAATCCGTATTCATTCTCAAACGGGATAAAATAATCTAACAAAGCATAGACCTTATCATGAAGCAAAGAGACAAACATTTGATCGCCGGTACGTTTCAGATAATCCCCCAGCTCGATCACAAACCACATCGCCCAGTTCGGAATAAAGTTGCCGTCATACTGATCGGCGGGATAACACATCGGCAGCATCCCGTCCGGAATGCATTTGAATTTCTCAGCCAGCAAAAAGTTCTCCAGAAATCCTTTTTCCATTCGGTTCTCACCGGTAAACAAATGCTCTACCCTTGCCGTGAAAAAGCTGTCACAGAGCCAACCGGCGCGTTCTCTCGTCGGGCAATCCATGAATATATCAGGTGCATTCTGGCAAAAGGTTTCTATTGCCGCATCGTAAATCGCCGCAAGTTTCGGATTATCCCCCTGATAAGAGGAGGTAATCCGAGTAGGATAACGATATTCCAGAAGATGGATATCGTGGACGGTCATTTCTCCGGCAGTACAAACCAGCTTTAAAAAACCAAACCCGAAAGTTTCAAAAGAAAGGAATGAATATTCTCCCGCTTTAATATCAAGCCGGACCACATTCAGACACTCCATACTAAGCGGGTCCACATCCTGATCAATCAGCGTTTCATCCACCATAATATACAGGATACCATCCTTTTTGCAATGGATATCCATGCCGATAAATCCGGTCTTTTCAGAAGGCAGAGAAACAATCTCAAAGGTATTCTCCTGCAATAAGGAAGTTCCTGCATAGATATCTCCTACCTGCTGACGGTCGAAATACTCCATCTCCTGTACTTCATCACTCAGGTGCAGTTCCAGTTCATCCTCCGGAAATCCCTTCAGCTGTTCTGAAATATTAGTCAAAGAGCGGTCTTTTTTGTAGTTTCTCGGTATCACACCGGTATGTACACGCCCTCTGGAAATCACTTTATCCGGAATGACTTTCGTAAAATGATTCAGCGGTATCCCACGCGCAATCATCCGTTTGTCTTCGGTGCAGATAAGCTTTGCCTCTTCCTGCCCGGTAAAATCACCGCATCGCCATGCATCTGTTCCCGGATACAAAATATAGCTCTCTCCAATTGCACGCTGAAAGCTGAAACGCTGTATTTTGCGACGGCGTTGTTTTAGCACAAACCCAATAAAATTACCATCTTCTCCGGTAGCCGCAATGGTCTTTCCGTCTTCAAATAGTTCAGCCTGCAAAAAAGAAGGCTGATCCAGTGAATAAAAACTATTTACATTGTAACCGACCACCTCAATCGCCAAATCATTTTCACCGTCTTTGAGCTGTTCAGTCAAATCAATTTCGTCTACCCGATAATAACCATGCGCGCACCGTGCAGGTCCGTAATAGACAAACTTCCCGTTTAAAAACAACCGGTAAAAAGAAGATGCTGCCAACTTGATCAAATATTGCTTCTCTGATTTCCGATCTACTTTCGCATAAAATCCACAGGTAATGTTGATTTCCCGTTCTAACCCATCTGCCCACACCGGTCGGCTTTTGTGAAAAAATTCCATATTCACACCATTCCTCCGTCTTATTGAATTTCTTACCATGTTATATTATTCTTTTGCATTCGCCGTATCATTTCAGTCCCATATTATCATATTCTCTATCCAAATTCAATTGCATTTTGTGTGATAATTTTGTTATTTTGTGTGGTAAAACCACTCGTTCATTCCGATCACCTATTGAATACGGAAAGCAAAATAGTTTTCGATCTGTTTAGATCGAAAACTATTTGATGAAAATTTTCATTCCGCTTTATGAGCAAAGATCTCAAACGGCACGACCAAATCCATGTTTTTCACTATTGATAGTTCTCAA
Organism: uncultured Eubacteriales bacterium; assembly: GCA_959605275.1. Taxonomy (GTDB): domain Bacteria; phylum Bacillota; class Clostridia; order Oscillospirales; family Ruminococcaceae; genus HGM13222. The sequence goes on along the minus strand of CAUHFD010000024.1, from coordinate 12,428 downwards.
TCAGCAAAGACAGGACATTCTGTGCCTGCGCTCGTACTAAAAAATCATTCGGATGATTTACGTTGTTTGCGGTCATGTCAAAAAAGCGTTTCTGTTTCAATAATTCCTGATGCGTTTTCGTCATATTGGCAACAATTGTTCCGCCTTCGCCGCCAAGCGTTCCTTTTTGCTCTAATTCATACAATACCGATTCATATTCTGCCTGATAGCTTGCATCTCCCAATTTGATTTCGGGATTCGGCAAAGTCGTTGCAATCAAAATAAAGTCGGTCTGTTTACTATATAAAGCCCGCACCATTTCTCTGATCATCTTTATGTTATTCTGATAAGCCGCTGGTGTCAGTTTAGAATTTGTACCGTCATTCATTCCATATCCCATAATAACCAAATCCGGTTTTTGATTTGCCACTTTCACCTTACAATCTTTCAGCCCCTGTGTAGAATCTGTCGCATTTTCTGCCGGATTATACATCGTAATATTTGCTTTGGGATATGCCTGTTTCAGCCGCTGTGTAACCATTTCTGCCCATATCGGCATATTCGGCGCCACCCCGAACATACCGGACGCATTGCCTCCTTTGGTTATGCTGTCGCCATAGTAAACAATCTTCACATTTTCGCCTTTTTTCAGCTTGTCGATTACATTGGGCAGATTATCCCCCTCATAGTCGGGTTTAAATCCTGTCCACGGCTCAGAATGCAAATAGGTAACCGCTATCTGGTTTTCATGGAAATAAGTTCCTTCATAAAACAACGTGTATTTGTATCCCATCCCGGATTTCAGTGCCCACCGATTATTATCATGACCGCTGTTAAAATAAATATCTCCATATTGAAACGTATGTATCCTGGAATTTTTTGTCAGTGTAATCTTGCCGTTTGCATAAGTGTAATCTACGCCTTCTTCATAGGTAATATTCAGCTTAGCATCTTTCACCGATAAGATTTCTGCCGCATGATATAACAAAGGCGCTGAGGATTCTCCTGTTTTGGGATCTTTTATAAAGTTTAAGGACTCGTTATATACGATATTTCCGCTCCAATAGGGCGTAGTATATTTTTTTAAATCATAGGAATCACATTTCATGGCCTCCGAGGACAGTATCGATTTAATCTGTGCCAACGTCCGTGTTGGTTCTACCTTGGTATTGGCTTTTGAAATATATCCCGTTTTCTGCGATGAGGAAGAAGTTCCCTGGCTGGAGAGAGCATTCGCTTTGGAGGATACCTTAGATGCCGCAGACGCAGTCCGTTTTGATGACTCCCCGGCGGACAAAGTTGATTCAGATGATGTTGTCATGTCAGCGGACGATACTGATAATTCGGCTGTACTTTCCATATTACTGCTTTCCTCCAAGCTGTCTGTCGCTGATGAATGATTTTGACTCGGTGTTTTATTATTGGAGCACCCCGAACACACTGCATTCAACATAAATGCAGCCATCAAACAAGCGATCAGTTGTTTTTTATTCATTTCACTTCGCCGTTCCTTTCCTTGTTGATCTGCAAATCAAAGCAATGATCACCAACCGGTCGTATCAATATTCAATGCTTTGATTAACGTTTCCATTCCGCTTTTCAGTTCCGCGTCATACCCTTCCATAAATGTTTGATCATCGATCATGCCGCGAATCCACATTTCCAACTGTTTAGACATCTTTCTCTGGGAATCATTAGTAAATCCGGTTACCCATTGACAATTGGAAATTTTCGGGAACGAAGATTGGAACCATTCGTTTAATTCCGGCGGAATCTGTGTTCCGTAAACCGCACCGATGCCGTCACCATGCGATTCCAAAACAACCATATCCAGATTTTCCGGTTTCGTAATCCACTGCAAATACCGGGCACATACTTCTTTTGCACCCTCTCCTTTTTTATCTACTGCCGATTTTACAATGTTTAAGGAAGTACAAATCGGAGGCTGATAAGGACCTTTTCCGTATTCTACATCCGCCGCATACTGAGAGGTTTTACTGGTAGCTACCGGAACCGGGATAATACCAAACTCGAAATCCCGCTTCGTGTTCGACAATTCAGTCGGATAACGCCATAATCCATCCTCCATCATTGCTACCTTACCTTGATTCCATAACGCTTCATAATCGGTGCTTGCCGCACCGGTCTGCAAAACATCGGTGTATTTTTCCTTCACCTTAGAATACATGTCCAAAACTGCTTTGTTGTTTTTTGCATAAAACTCGCCTTTATAGGCAGCCCGCAGCAACTCATTCTGGGACATCGAGCCGTTTTTATCCAAATCCCAAACATCGATAATCTTGCTTGCATAAGACGGACCGAGAGAGAACTGAATATCCCAGACATCAGTAGATATTGTCTTGTTTGCCGACCAAGGAGCTACTGATACATAACCCGCTTTATTGATTTTCTTACAGATGGAAATAAAGTCATTCCATTCAGTCGGCGGAGTGATATTTAATTCTTTAAAAATCGATTTGTTATAATAATAAGCGGTCGCCGTACCGGCATAAAGCGTATACGGAACTGCCAAAATATTTCCGGCAGCGTCAGTGGTCATATAAGAATCCCAAACATAATCCGGAAACATCGCTTTCCAACTGTCATATTTATCCACAAAAACATTTTTTTCATCCAACAGCTCATTCAGACGGTAAAACCAGCCTCGGTCCGCATGCTGCGCGCCATGCAGAAAAACGATATCCGGAGCCGCGTCAGCAGCCACCTGCGTAGTCATCCAATACGGCCAATCCGAACCTTTGGTGCGTTCCCATTCAATGGTTACATTCGGGAACATCTTAGTAAACTCCTCTGCAATCACACCGGAGGAAAGGAAAACGTCCGGATCTTCTTCGGTGGCCTCGGTATTCACCGTGGGAGTATAGTTATTCAAATCTACTCGAATGGTTATCGGCTTCCCATCATAAAGGACGCCGTACTTTTTCTCTGCTTCGGTCAGTTCTCGGTTCAGCTTCCCATCGTCTTGTTTTTCTCCGCAGGCAGTTGTTGCCAAAATCATGCTTAGACCGAGTACAACCGTCAACAACAGTTTGCCAAATGAAAATAATCTTCTTGACTTACTCATAATCAGAATCCTTTCTTCTTTTATCTGTTTCAATCAAAGATTCAATGCTCCCGGCATATCAGCCTCTTGTTCTTACGAATCGTTTTCTGCAAACCCGAAACCACTTTTCAAGTTCATTGACTATAATTTCATAGCCGAACCGGTCAATCCCTGAATAAAGAACTTATTGGCAAAAATAAAGATAAAAATGAGCGGTATCGACGCCACCAAATATCCGGCAGTAATAATCGGATAATTAGAATTCGTCGGACCAACATAATTTAACATCAAGCCGGCGGAAATTGTCATCAAATCATTATTTTTAATGGTGATCATCGGCCACATATAATCATTCCATGCGTTGGTTATCTGCATAATTGCAAGCGTTCCCATAATCGGCAATGACAACGGCAAACAAATTTTCATATAAATTTTAAATTCTCCTGCGCCGTCAATTCGGGAGGCCTCGAAGATATCCTCCGGAATTCCCTCAAAAAAGGAACGAAGCAGAAATACGCCAAACACAGGACCCACGATCTGCGGTAAAATCAAAATCATGTAATTATCCAAACCGATTAAACTCTTATAGAGCATAAAGCTGGGTACCAAAGTCAAAATTCCCGGAATCATCATTAATGAGATGACTGCCATGTAAAAAATATTTTTACCGGGAAAATGCAGCTTTGAAAACGCATATGCTGCCAATGAAGAAACAAACAGCATGCCAAGTGTCCCGCAGCCTGCCACCAGCACCGTATTCAGCATATATCTCGTCAGCTTGCGAAACGCATAAGCGATATTAGAAAAATACATCGGCAGCGTCGGATACCATTTGGTTGCCTGAAAGCTAACCTCGTTTTTTACCGAGGACCAAAGTGACATTGCTAACGGATAAAGCATAATAATAAGTAAAAAGATAATAATGCTGTTTAAAATTAGGGATTTCACCCGAGTTTTCGTTTTGTTTTACATTTGAGTGGTCAATCCTTTCCGGTCAGACAATGTTTTCCGACCGATTTACATTCTGCCGATCTGACAGAAAAAAGAATCTATCATCCTAACCCCCGATATTAATCCTTGTTTTGAGTATACTTATAAGTAAACGCAGTAAAGATGAATATTGCAACAAACATAACCGTACCGATGGCACACGCATATCCCATCCGCCCTGCATAAAACGCCTGCGTATACATATAATATCCCGGCACCATCGTGGTATATCCGGGGCCGCCTTCTGTCAGGATAATCTGAGTAGAATAGCTTTGCAGCGCACCGATAATGCCCATAATGACAAAGTAACGTATCTGTCCCAGAATCATTGGCAAATCAATTTTGAATATGCGAGTAAATGTGCCGGCTCCATCCAAAACGGAACTCTCTATCAAAGACGACGGGATATTCATCAAACCCGACATATAAATCAGTACGGAAGTACCGCCGATCCAAGGAAATCCCATGAATATGATACTGAAAATAACATAATTCGGATCGCCCAGCCAATCAATTACCTGACCGTCTTTTAAAATGCCCAATGTCTGCATCAAAGCAGTCATTAGTCCATTATTGGGATCATAAATAAAACGCCATATCAAAGTTCCGACTACACCGGGCGCCACCATTGGCAAAAGTACCAATATTCGATACCAATACTGCATTCGGGTAGAAGTAACATTAAAAATAAGCTCTGCCATAATAAGCGGCACTACAACGCCGATAATCAAACATGGCAATTGTATCTTAACCATTGTTCCAATGGAAGCAAGAAAAACCTGATCCGAAAACAACTCCTTAAAATTATCCAATCCGATAAACGTTGCTGTTCCGACATTATCCCAATCAAAAAACGAATGATATAAACCGCTAAAAGCAGGATAATAGGAAAACATCAGCAGCCCGATCATCAAGGGAGCAATAAACAAATACCCCATCCGTCCCCGATAAATACGCTGCATCAAATTATTTTTTTTCATCGCAAGTATGCAATACTGTGTTTTTAGCGCAACACGGTATCAGCGTCCTCCTTCTTATACAAATTTGATCAACCAAAAATATCATCGGTTGTGATCGTGGTTCCGTTACCCTGATTCGGCTCCGTAATTTTTACCGTTACTTCTTTCGTTGCAGGCACTGAAACAAAAATGGAGTTACTCTCATCAGTAAACTTTAACACAACATCAGTTAATGTGTTTAAAGTGGTTTTTAAATAGGGATAATAGAGAAAGGTGACTTCTCCGTTTTGATCGGTAACCAGACGGGTACTCTTAAACCCACCGCCGTTTTTTGACAAACCGTAGAGTGTATGCCCGCTTTTTGCCTCTCCGTTTCGGGTGACACGCAATGTAATTTCCACCGACGTTTGTCCGTCGGCAGGAACAGTTTCCGGCGTCATTTGAACCAATTCAATGTCATAACGATCGGCTATCAGCACATCAACGAAGTACAATCCGGTAATCAGCACCCCTATCGCTAATACAATTAACAGCTTATATCGATTTTTCAAGGTTTTTTGACACTCCTTTCAAACCTACCTGCCACTTCACCGTTACATTGATTTCAGTCCTGTTTTTCAGCAAAATAGGGATCTCATCGGTACCATCCGGTGTAACTTGATATTTTGCCCATGAAATGCCGCTCCAAATAAACTCTTTACAGATAAGCTCTGCCGTGGCGTTTTGAAACTGAATTTCAAATCCCTCCGGAATTCCTTTATGTGTGCGAAGCGGCAATCCGTTTTCTCGATAGAAACAAAAAGTTACAGAATCCGCATCGGCAGGAATTATCATTTTTTCTTCGGAACCGGAACACAAGAGGGACACGCCTTCCCACTGCTTTTCTGTCATGCGGTATTTCCATCGATATACGGTCACCGAGTTTGCCGGCAGAACAGCCGTACAAGACTTCGCAAAGATCGTTTTTTCACCCGATATCATCCGGTCGCCTGCATAAATTTTCTCCCACTCCAGATTGTCAGCGAATTTCCATTCCTCCAGGCTCACTGAAACAATCTTTTCCATGTTACAGCAATTGACCAAAGTAATATATCCCTCATATCCATTTGAATTGCTGTATCCATATGGTCGTTCCATATTCGGAACACCTAAAATCTGAGTGGTTATATTGTCGGAACGGCAGGTAAAGTCAAACATTTCCCGACTGTCCCTGATAAATTTCCAATGCTGCTCGGTAAGATAATCCGTTTCTCCGTACAAGTGCAGCTTCTGTCCGCCTCTGGAAATATTCATAATCCAGCTATCATAAAAGCCCTCTGTTTTCAGATTGTAGATCGTCCCGGTTTTTCCGATCATCGTACCATGATCATCAATTCCTTCAAAAGGAATCAAAGATTTTGCAAACTGTGCAATCATAGCATCGGTATAATAAATAATCGAATTGGATAAATTCCGTGTGGGGACCTCGGACGGTCTGGGATCGCCGCAATAAATATAATTTAAATAGAACAGCCACCACGGAGACACAGCGTACTTGCACAGCTTTTCATCTACATAAGCCAGATATTTTAAATCGGTCGTAAATCCGTTATAAGCCAAAATCAGCAAATTCGGATTAATTTTTTTCAGCCGTTCAATACCACGTAAAAAGTTACGGACCGCAGGCTCTTTGGATTCTGTTTTCAAAGCCGAGTGGTAGGTATGTTCTTTATTTTCACATTCAAAATATGCAAAATCCAGTTTAATACTGGTCAATTTGCATTCTCGCATCTGTTGTTCGATACCGTCAAACAATGCATCGGAAACCTTAGCATCCGCCAGACAAAGCTTATAATCGCCCTCCTGCCGTTTGGTATATCCGTCCAGCGCCAATTTTTCCATATTAACGTCAAACCACAATCCCAAATCCATACCGCTTTTCTCAAGGCTGGATAGGAAGGGTTGAATACCATTTGGCCAGGTATTCTTTTTAAATGCCGTATAGGGTTGTTTTTCTTCATACCAAAATGCATCCATTAAATAAGTATCGAATGAAACATTGTATTTTTCTTTTGCGTTATTTAAGGAACGGAGCAATCGCAGTGCCATTGCTTCATCCAACGGTTCACTGTCGGACAATTCATCATGCGCCGCCCAGTCACCGTATATTTTCAATCCTCTTTGCGTTTCCGCTCTGTTTTTTCGTATGTAGTCTATAAAGTCTGCCTCTATGGATTTACTGTTTCCGATCCCATACACAATCGGATAAAACTCAAAAGTCTCGCCTTCGGCTAAGTCAATAAAAGGAGACTGTTCCAATAAAATCGTATCGTTCGTAATCCGGTTGACAGAAGCCGGAAATTCAATCCCCATAAAAGCCATTTCATTAATTAGTATCGGCTGTCCCTCGCCGCCTCTGCGCAAAGGCGCATCACATTTGCACAACTCTGTTTTGGCGTAACGGATACGAAGAGCTTTTTTTGCGGTAAAGCACATTCTTTTTCGGAAAACATCGTCTTCCGCCGCATAGATAACTTCCACTTCAAAAAAAGGATGCTGATATGTTTTAAAGATTTTATTTTCCCGTTCCGCGCATTGTCCCGTGCAATTTTGTTCACTGACCGTAAAAGATTCTCCGCTACAGTCAATCTGAAAAATAAATTCTGCCAGATTTTTTAATGTAAAACAGCCGTAATCCGTACTGCCGCGAACAAATATCTTGCTTCCGTTTTCGTCGATATAAAGTTTTAACAATCCGGTTTTACCCGTGTTATTTTCTATTTTCATTGTCATTTCCCCAACTTAATAAATACGATCGCATACGGCGAACGGTTCAGTTCGCCGTATTGATCTGATTCATATTACTTCAGCAAGCATTTTCCAAAACGATCCAAATAACGGAAGGATTCTCCTTGATAATCACTCCAAAACACAATGCTATCTCTGTCTCCGCTGCCTTGGTCATCATTAATAGCAATATCAATTGCGATTTCTTTTCCGGATTTAATCTGAGAGGAAACCAAATCATACCACGGTATTGCCGCTTCAATAACATAACCTCCTGAAACTTTCTTCACAACTGAAGTGATCTTCTTGCCATATTCACTCATCATGTTAGCATCCCGGTTGTCTTTTACCAAAGTTGTTCCATCCGCACAAAGCGACACAACATAAGACATCGGGGTAAGCGTAACTTCTGTTGAGCCAACCATGTTATTGTTTACATCAATGAAGAGGTCAATACCATCTTTCCGCCAGATGTTTTCCGGTTTATCCAACTTAGCAGAGGTTGATACCACTTTATCTTTTACGTTAGCATAAACATATAGGTTTCCGGCATCCCACATGAATCTTACATCAGCCGTCGTATCAGTCGGATCACAGCCGCTTGACCATTTCGCCGTTACCGTCTCTACCTTTGCCACTGTTGCATTTTTCCACGCGTCTTCCATTGCACCGTCAATTTTAGGTGTACCCTTCACCGCAGTAACAGATGGACGAACCCATTTGGCAACCGTGGTTGAATATGCTTTCAAATTGGTGGCATTCGAAGCTTTTCCGTTAGGCAAAGTAATGGCTTTGGATAAAAATTCTTTCGGATTTACCGCCATCACATATCCATCCCATGTTTCATGTGTGTTACGATGGTCCTCAGTATCGCTCGGCATATCGCCCATTTTATAGATCAAATACATCGTTTCGGTATCAATAATTCCCTGTGGATTTACCGCAAAATCTATATTGGAACGCTGATAAACCTTGGTGTTGTTTAAAGGAGTAAGCGCTTTTACTGCGGTTGCCAAATCATTATACGGCCATTTCGATAAATCTGAAGTTTCCATCACATAAATATTGGAATTACGTTTCATGCTGGAGAAAAACAGATTCGGATTGGTTGCAAATCCACAATAATACTTATTTGTTTTACTGTTATACCGCACACTTGCACCGGCAATATTAATGATTTTCTGGTGCTTGTATACGTTGGTCTCCTGCATTTTCCAAGGTTTATCCTTTTCGGATACCGCAAGCCTTGTGCAATCCCCCTGACCGGTAGAATCGGTATAAGCAATATAGAAATATCCGTCTTTATAAAAAGCGTCCGGCTGCCCGACTCCATAAACGCCCTCTTTAATTACCGGGCTTTTGATAATCGGCTGCGGGTTGGAATTATTCGGATACATCGTAAAGTTTTTGCCGTCTTTTGACATTGCCAAAAATACATTGTTTCCGAACTCAGTTGTGCTGCCGATACGGCATGGAGCTTCAAAGAACATATAATACTGTCCGTTCACATACACAACATCTGACCAGCCCAGCATTTCTTTTATCCACTCCGTATTGGTATCAATCTCTATAATTTTCTGACAGTTCGTCCAGTTTTTCATATCCGTGCTTTCTGCATACCAGATAGTATCAAACGGGCAGGCACGAGTCCACCACATTTTATAGGTGTTCCCAACTTTAATAATAGAATGACCCCAATCGTATACAGTGTCTATCGGATAGCCTTCTAACTGCATAACACCCAAATCCTGTACTTTCCAGCTGTTAGCCACCGTTCTTTCTGCTTCGACAGCCTGTGTGCTGAAAGTCATGTTTTGGTATTTGGCTTCTGTACTGTTTCCGTTTCCTGAAGAATTAGATGCAGAGGAAACTTTTGAGCTGGTCTTTGAATTGTTTGCAGTAGTTCCACCTCCGGACGTATCAGAAATGGTATCTGATGTCAAATCACTTTCCAACCCACTCTCTATATCGCTTTCCGTTCCAAGCTCAGAGGTTATTTCACTTAGCGTTTCACTGGAACCTGACATGCTGGAGTTGTTTTTTTCCTCCTTTTTACAGCTTGAAAAGACGGCAGATACCGCTAATATCAATACCAAAAGTAATGCTATTTTTTGTTTCATACAGTAACCTCTTCTTTTCTTGCCTGCCACCTTAACAATGACCGGCTTGTTTACTTAAGTTCTTCTTATCCATTTGCTTTTTTGAGTTTTCTGCCGCAGGAATCCCGTTTGATCAGCCTTCCCGGAATTTCTACTTTAATCGGAATTTTACGTTTAGACTCAATCCGATCCAATAAAATTTTCACCGCCAATGTACCGATTTCTTTTTTGTAAATCCGCACCGTTGTCAACGGCACATCGGTGTATGCAGCAATTGAAATATCATCATGCCCTACTATGGCAACATCCTCGGGAACTTTATATCCCGATTCGGTTAACGCTTTAATGCAACCTAGCGCCATTTCATCATTCCATGCAACAATTGCCCGCGGCGGTCTGTGTGCCTGCAACGCGGCTTTCACCCGGCTGTATGTAACATTAATGGTATATTCTCCATCAATCATCCAATCCGGATGAAACGCCAATCCGCTGCATTCCATAACATATTTACACCATTGGAATCGATTTTGATTCTTACTGGAAAAAATCAAGCCGATATCCCGATAACCTAAACTGATAAGATAGTCAATCGCCAGTTTGATACTGTTGTTTAAATTAACACCGACAAAATCCGATTCCTTATCGTAATCTTCTTCCATGCAGACCACATACCGGGCAATTTGTTTGATCGCCTCCCGCAAGGCGGGAATTTCAATCTTACCAAGCAAAATAATCCCGTCGAGTTGGTTTTCATCGCTGAACTGGTTGGTCAGCATTTCTATATTAGAGTTAAACTCATTAATTGTCGCACTCATCGCAAGGCGGCAATTAGATTTTCCAACCGCCTCCATAATCCCCTCAACAATATGAGAAAAATACGGATGACCCAGATTGGCTTGTGAAGCAAAGGTGACATAACCGATTCGAGCGCCGGAGGGATTCACATTTCCTTTTTTATTTGCCAACCCCTGTGCGTTTGGATCTCGTATATAACCGGTTTTTTCTATTTCTTCAATAATTTTAGTACGGGTATCAGTGGATATTCTCAAAGTTAAATCATTATTCAATACTCGTGAAACCAGTGACTTCGATACACCGCACCTTGTCGCAATATCTTGCATGGTAACTTTCACGTCATTGTCACCTCTCATAAAATATGACAGGGGGTATTCCGCAATTTCGTACCGGAGATACCCTGCGTCCGCCATATTTTTTCTTTGACTAATTCAACCTTTTCTTTCTGATCACTGTTAATACCGCACCGGCGGCGCCAAACAGCATCAGCATCCAAATACTGAAATCCACGCCGGTTTCTGCCGGGGTATCAGTATCGGTGGATGGATCGTTGCCGTCCGGGTTCTCGGGATCAGTGTTCTCACCCGGATCGGAGTTTTCACCCGGATCTTCAAATTTTGTGGAAAATTCTCCGGGCGCATATGCCGCAAGCAATTCGCCCGATGCATCATAGGCGAGAATTTGGAATTGATAAGAAGTATCTAATGCCAGATCGGTAAAAGCAAAAGAAGTTTCATCATACACTTTATAGGTTGCCACAAAAAACTTTTCATCCGGATCAAAATCATTCAGTGAGAACAGATTGATTTGATATTCATATGCATCCGGCGTCGCTTCCCAGCTGATCTGTTTCGAAGTCCCATCCGGCAATGTTTCCGGTTCGTTGACTTTTGCATCGGTTGTTTTCTCTATTATTTCCGGTGTGTCTCCCATGCCGCTGTCAACCAGTTTTGCATCGGCATAACCATTGGTCAGATTCCAGTTTCCGGAGGCAATATTTAATGTGTTCCAGAACACAACCGCGCCGCGTTGATTTCCGTCAATATTATCATTGATATCAATGTCCAGCCCGATATAATTTCCCGCTTTTGCTGTTTCGGAAATAGTCCATCCGATAAATCCTTCATAAATATATCCGGTTTCTGTTTCCGTTGTTGCAATATTGATGTCAGCACCCTGCATCATACCATTTCCGGAGCCGAAGCACTCGCCGTTTGCTCCGATCAGGAACGGAGAAGCGCCGGTTTTTGCCGGACTTTCAGCACCATAAGGACCGTCATCATCATTATTTTGATCAATATACACAATAATGGAATCCTTGTCAAAAGTCTGTCCTGATTCGCAAGTAACATTTTTCGTAGAATCGGTGACTTCTACCCAGAAATAAATCCCCTTGTCATCCCACATTGCTTTCCATTTACCGGTCGTATCGGTCGGTCCCCAATTAGCAGGAGCATATTGGAAATTATTCGCAATTTTAGGAGTAAAGTAATCTACGTTTTTCCAGATAACATCCTCTATACCGTCGATCATAGCAGATCCTTTTTGCAGATCTACTTTATTGACACCGAGCGGTGTGGTATGTCCGTCCCCTTGATCGGTACCGCCGCTTGAAATAGCATCTCCTAAAACAACAGAACCAAAATCGGCAGCGCCGGTGGTAAAGTCGAGATCATTATCGCCCCATACTAAAATATTGTCACCGTTAATCGCGTTAAATGCAGCGTTATCATGATAACGCACCGCTACTCCGATGGTATTTCCCTTCGTCAAAGC
>CAUHFD010000023.1 GCA_959605275.1 uncultured Eubacteriales bacterium | reverse complement strand
CTCACCGTGACGGTTTTTTGCCACAATACATTCAGCGATGTTGTGATCCTCGGTTTCCTTGTTGTAGTACTCATCACGATAAAGGAACATAACCACATCGGCATCCTGTTCAATAGAGCCCGATTCTCTTAGGTCAGACAGCAGCGGACGATGGTCGGTACGGGAATCGGGTCCGCGTCCCAACTGGGACAGGGTGACGACCGGTACATTTAATTCCTTTGCCATAATCTTTAAATTACGGGTAATTTCTGAGATTTCCTGCACACGATTGCCGTCTTTCCGTCCGGTAGACATCAACTGCAAATAGTCGATGACCACCAATCCCAGATTTTTTTGCCGCCGCAATTTTGCTTTCATCTCTGCCACGCTGATGTTCGGCGTATCAGACAGATAAATCTCAGCACGCGATAAAATCTCAGCCGCCGAAGCAAGCCGTACCCATTCATCCGGCGTGAGTTCTCCGGTACGCAGGTTATAGCTGGAAATCTGCCCTTCTGCCGACAGCAAACGGGATACCAACTGATCATTGGACATTTCCAAAGAAAAAATAGCCACTTCTTTCCCGCTTTTCTTTCCGACGTGAGAGGCAATATTCAAGGCAAAGCTTGTCTTTCCCATTGCGGGACGTGCCGCGATAATCAGCAAATCCGACTTATTGAGTCCGGTGATCACAGTATCCAGCCGGTCAAATCCGGTCGGAATGCCTAAATAATCCGCCTTGTCCTCGCCGCTTAATTTTTGCAGCGTATCATAAGACTGAATGATGACTTCATCGATTCGGACAAGTCCTTCTGCGCTTCTGCCCTGACGAATATCATAGATTCGCTGTTCCGCCATGTCCAACAGCTGATTAGCGGTACCGCTGCCCTCGGTGGCGTTGGCGATGATTTCCTTGGAAGCGTCAATCAACGCACGCAGATAATACTTTTCCCGCACAATTTTGGCATAAACCTCAATGTTGGCGGTGGAGGGAACGATCTCCATCAGTTGAACCATATACTGCTTCGCTGTTTCGGGGCTGTCAAAAATATGCTCGTTGATGACCTCATCAAAAATCGTAATATTATCGAGCACCCCGCCCGAGCTGAACATCCGAAACATGATCGAAAAGATTTCCCGATGCTGGCTGCGGTAGAAGCAATCCGGTGTCAGCTCGCCCATGACCCGAGACAGGTTGGACGGATCGATCAGGATGGCGCCCAGTACCGACTGCTCCGCTTCCAGATTATACGGCATCTGCTGTTCATATGCTTCTAATTCATTCTGATAATCTGCCATCGCAGTAGACAGCCTCCTTTATGAAAATCTCGTTCGTCTGATTACTCTTCGGTCACCATGACGGTCATTTTTGCAGTAACTCCGGTGTGCAGCTTGATTTCACAGGAATAACTGCCGTATGCCTTGATATCACTTTCCAGTGAAATTTTTCTTTTATCAATGCTGACGTGATAGCTTTTTTCCAGTTCCTCGGCGATTTCCTTTGCCGTGACCGATCCGAACAGCCGTCCGTTTGTTCCGGCTTTTGCAGTCAGCTTAATGGTCTTGCCGGACAATTCCTTTGCGGTATCCTGTGCTTTTTGCATCTCAACAGCAGCATGGTGGCGATCCGCCGCGTCCTTGGTCATCTTCATATTCACCGCATTGGCGTCTGCCACTACTGCCATTCCTTTTTTAATCAGGAAATTTTTCGCATATCCGTCTGCAACATTAATCATGTCTCCTTTTTTTCCGGAGCCTTTTACATCCTGTGTTAAAATAACTTTCATTCTTTTGGCAGGCTTTGTCTGCAAAGCACTGCCATCCCTCGCTTTCCGTTTTTATTTCAAACTTTCTGTATATTTATCGATTGCTGTCATCAACAGCTGTTTTACCTTTTCTGTATTTTCGCATTCAACCTGCGCGCCTGCCATCGTCAAATGACCACCGCCGCCCATCATCTCCATAATAATCTGCACATTCATCTGCCCCATGGAGCGAGCAGAAATGCTGACGCCATCTCCTACCTCATACAATACAAAAGAGGCGTCTACACCACTGATATTCAGTAACTCGTCTGCCGCTTGGGGAGCCACAATCCGCAAATCGTCAGAGGAAAAATCACTGCAGGCAATCGCGCATCTTTTATAGATCTGCGCGGAGGCAACCAGCTTTGTTTTTCTTTGATAAGATTCCATGCTGCCGGCAAATAGCTTCCGAACCTCTACCGTATCTGCTCCCATCCGCCGCAAAAAAGCTGCCGCCTCAAAGGTACGCACACCGGTTTTGAGGACAAAATTCTTGGTATCCAGCATAATGCCCGCCAACAGAGCCTCCGCTTCCGGGCGGTTGACAACAACGCCGTCCCCCAGGTATTGGAGCAGCTCGGTCACCATTTCAGATGCCGAGGAGGCAAACGGTTCATGATAGAATATCACCGCATTATCAATATGGTTTACCATTTTCCGGTGATGATCGATCACCACCACCGTTTTACAGTTTTCATACAATTTGCCTGATTCAACAAATCCCGGATTGTGCGTATCCAGTATAATTAGAAGCGTGCGGGGTGTTATCATTCCCAGCGCTTCGCTTTCCTCCACAAACAAATCAGTGATTCCGCTTTTTTCCTGCCGCTCTATCAGGCAGGTCGCCAAGTTATGCCGCCGATCTACACAAACCACACTGTGTTTGTTCAAACAGCGCACCGCCATTGCCATTGCAATGGACGATCCCATGCTGTCGAGATCGCCGAATTTGTGCCCCATCACAATCACGTTATCACTTGTTTCAATTAATTCCGCCAACGCGTTGGCAATAATACGGGTTTTGACCTTGGTGCGCTTCTCCACGCCTTTGGAAACCCCGCCAAAGAATTCAAAACCGGTTGCGTTTTTGATTGCGACCTGGTCTCCGCCGCGTCCCAACGCCATATCAATTGCCTGCCTTGACCAAATCTCACTCTCCGCCATACTCTTTCCGCCTCTGCCAATTCCGATAGACAAAGTAACCGGATAGCGATAAGCTGTTTGGAGCTGCCGTGCCGCATCAAGAATCGGAAATCTCTCCTCTGCCAGCTTTGCCAGATGCTGTTCTTCAATTACGGCAATAAAACGATCCCGATCCAACTTTCGGATAAAGCCGTTGGTTTTAGAAATAAATTCCTCCAACAGATAGTCGATCTGCCCCAAAAGCTGTGATTTTTCACTTTCTTTCGCGTTTTGCAGCAATTCCTCGTAATTGTCAATCAAAATCAACATCACAACCGGTCGGGTTTGCAAATATTCCTCTGCCAGCTTTTTGAGCTGGGTGGTCTCGCTGAAATAAAGCATATATACCCGATCATTAATGTCATCACATATTCCGTAGGCTATGTAGCTTTTTCCGTTATAATTGACTTCTGATCCCTGCTCAGAGCAGAACTGATCCAGCGGCTTATCACTCACTTTGTCAAAACGCATGCCCAAAATTTCTTCTCCGCCGACCACACTTGTTTCAAACAGTTCGTTATACCAGATAATTTCACGCGAATCGCTCACAATCACAACCGGCATCGGGAATGCAACGCCCGAATGTTCACTGGGCTTCAAATGTTGATTCACACTTCGGATCATCCCGTAAATTTCATGTTGTACCCGGGAAATAAAGATACTGGATATTGCGGTAATAACAACAGCAAGCGGAAACACTACATAAAACAACCGCTTATCAAAGAAAAAAGTTGATCCTGCAATCAGCAGGCAGGCTATCATCAACGCAACATAAATAATCCGTATGATTCTGACACCGTTTTTTTTCATTTTAATGATGATTCCTTTCTGAGCTTGCGTGCAATGAAAAACAAGCAGCGCACAGACCAAAATTTCAATATTCCGAGCGCAAAACGTCATTTGAGAGAAATGCAATGCATTCCTCTCAAACTATTATTTGGGCATCCGGCAACAAAGCGCCAGTATCCTTTTGTTTTTGCTAAATCTCCATAATAATCGGCAAGATCATCGGAGAACGTTTGGTTTTGCGATAAATAAAGCCGGATAACTCATCCTTGACGCTCATCTTCATATTATTCCAATCGGTAACGCCTCGGTCCTCGCAATCCCGAAACGCCGCTTTTACTACATTTTTGGCTTCGGTCATCAGTTCTTCCGATTCCCGTACATAAACAAAGCCGCGCGATACAATATCCGGTCCCGCCATGACAGAGCCAGATTCCCGCTCGATGGTGGCAACCACAATAATCAAGCCATCCTCCGCCAAATGTTTGCGATCCTTCAATACGATAGAGCCTACATCACCCACACCGTATCCGTCTACCAACACTTTACCGGCTGTAACGGTTCCTACTTTTTTCATAGATACTCCGTCAAGCTCAATGACCTGACCAATCTCCCCGATGTAGATATTGCTTTCGGGAATACCGACTGTTTTGGCAATACCGGCATGCTTTTTCAAGTGTTTAAACTCACCGTGTACCGGCATGAAGAACTTCGGTTTTGTTAAAGTCAGCATTAATCGCAACTCATCCTGACAAGCGTGTCCGGATACATGCACCTCGTACATCGTCTCATAAATGACCTCAGCCCCGAACTTCATCAGCTCATTGACCACACGGTTGACATGCTTTTCATTTCCCGGTATCGGATTTGCCGAAATGATGATAAAATCTTCAGCAGTGACAGATACCATACGGTGATCGCCCGATGCCATGCGGGACAGCGCCGCCATCGGCTCGCCCTGACTGCCTGTCGTAATAACAATAATCTGATCCGACGGATATCTCCCGATCGCATCAATATCAATCAGTACCCCCTCCGGGATATTCAAATACCCAAGCTCCAGCGCTTTGGTCACAACGTTGACCATACTCCTGCCGGACACTGCGATTTTACGGTTATACCGCACCGCATTATCTACAATCTGCTGCACCCGATGAATATTGGAAGCAAATGTCGCAATAATAATGCGGCGGTTTCCCGCAGTTTTAAAGAGCGCGTCAAAAGAGTTACCCACCTTGCTCTCACTCATCGAGGAGCCGGGACGTTCTGCGTTTGTCGAGTCAGACAGGAGGCAAAG
Source organism: uncultured Eubacteriales bacterium (assembly GCA_959605275.1). Lineage (GTDB taxonomy): Bacteria > Bacillota > Clostridia > Oscillospirales > Ruminococcaceae > HGM13222. The sequence continues at coordinate 16,032 of CAUHFD010000023.1, read as the reverse complement.
CACACCCCGATTTCCCAGCTCGGCGAATCGCCCTAAATCAATGACTTCGCTTTCAATAGGAGTATAATCTATCTTAAAATCTCCAGTTTGTATAATAACACCTGCCGGTGTATGAATTGCCAATGCCACTGCGTCCGGAATAGAATGGTTCACCCTGATAAACTCCACTGCCATACAGCCGAGCTTTATGGTCTGTCTGGGAGCTACCACATTTAAGCTGACCTTGCCAAGCAAATTGTGTTCTTTCAGTTTTCCCTCCACTAAGCCCAAAGTCAGCTTAGTACCATATACTGGGCAGTTAATTTTTTTCAGCAGATAAGCAAGTCCGCCGATGTGGTCTTCGTGCCCGTGTGTCAGCACAATGCCCCGAATTTTACTTACATTCTGCTCCACAAACGTAAAGTCCGGAATAACCAGATCCACTCCCAGCATATCGGGATCCGGGAAACTGAGTCCGCAGTCCACAATAAACATATCCTGACCGCACTCATACAACGTCATGTTCTTTCCGATCTCGCTCAATCCGCCCAACGGAATAATCCGAATCGGTGTTTTTTTCACTGCTCTTCGAGCCGGCGGCTGCCGCATATCACTGACGTTACTGGAATTTTCAGTCATTGTTGTTTTTGCCGCAGCGGCTGCTTTTGCTGCGGTTTTCGGCATTTTGGTGCCGCTCCTTCCGGAATTACTTCCGGTTCTCTTCGGCTTTTCGGCAGTCTTTTCTTTTTTCACTTGAGTGCTTTGCGGTTTTTTTGCACTCTTCTCCTGTTTCGGGGCAGCCGTTTTACTTTGCTGAGGTTTTGTGCTTTTTCCCTGTGCAGGCGTTCTTTTTTTATTCATCGCCGGTTTTTTGGGAGCTGCTCCGGCGGTCTTATTTTCTTGTTGGTTTTCTTGTGTTTCTTTTTCGTTTGCCATGTAATGACCTCTCTTATCTTATTTTGATTTCAAAACGAAATCTGAAAAAGGTATTCCGCGCAAGCTAAAACACGGTACTGCTGCGGATTATGATTTTCCTGATTTATACAATGAGAATATTCCGTTTTGATATGTAATTTTCGTATTTGAATCATTTTTAAAACAGTCTGCAAAAATTGCATAACTAAAAATAACAGGGAAAGCTCAACCGCACAAGCTCCCCTTTTTTCCCGACCATAATCGGGAAACTATCCTTTAAAAACACCGCCGGTTTGTAACATATGTAACCACGCAAGCTCTTACATATAAACATGATTGGGACAGCGGTAATCTGCGCCGCTGCTATTTTTAAGTTTTTACCAACCGGCAATTCTTATCCGCATTGCTGCGAAAAATCCGAACAAATACTTAATTTTATTGTACCTTTTATTTCCCATAATGTCAAGGAAGGATTCTGTAATATTTCCGAGATAAAAAATGAACATTTTGTGAGCACCTCTTTGATAGCGTATGCAGCGGCAAAAGCCGCCGCATATGCTGAAAATATCCTATTGTATTTCTTTGCCGTTCTTTTCTTCTTCACTGTCTTTTATTTTATGCTCGTAGAAGTCGCACAGCTCGCTTGCCGTCTCGCTGCGTACACTTTCTGCATAAAGCATGATTCCTTTTCCTGATTTCACCGGTCGAATCAGCACTCTGCCCTTTTCGCCTGAGATAGAAATTCCTTCTCCGATCCCCGTTTTTTCAGAGCGGAATTGCCGCATAATCGCCGCGGAATTTCCACGAATCCCGATCAGTCGGCTGGCGGTTTCAAACTCAGGCAGCAGGCGGCAACTCTCCGCCAGCGTCATCCTTCGCTTTTTCAGGAAAAACAACAGCTTAACCGCCATGACCAGTCCATCGCGCAAAAACACACTGTCAACCGCCATTTTTCTGGCATCCTCATCACTGCTGTCACAAGGAGAAGAATAATAGCGGTATGCCTTTCTCCCGTATTGTTCTGCCAGCTTTTCAATGGCTGCCGGTGCTTCATATGGGATGACGACGTCTTTTCCGTTCAAAAATTCGGACAGACAGATCAAACTGAGTACCTTTTCCGGGAACAGATATCCCGTTTCGGGAGTGTATGCCGATACCTGCTTACCGTCCGGTGAAATCATCAGCGAAATACCAGATCGGGTACCGCATCCCAACTTTTTCAGCGTGTCGGTCAGCAACTCACAAACACGGCTGTTGGAGGATTTCACCTGTGCCGACATATCCTGCAAATCTCCGCCGATTTCTTTAAGAAGACTAAACTGATACAGCTTTTTCAGCCCTGCCATATTAATCATAATTCCAAAATCGTTCCATCCCGATTTTTTGTATTCGCACCGATTAATTGCACTCTCCAGTTTTCGCTCCAGGTTGCGCATCATGGGGATTCCGCATTTTTCTGTCATCATTACATTGGTGATAATATTGCTTTCGATATAGATGCCGAAATCTGCCCGGCTTTTGTGCAGGCAAAATTCGTATTCGGTTTCTATTTCCTCCCCGAAATCAAATACATTAGAGCCGGAGGAAACGATTCCAGCTGCCAAAGCCTGCTTAAGCGCAACACCCGATTTTGTATGATTGCAGGCGATTCCCACCGTGCTCCCGATCTTTAAGCTGCCGATCGACGCCCCAATCCGAGTCATTAATTCGGGAGTGATCGCAATATTGGTTTCACCGCTGATGCCGTCGTCATCAATAATAATATTTCTTGCAAATCCGTATTTGATATCCTCCCGAACCGTTATGCCGGGCGCGGTTGTTTTTTGGTTCCAGAGTTTTATTCCGCCTTGCAGACAGCTTTCCTCGCCCAGTATGGCGCCCTCGCCCATAACCGCATGTTCAAAAGCGGCGCTTTTCAGTTTCATCGCTCCGTTTTTGCAGACAACCGCTTCGTTGCAGGTGACCATATCGCTGATATAACTGTAATCATGGAGGATGCCACCCCGAATTTTACAATTTTTCCCGATGGTCACATTGTTGCCGATCACCGTACCGCTGTCAATCAGGGTGTTTTCCCCGATAATGACATTTTTTCCGATAAATACCGGCGGAACAATGTGACAGCGCAGCTGAGAAAGATCAGTGTTGCTGTAAATACCGCCTATATTCTCAGCTGGCATCCGGCACTTCACTCTGCCTGCCAGCATATCCTTCTGGCACTGCTGATAACTGATAATGTCCCCGATATCGCACCAATAGCCCGCGTCCTCATAAGCAAATATCGGCATCCCCTGCTTTAACATTTCCGGAAACACATCAGAGGCAAAATCTACGCTTTTGCCGGAATCGATCAGATCAAAAACAGAGGGAGACAAAATATAAATGCCGGTGTTGGCAAGGTCGGTAATACAATGTGACAGCGGCGGTTTCTCAGCAAATCCGATGATCCTACCGTCCGCATCGGTGTGTACTAAACCATATTCCCGCGGATCCGCCACCTTTTTTACAATCAAAGTAGCCGCCGCCCCTTTTTGTATATGATACGCCATCGCCGCTGTCAAATCAAAATCACACATCGCATCTCCGCTGATAATCAGCAATGGTTCGGAAGCCGATCTAACCGCATTTTTGACACTGCCCGCTGTTCCCAGCGGTGTTGTTTCATAACTATACCGCAGTGTAATTCCCTCATAAGGGTCCTCTCCAAAATATTCCTCTATTTTCTTGCCGAGATACATCAGCGTCATCGTTGCATGGCTGCAGCCATGCTTTGCCAGCAGCTCTAAAATGTACTCCAGCACCGGTTTTGAGCAAAGCGGCACCAATGGTTTCGGAATACTGCAGGTAATCGGACGCAGTCTAGTACCTTCTCCGCCCGCCATAATCACAGCGTTCATCGTTCCCAATCCTTCCTTTTTTGAAATTCCGTTTATTCTATCTGATTTATTATAGGCATATAGTTGTACAGAATATTCAGAAAAAGGAAGAAAATTACTGCCGATAACTGTATGAATGTTATCGATTCATCTATTGCTTCTGCTTTCCAATCCAATAAATCGACGCTCTTTCATTTATCTTATGATACCAAAGTCGCCGCAGGCGATGCCTGCGGCGGGGTTGTTAAAAATATCATCAACTGTTTCGATCTACCGTTTTAAACTGCTTCAGATTGCCGATTTTCTGCCGGCGCTGTTCTAAGATCTCCAAAACCTCGTCAATCTCAATTTCCTTCTCCGCCAGCATGACCAACAGGTGATACAATAAGTCACATACCTCGTTTTTCAAATCTTCTCTGTTGGTGTTCTTCGCCGCAATGATGGTCTCGGCGCATTCCTCGCCGCATTTTTTCAGGATTTTATCAATTCCCTGCTCAAACAGATAGCAGGTGTAAGAACCCTCCTGCGGATTAGCTTTTCTGTCTTTTACCACTTGATACAGACCTTTTATAATGTCATTTTCCATCCTCGTATTCATTCCTTTCAGGATAAATTATACATTATTATCCGAATTGTATATTTCTTTAAAAAAGCAGCTATATGCGCCGGTATGACAAGCAACGCCGGTTTGATGAACGGTCACCAACAGCGTGTCATCATCGCAATCCGACTTGATGCTGATCACCTTTTGCAGATGCCCCGAGGTTGCGCCCTTGTTCCACAACTCCTGACGGGAACGGCTGTAAAACCAGGTATATCCGGTTTCCAGCGTCTTTTGCAAACTCTCCCTGTTCATATAAGCAAGCATCAGCACTTCTTTGTTCTTTTCCTCCACCACAATGGCGGGAATCAGCTCGCTTTTCTGAAAATACAGATCCAAATCCATCAATAACCATTCCTTTCTGAGCTTTTGTATCTTTGCGGCGTAGTGTTTGCCGAAAAAGTACAAAAGCGGAGCATAAAAGAAATGCGGTGCATTCCTTTTATGCTATCTCTCCTTTTTACAGGAAAACCGATCGTTTTTTTCGCACCGGTATTCCGCATTGTTCCAGATGCTCTTTTACCTGTCCTACCGTCAATTCCCGATAGTGAAACAAAGATGCCGCCAATGCCGCGTCCGCCCCGCTGTTCAGGAACACCTCTGAAAAATGCTCCAGCGTACCACATCCGCCCGACGCGATCACCGGTATCCGCACGACATGGGTCACCGCATTGAGCAGTTCGATATCAAACCCGCTTTTGGTACCGTCGGTGTCCATCGAGGTCAGCAAGATTTCTCCCGCGCCCAGCGCCTCGGCCTTCTTCGCCCATTCAATGGCATCCAGTCCCGTGTCGATCCGCCCGCCGTGTACCACCACATGAAAACTGCCGTCGATCCTCTTTGCGTCAATGGCAACGACCACGCACTGACTCCCGAATTTGTCCGCCGCCTCGCGGATGAGCTCGGGATTTTTTACCGCTGAGGAATTGACCGACACCTTGTCGGCACCTGCGCGCAGAATCTCTCTGAAATCCTCTATCGTCCGAATGCCGCCCCCAACCGTCAACGGTACAAACACTTTTTTCGCGGTTTTGCGCACAACGTCAACAATAGTGCCCCGCCCCTCATGGGTTGCCGTAATATCCAGAAACACGATTTCGTCCGCACCCTGCTCATCATACATCGCGGCGCATTCCACCGGATCGCCTACATCTTTGATCCCGACAAAATTGATTCCCTTCACGACCCGTCCGTCCCGTACATCCAGACAAGGAATGATTCGTTTTGCAAGCATGATTATCCGATTCCTTTCCCGAGATTTTGCCTATTCTTCCTCCGCGCCGACCGCCAATGCGTCCTTTAAGTTCAACGTGCCTTTATAAAGCGACTTGCCGCAGATCGCGCCGTAAACGCCCAGCTTTTTGAGCGCCGTGATATCCTCGATATCACAAATCCCGCCGCTTGCAATAATATTGCAGGACACCGCCTTGTTTATCGCGTCAAGCTGATTAAGGTTAGGTCCGGACAATGTACCGTCCTTGGAAATGTCGGTAAACACGATATAGCGGACACCGATTTGCTCCATCTGTTTGGCAAGCTCCAGATAGTCTACCTCGCTGTCATCCAGCCAGCCCTCCGCCGCAACCTTTCCGTTTTTGGCATCAATCCCGACCACGATGCGGTCGCCGTATTTGCGGACTGCCTCTTTCACAAACTGCGGATTTTTGATTGCCGCCGAGCCCAATATCACCCGTTCAATTCCGTTTGAAAGGTAGTAGTCCACCGCATCCATGTTGCGAATACCGCCGCCCACTTCAATTTTGAGCGAAGTGCTCTGCGCTACCCGCAGGAATACCTCCCGATTGCGCGGGACGGCATCTTTTGCACCATCCAAATCCACCATGTGTAGCCATTCTGCCCCGCATTGTTCAAACCCCTGTGCAGTCAGAACAGGATCCTCCGCAACCTTTTCCGCCGTGGCGAAATCCCCCTTTAACAACCGCACACAATTGCCGTCCTTAATGTCGATTGCCGGTAATATCTCAAGCTTCATCCGCTTTTTCCTTTCTGTTTTTCCGTTGTTATTTTTCCTGCGCCATTGCCGCAAAATTACGCAGCATTCGCAGCCCGACCGCACCGCTTTTTTCGGGATGAAACTGCGCGCCGTATATCCGATCTTTCCGGACCAATGCCGGCACTTTGACACCATAATCGCAGTAGGCGCTGACGTTTTCAGACGCCGTCTGCGCCATATAAGAGTGAACAAAATAAACGCTGTCCTTTTCTTCCACGCCGTCAAGCAGCGGACATCTGTGATTGATCTCCAGTTGGTTCCAACCCATGTGAGGAATTTTCAGCCCGGTATCCGGTATCCGAACGATTTTCCCGGGAATCAATCCCAGCCCTGCCGTAACCTCAAACTCACAGCTTGATTCAAACAGCATCTGCATCCCGAGGCAGATGCCCAAAAAAGGCTTTTTCTGTGCTTCCTCTTTCAGCAACTCGGTCAAACCGGTCCCGTTCAGCATCCGCATCGCATCAGGGAATGCGCCGACTCCCGGCAGAATGATCGCATCTGCCTGTTGCAGCTCTGCCCCATCCGCAGTCAGCTTTGCCGGTATTTTTAAATATTCCAACGCATTGAGCACGCTAAACAGATTTCCCGCACCGTAATCTACAACCGCAATCATTTATAAAACCCCTTTGGTGGACAGCGGTATTTCGCTTTCAGTGCGCTTTACCGCTTGTTTCAGACTATGTGCCAGCGCTTTGAACAGCGCCTCCGCCTTGTGATGATCGTTACTGCCGTACAACAGCTTCGCGTGGAGTGTGATTCCCGCATGAAAAGCAAATGCACGAAAAAACTCCTCTACCATTTGCGTATCCATTTCACCCATCCTGTCGGACACAAAGGGACAGTCAAACACCAAGTATGGTCTGCTGCTGATGTCAAGGCTCACCAATGCCAGCGACTCATCCATCGGGATAAACATACTGCCGTAGCGGCAGATGCCCGCTTTATCACCCAGCGCTTTGGCGAAAGCCATTCCAAGTGCAATTCCGGTATCCTCTATCGTATGGTGGCAATCCACCTGCAAATCGCCCTCCACCTCAATATCCATATCAATGCCACTGTGTACCGCCAGCGCCGTCAGCATATGATCGAAAAAGCCAACACCGGTGCGGATACGGTTTGCACCGCCGCCGTCCAAATCAATAGATATGGTAATTTGTGTTTCTTTGGTGTCCCTCTTTACCGTTCCAATCCGCATGTAAATCACCTTCCCTGTTTATTTTGAGGTTTGGATTAGTTTCTCCAATGCATCAAGCACTGCTTTATTCTCATCGGAAGAGCCTGCCGTGATCCGCAGCCGGTTTCCCATGAGCCTGACAACAATTGAGCGTTCTTTCAACGCGTTAAACCACTCTTTCGCATGGCTCGTTTCAACCAGCACAAAGTTTGTTACCGTCGGATAAATCCGATCAAAGCACTGATACTTCTCTTGCAAGGCAACCAGTGCCGTATACAATTCTTCCCGGGACGCCAAAATCTCCTGCAGGGCTTCCCGTTCCTTCTCCTTATGGGAAAGCACCACACTGCCGTATGCCTGAGTTACCGAATTGACATTGTAGGGGGATTTCGCCGCGCGGATCACTGCTGTTAACGTTGGGTTTGCCACTGCGAAGCCTAACCGCACCGCTGCCAATCCCAACGCCTTGGAGCAGGTGCGCAGAATGATTAGGTTATCATACTGTTCGACTTCTCCCATCAGGCTTTCCGTGTAAAAGTCCATATATGCCTCATCAAGCACCACCAAGCAATCCACCGAGGTAATCAACCGGCGTACTTGCTCTCGGGTGAGTCCCTGTCCGGTCGGATTACAGGGATTGGAAAACATCATACAGTTCACCTTTTCCCGCTTGACCGTCCGGATCACCGCATCTACATCAATATTCAGATTTTTGTCTTTTTCCTGTGTGAGCACGGTAACGCCCGCCAAATCGGCATAAAAGCCATACATAGAAAAGTCGGGCATCACCGTGAGCAGCTTGTCCCCTTTTGATAAAAAAGTTCCGATAATCACGCTGATCAATTCATCCGAACCGTTCCCCGCCGTGACATAGTCCGCGCTGATTCCGTAATAGTCCGCAAATTGACGGCACACCTCTGCCGCAAGCGGATCTGGGTATCGGTTAAACGGAATTTCCGACAGCTTTTGGATAAACTCCGCTTTGATTTCCTCGTCAACAGGCAAAAAAGATTCGTTTGCATCCAGTCGGATTGCATAATCGCCGCTGATCGGCTCGTAAGGAACCATATTTTTCAGTTTTTCGCTTAATTGATATGCCATAAAGGTAATTCCTCTCCGGAAATTTATTCGAACCGTATTTTAATGGAATTTGCATGGGCTGTGAGCTGTTCCCGCTCGGCAATGGTCACAATGTCCTCTTTCGCCATAGAAAGCGCATCTTTCGTATAATAGATATACCCCATCTTCTTGACAAAGGAATCCACCGATAACGGAGAGAAAAATCGTGCCGTTCCGCTGGTAGGAAGCACGTGGTTAGGACCTGCGTAGTAATCGCCGAGCGGCTCGGGCGCATATTGCCCCAAGAATACCGAGCCGGCATTGTCCAATCTACCCAGATATTCCATCGGATTTTCCATGCATACCTCAAGATGCTCGGGCGCGATTTCATTAGCAAGCGAAACTGCGTCATCTACCCTGTCACAAACAATAATAGCACCGTAGTTTTCCAAAGATTCCCGGATGATTTCGCTTCTGGAAAGCGTTTGACACTGACGTTCCAGCTCCCCGACAACGTCGTCTGCAAGCTGCTCGTCGGTGGTCACCAGGATAGCCGAAGCCAGCTTATCATGCTCTGCCTGTGACATCAGATCCGCCGCAACATAAGCAGGATTTGCCGTGTGGTCGGCAAGCACCAAAATTTCACTCGGTCCCGCAATCATGTCGATATCCACCGTACCGAACAGCAGTTTTTTCGCCGTTGCCACAAAAATATTGCCGGGTCCGACGATTTTATCGACCTTCGGAATGGTTTCGGTGCCGTAAGCAAGCGCTGCTACCGCCTGTGCGCCGCCCAGTAGAAACACTCTGTCTACCCCGCAAATCGCCGCGGCGACCAGAATATCGGGGTTGGCTTTGCCGTCTTTGGTGGGCGGCGTCACCATAATGATCTCTTTCACTCCCGCGATTTTCGCAGGCACTGCATTCATCAGCACTGAGGACGGATATGCCGCCGTGCCGCCCGGCACATACAATCCGACTCTGGACAATCCCCGCACCCGCTGACCGACCATCACACCGTTTGGCATCGTGTTGACAAAGCCTTGCTGTTTCTGGCGGTTGTGAAAATCGGAAATATTCTCCATGGCATTGAGCAGTGCATCAACAAATTTGCTGTCTGCGTTAGTCAGCGCATCATTGATTTCTTCTCTCGGCACTTCTATGTAAGGCGGCAGCTTGCCGTCAAATTTCTCGGTATAAGCGCGAACTGCCTGATCTCCGCCTGCTTTTACATCCTCTATGATCTGTGCGACCACCTCGGTCACCTGTTTGTCCACAGCCGTGCTGCGTGCTTTCAGCGCGGCAAGCAGCTCTTTTTCACTGACGCCGTCCGCTTTGATTTTTCTGATATTCATCTGCAACCTCCGTTATTTTCCTCGGATTTTGATTACTGTTTTTATTGTACCGATATCGACGATAAAAGTCAATCTTTGATACAGCTTTCCATTTTTGCGATCAACTCTTCAAATTCGGCTTTACGCAATTTCATACCGGCAGCATTGACGATCAGCCGTGCCGAGATCGGTGCCACGTCTTCGATCACTTCCAGCCCGTTTTCTTTCAGCGTCGTTCCGGTCTCCACGATGTCCACGATGCCGTCGGACAGCCCAAGCAGCGGTGCCAGCTCGACCGAGCCTTCTATTTTTACGATATCGACATCCATTCCCTTGCTCTCGAAATAATTCCGCGTCACATTCGGATATTTAGTCGCCACTGTTTTGACCGCATATCCGCCGTAAAAAGCGCTGTCTTTTTTGGCAGCCAAGGCAAACCGGCATTTGCCGAATCCCAGATCCAGCACCTCAAAAAAACCGCCGCCGTATTCCATAATGGTATCCTTGCCGACCACGCCCATATCGCAAACACCGCACTCCACATAGGTGATCACGTCGGCAGCTTTGGCAAGTACAACCTCCAGATTGGCGTCCGGAACCTCTAATATCAGTTTTCTGCCCTTGTTCAGCAACTGGCTGCAATCAAAACCCAGTTGTTCAAACAAACCCACCGTATCTTTTTCCAAACGACCTTTGGTCAATGCAATTCGTATTGGTTTCATGCCTCTGTTTCCTTTCCGATGATATCCACTCTGCCGATCCCTTTGGTTTTGGCATATTCCCTTGCTTTCTCTGCCGTGTTCAGCACACAATATTCTGCGACCAAGCCGCTTTCAATCAATGCTTTTGCGTGCATTAACGCCCTCATCTCACAGCCATCCTCTCCGAACACCAGTACATCCGGCACGGTTGCACGAATATCATCGGTGGTTTTGAGCAGGTTGCGTGCCACCGCATCTACATTAATACCGAAGCCGGTTGCAGGCAGATCGGTGCCGAACTCGGCAATCAGCGTATCGTACCGTCCTCCCGACAGCACCGTTTCTCCGAACCCTTCAATATAGCCTCGGAACACCACGCCGGTATAATAATCGGTACGGTTTACAATTCCCAAATCAATCGAGATTTTCTCCTTTAATCCCAGCGCGGATAAATCATTGTATATCGATTTTAAATAAGATAAAATGTACTCTGTTTTTGCATCGTCAAACAAATTCGCCGCTTTTTCAAAAACTTCTTCGCCCCCAAACAAGCTGGGGAGCTGCTTTAAAATTTCGATTGTTTTCGCGTCGCCTTCTAAACCGTTCAGATAGTCATTCAGCGCCGGATAATTCTTGCTTTCGATGAGCCGGCGGATTTCCTCCCGTTCTTCCGATTCGATTTTCAAACCGGAAATCAAACTGTGAAACAACCCGATATGTCCGATCTCCAACCGGAAGTCGGTCGTTTTGCAGGCATTCAGCGCCTCCACCGCAGTGGTGATCACCTCTAAATCCGCCCGCCGGGAATCGCTGCCGATGATTTCAATACCGGTCTGAACCACCTCGTCGCTTCGCCCTTTTAATCTGGGATTCGCCATAAATACGCTTTGATTATAAAACAACCGGATCGGCAGTTGATATCCTTTTAAACGGGTAGCCACCAGCCGTGCAATCGGTATGGTGGAATCGGGGCGGAGTACGACCAAACGTCCCTTGCTGTCCACCAGCTTATACATCATTTCCACCGGCATCATTCCGGTTTTTAAATCATATACGTTCAAAAATTCCAGCCCCGGCGTCACAACCTCGGTGAACCCTCGTCCTGAAAAAACTCTGCTTAAAATACCTTCTACTGTTCTTCTCGCTTCACACTCTTCAAAAAGCAAATCTCGCGTGCCTTCGGGGGTAATCCATTTATTTTTATTCAAAAGCGCCATCTCCCTGCTCTGTATTTCGCTTATCACTTTAGTATGCTAATATGTTAACACGTTATCACATAAAAGTCAAGCCAACATTTTTCATAACGTTCTAAGGCTGATCGGTTATTTTACCGGTAATAGTGTATAGATGCTCCGAGCGGTAACGCCCTGTGCTTCCATTAGAAATCCGAAACGGGGCTGTCACGTTAAGACAGTCCCGTTCCTATACAACATATTTATCCCAGATCGACCGGTTCGTCGCCCTTCAGTTTATGCAGCAGGCTAACGATCTTTTTGTTCGGGTCGATCAAATCTCCGATGGATGCATCGTGATTCATGGCATCAATCACATATGCCGTGTATTTGGACAAATCTACATCAACGATCCACGGTCTGTCCAGAACCGCTTGCGGACGATAATTCAGGTTGGTGATGAAAATTTTGTCAAACAACCCTTCTTTATATGCTTTATCGAATTTATCCAATCCGTTGCAGAACAAGCCAAAGGTAATAAAGCTGAAAATCCGTCTGGCGCCCTTTTCTTTCAAGTGCTCAAAAGTATCGATCAGAGAACCTCCCGAAGAAATCATATCATCAATGACAATAACGTCTTTTCCTGCAATCTCATTTCCGATATATTCGTGGGACTCAATTGGGTTGGAGCCATTCACAATCTGAGAGAGATTGCGGCGTTTATAAAACATGCCAACATCCAGATTGAGGACAGAAGAATAAGCAAGACAACGGCTGATACCGCCCTCATCCGGGGAAACGATCAATAGCTGCTCGGGATCAAAGGTAATACCATCTACATTTCTGACCAAAGCTTTGATCATTTGATAAGTCGGGCTCATATTGTCAAATCCACTCAGCGGAATCGCATTTTGTACCCGCGCGTCATGGGCATCATAGGTGACGATGTTAGAAACACCCATATGCACCAATTCCTGCAGCGCAGTAGCGCAGTCCAGAGATTCCCGAAAGGTACGTTTATGCTGTCTGCCCTCATACAGCATCGGCATAATCACAGTGATTCGTTTTGCCTTGCCGCCGATTGCCGCAATCACCCGTTTTAAATCCTGAAAATGGTCATCCGGACTCATCGGTACTTCCTGTCCGTACATTTTATAAGTGATACTGTAATTAAACGGATCCACTATGATGAAAATATCCCGTCCGCGAACAGATTCCAGGATTAATCCCTTTGCCTCGCCGGTCGCAAACCGCGGACAGTCCGCCTTAATCATGCAATCCTTTGAAATACCGTGCCACTTTTGCAGATAATACTCTACCTTGTTTCCGAACTCCTCACAGCCCTTCATGCAAATCAAGCCAAGATTTGCAACAGTACCGTTTTCCATTTAACCATCCTCCATTTTTCCGCTATTCTGTTGTTACTATTATTATATCCCACAATATTCTTTTCGTCAATTGCCGCTGATTCGGAAACCGCAGATTTATGATAAAAATTTTCATTCTGTTTTCTGCTTCTTTTTGTGAAAATGGTTCTATTTTTTTCGAAAAGATGCTGCCGTGCTCCGCAAAATGCTCATTGTTTTTCGCAATCCCGTTTTGTTTGGCAACAGCCGCGTTCCGCACAGCCGGAACATCCTCCGCAGCAATCGCCTCTTTTGCGCCGCTTAACCATAATCATTACAACCGCAATGACCAGTGCCGCCAATATTCCCAACACAATCCAATCTGCCGGACTCATCTTCATCCTTCCTTTTCCGTTTTGCGCTTCGGGCACAGCGCTGATCAGCCGATCAACAATCTGCCGATCTGATAAATCGCCATTGCGACCAAATACGCCACACCGGTCTGATAAGCAGCGGTTAAAATCGCCCTGCGATAAGAGCCGAGTTCCCGCTTCGTCGCCGCAAACGCCGCAATACAAGGCATATATAAAATCGTAAACGTCAAAAATGAGAATGCGCTTAACGGTGTAAACATGGTGTTGAGCACCGAGGAAAGCGCTGCATCACTGGTTGCTCCCGTCAATACCGCCAAGGTGCTTTTCACCGATTCTTTTGCCGTCAGACCTGAAATCAACGCTGTCGATGCCCGCCAATCTTTGAATCCAAGCGGTATGAAAAGCGGTGCAATTATCGAACCAATAGACGCCAAAATGCTGGCGGAGCTGTCCGAAACCATGTTCAGCGACCAGTCAAAGCTCTGTAAAAACCAAATCACAATGGTACCGATAAAAATCACCGTAAAAGCCTTATGAACAAAATCCTTTCCTTTTTCCCACATATGTAATACCACACTGCGTGCCGACGGCATACGATAGGCGGGAAGCTCCATGACAAACGGAACGGGGTTTCCTTTAAATACGGTGCTTTTGAGTAACAACCCCGATAAAATCGCGACAATGATTCCCAAAATATATAAACTACTCATCACAAGACCGCCGTGATGCGGAAAGAAAGCCATCGTTATCATGCCGTAAATCGGCAGTTTGGCACTGCAGGACATAAACGGCGTCAGCACAATGGTCATTTTTCGATCCCGCTCACTGGACAGGGTACGGGTCGACATAATTGCCGGCACGCTGCATCCGAACCCGATCAGCATCGGTACAAAAGAGCGGCCGGACAGACCGATTTTTCGCAGCAGTTTATCCATAACAAAAGCGACACGTGCCATATATCCGCTGTCCTCCAGCAGAGATAAGAAGAAGAACAACAGCACGATAATCGGCAGAAAAGACAATACGCTGCCCACGCCCGCAAAAACACCGTCAATAATCAACGACTGCAGCCACTCGCTCACCCCGACATTTTGCAGCAGCTTTGCGGTCGCGTCGGTGACAAAGGAAATTCCGCTTTCCAGCAATTGCTGTAACGGCGCCCCCAGTACCGAAAAGGTCAGCCAGAAAATCGTAACCATGATTCCTAAAAAGATCGGTATGCCGAAATATTTGTGAGTCAGCACTTTATCGATTTTTTCAGACCGTATCTGTTCTTTTGTTTCCTGATGTTTAAATACGCAGTCCGCAGATATTTTTTCGATATAATTATATCGCATGTCTGCCAGCGCTGCTTCCCGGTCGGTTCCCAATATCTCTTCCATGTCCTTAACCAGATGATCAATCACGTGCAGTTCCTGATCGCTCAGCTTCAACGCGTTCTTCATCGGCTCATCGCCTTCCACCATCTTGGTCGCCGCAAACCGCGGCGGATATCCCGCCCGCTGCGCATGATCTTCAACGATGTGCGCGATGGAATGGATGGTTCGGTGCAGTTCTCCGCTGCAAAAATCCAGCTTTTTGGGCGGAGTTCCCTCCTTCACGAGTTTGACTACCGCCGCAGTCAAATCGGCAATGCCTTCATTCTTTCCAGCCGATATCGGCACTACCGTTACCCCTAAATGTTCCGATAACCGTCCTACATCTATACTATTCCCGCTTGCCCGCACTTCATCCATCATGTTCAGTGCAATGACCATCGGAATTTCCAATTCCATGAGCTGAAGCGTTAAATACAAATTGCGCTCAATATTGGTGGCGTCAACAATGTTAATAATCGCATTCGGATTTTCTTTCAAAATAAAATCCCGCGTGACGACTTCCTCCGAAGTGTAGGGGGACAGCGAGTAGATGCCGGGCAGATCTACCAACAGCATATCCTTTTGTTTGAGCAGTCTTCCCTCTTTTTTTTCAACTGTAACCCCCGGGAAGTTACCGACATGCTGATTGCTTCCGGTTAAACAATTAAATAAGGTCGTCTTGCCACAGTTTTGATTTCCGGCAAGTGCCAATAAATATCCCATCAACCCTGATTCTCCTCTTTCAGTGTGATTTTAACAGCGTCATCTTTCCGCAATGTCAGTACATATCCACGCAGATACAGTTCAATCGGATCACCCATCGGCGCGACCTTTCGCACCGTCACCTTGGTGTTCGGTGTCAGTCCCATATCCAGCAGCCGCCGGCGCAGAGCGCCTTCTCCGCCAATGGTCGCAATGATCCCGCTGTGACCGGGCTCTAAAAGATCAAGTGTCATCTGTATCCATCCTCCGCAGCAATTAGTTAGTTGTTCCTATCTACCGATATTATCTTACCGCTATTGCACCGCCTTGTCAAGAAAAAAACATCAAAGCCAGCAACTTTTTATCGGCAAAATGTAGGTTTGTCAATGATGTGTTACACATTGGGAAAAGAAGAAAGGACGGC
>CAUHFD010000022.1 GCA_959605275.1 uncultured Eubacteriales bacterium | reverse complement strand
TCTGACTGCCCGCCCATTGTAGAACTGATAATCGAAATAACGGTAAAAAACACAACCACGCCTATGACGTCATCGATTGCAGCCAAAGGAATCAGTGTTTTGGTAACCGGACCGCTTGTGCGATACTCATTCACAATAGAGAGCGCCGGGGCAGGTGCGGTAGCCAAGGCAATACCGCCAAACACAAAAGCCAAATACACCGGAATGTTTTTCCATAAACACAACACCGCAAATACCAGCGAAACAAACAAAAAGGTGCCGATTGACTGAATAAAGGTGATTCCGATAATCTGCTTGCCCGTCTTTTTCAGCTTTTGAAAGACAATTTCCTTGCCAATCATCACGCCGGCAAAGCACTCGAACACCTTAATGGTAATTTTATACCAGTTCGAATTCATTATATCAGCAGTGACAACACCGACAAGATACGGACCGAAAACGACTCCTGTCACCAGCCAACCGAGAATGGCAGGCAATTTCAATTTTGCTGTAATTTTCCCAACGACAAATGCGATACATATTATTGCGAATACACTTAAAATATCAACTATCATTTTATTTTCCTCAGCATTCCGATAACCGCGGTAGGATTGACATTGCAGGCAATGGCTCTGTCAAACGCACCGTCTATAATTAATTTAAACATTTCAGACTCATAATCCGTCATTTCATTACAAAGATATGGCTTTATTGTATTCCACACATCTAAGTGATGTTGTAAAGCAAAATCGCCGATCACATGATTTAAGCAATATTTATTGAAAATTTCTTTGCGAACCATTTTGGCAGAATCAAAATAGTAAAATAAGAAACCTTCCGGCATGGTCGACTGATTCATTCGTATCATATTGGTTATTTTGACATTTAAATCCAGATAATATTTTTCATACATAGCATAGGCAAGCACCTCTTTCGTAGGAAAATACTTATAAACCGTTTTCTTTGAAATTTTCAGCTTTTCAGCTAATACATCTACCGAAAACCGCAAGCCTTCCTGTTGTAAGCTTTTGATAGATGCTTCTATGATCTTATCTTTCATAATGGAAACATTTTATCCTTTTTTTGTTTCCATTGTAGCATGGATCATTTTCATTGTCAAGCCGATAGTAAAAGTAATTGAACAACAACAAATGTCTGCTGAACAAATCAGACATTTGATTTGTTCAGCAGACATTATTTTTCACACAATATCTTTAATTATGCTTTGTGATCCATGATCTGAATGTTCAATTCCTGTAACTGCTGGTCATCTACTTCCGCCGGACATTGTGACATCAGCTCACTTGCATTCTGTACTTTCGGAAAAGCAATGACGTCACGGATAGAGTCTTTATTCAGCATCAGCATCACCAAACGATCTAAGCCATATGCCATGCCTCCGTGCGGCGGTGCGCCGTACCGGAACGCATCGATCAAAAAGCCAAATCGCTTATTTGCTTCTTCCTCGGTAAATCCGAGGGCCCGAAACATTCTGCTTTGCAGTTCCGGATTGCTGATACGGATAGAGCCTCCGCCGACTTCACAACCGTTAAGCACCATATCATATGCTTTTGCATGGCAATGAGCAGGATCGGATTCGATCTTATCGATATCTTCATCCGCAACCGCAGTAAACGGATGATGCTTCGCCGCATAGCGATGATTTTCCTCATCATATTCAAACAACGGAAAATCGGTCACCCAAAGCAGATCAAATACTCCCTCCGGAATCAGATCCAATTTTTTCGCCAGCTCGCAGCGTAACTGTCCCAAGCTGTCATAAACAACGTCATTGGATCCGTCTGCCACAATTAAAATCACATCGCCTGTCGTTGCGCCAAGTCGCTCTCTGATGGCATTTTTTTCCGATTCACTGAGAAACTTTTCATAGCTGGAGCTTTCCCCGTCCGCCGTGAGTCTGGTAAACGCCAATCCTTTCGCACGATATGTTTTTACAAAATCAGTCAGCTTGTCAATTTCTTTCCGGCTCAAGCGGTCTGCCGCATCCTTGACAAGAATCGCTCGCACACTTCCTCCGGCATCCAGAGCGCCGCGGAATACTTTAAACTCGGTATCTGCAACCAAATCGGACAAATCACAAAGTTCCAAACCGAAACGGGTATCCGGTTTATCCGAGCCGTAGCGATTCATCGCCTCCTCGTAACGCAATCTGCGAAAAGGCGTCTGGATATCTACATTCAGGATTCGCTTAAAAACATATTTTATAAATCCTTCATTAACCGTCATAACATCATCTTGGTCAACAAAGCTCATTTCAAGGTCAATTTGAGTAAACTCCGGCTGCCGGTCGGCACGTAAATCTTCGTCACGGAAACACTTGGCAACCTGCATATAACGATCATACCCTGCTAGCATCAGCAGCTGCTTATAGAGCTGAGGAGATTGCGGCAACGCATAAAAACTGCCCGGATGTACTCTGGACGGTACCAAATAATCTCTTGCGCCCTCTGGTGTGGACTTAATTAATATCGGTGTTTCCAGTTCTATAAATCCGTTTTCATCATAATAATCTCTTGCCGCTTTTACGATTTTATGGCGAGTCATCATGGTCCTTTGCATCTCATTGCGCCGCAAATCCAAATAACGATACTTTAGCCGCAATTCTTCATTCACATTAGTGTCATCAGTAATATGAAACGGCGGGGTCTCGGCTTTAGACAACACCCTTAAATCGTTCACGGCTACTTCGATCTCGCCGGTCTTAATTTCAGTGTTTACACTCTCCCGAATTTTTACCGTTCCCTTTGCCATTAATACATATTCGGCACGAACGGATTTTGCTTTTTCAAACTGCCCTCGTTCGGTTTTATCATCAAAAGTAAGCTGAACAATGCCGGTTCTGTCCCGCAAATCAATAAAAATTAAATTTCCTTTATCCCGTTGTTTCTGCACAAATCCACAAACGACTACCTCACTGCCTGCATCGGCTTTTGACAACTCGGTACAGTAGTGAGTTCGTTTTAACCCCTGCATGGTATCCATGTTTTTTTCCTCCGATATCCTTATTTGTTTTTTCACTTTATCAAACTGTTTTCGGTAAACAAGTCTCCAAACTCTTCCGCCATGGCGTCAAATTCACTGTTTTTCCAATGCTCATATATTTTTTCCGAAAGCATATCAAACGACACCGCTTCCGATGCACCGGTTGCCATGTCTTTTAGATTCAGCGTACCGCTTTCCAGCTCACTGTCTCCGATGATCGCCGACAACTTTGCTCCGATTTTATTTGCATATTTCATCTGCGCTTTTATGCTTCGGTTCATAGTATCACATTCCGCATAATAGCCGTCCCTGCGCAAATTCGCCACCAGTTCCATCGCCTTTAACGACGCTTCTTCTCCCATGGATCCCAGATAAACCTGGCAGGGAAGCGGTTGAGGAACAGCAATTTTCTGTGCATCCATCACCATCAGCAGTCTTTCCAGCCCCATTGCAAATCCAAGTCCCGGCGTTGGATTGCCGCCCAAGGTCTCAATCAGTCCGTCGTAACGTCCGCCTCCGCAAACGGTGGATTGCGCGCCTAGGTCATTCGAAATAAATTCAAAAACGGTCTTAGTATAATAATCCAGTCCGCGTACAATTTTAGGATTTACAACAAAAGCGATTCCCATCATTTCCAAGCGCTTTTTCACGCCTTCAAAATGTTCTTTGCATTCCTCACAGATATAATCTAATCCCAAAGGCGCATCCTTGGCAATTTCTTTACATACAGGACTTTTACAGTCCAGTATACGAAGCGGATTTTTTTCCAAACGTTCCTGACAGGTTGAGCAAAGCTCATCCTTACGGGCAGCGAAATATTCTTTCAGCGCTTTGTGATAGATCGGTCTGCATTTTGGACATCCGATAGAATTGATTTCCAGACGGATATTCTGTAATCCGAGTCGTTTGAAAATTTCATCCGCAACACCGATCACTTCAGCATCTGCGTTAGGTGACTGCGCACCAAACATTTCTACACCGAATTGATGGAACTCCCTCAGGCGTCCTGCCTGCGGATTCTCGTTGCGAAAACAAGAAGTAATATAACTCAGTTTTGCCGGCAATGCATCATTGAGCAAGCCGTTTTGCATTACTGCCCGTACCGTACCCGCTGTCCCCTCGGGGCGCAGTGTAACAGAACGCCCGCCTTTATCTTCAAAAGTATACATTTCCTTCTGCACAACATCGGTCGTATCTCCGACAGAACGGTTAAACAAACCGGTATATTCTACGGTCGGAAAACGGATCTCCTTAAAACCGAACAAAGCTGAGGTTTCCAATGTCAACTGCTCCAGAAACTGCCACTTATAGCTGTCTGACGGCAGTACATCCTGGAAACCTTTTAATGATTTCATGATTTCACCCATTCTTTTGTAATTCCTTTCTCTTTTTTCCATATAAGCAAAACGTCCCTTATATCATGTGCTTTTCATAAACACATCATATAAGGGACGTAAACAACTTGTATACGCGGTGCCACCCTTGTTGAGAACAAAAAACACCTGTTCTCCGCTCATTTTTGTCTTTATCGCAGACCTACGTTTCACTCCAAGGATGTCCTTCTCTGCAATGCTCTATGGGAACCTCGCACCTTCCGTCCCTCGCTGAACAGACCAGTCACAGATACTCTTCCTTATCTAGGTGAAAACAATCTTAAATTTTTGCGTTAATGATATTTCTCCAGTCAAGATCGCCGCGTTCCAAACCATGAATCAATACCTCTGCAGTAGCGATATTCGTTGCTACCGGGATATTGTGAACATCACACAGACGAAGCAGATTCATCTCATTCGGTTCTGAATCTTTTGCAGTCAGCGGGTCACGGAAAAATAACAACACATCGATTTCATTGCAGGCAATGCGAGCGCCGATTTGCTGATCTCCGCCCTGTGTCCCGCTTAAAAAACGCTGTATATTTAATCCGGTCGCTTCTGCAACCAATTTTCCGGTTGTCCCCGTGGCACAGATATTATGACGGCTCAATATTCCGCAGTATGCAATACAGAACTGAACCATTAATTCTTTCTTGGAATCATGTGCAATTAATGCTATATTCATATTAAAATGCCTCCTTAAAATGTTATAAAATTATTCAATATATAAAGGGGTGTATTCGCCCTCTATTCTTGCTGCAATGTTATCAAAAATAATCTCAGGTGCGCTACCGGCTTCCAAGCTCAAACCACCGTTTAGCGCCGCTTTAATCTGCAGATCCTCCAAAAGAACGCCCAACAACGGAATACCAACACCATCCATCACATCATCCAGATCAGAGATCATATTCATCCGACGATGTTTTACATGCACCTTATTAATGACAAGCTTACACCGGTCAAAACGGCGTTCTGCCAACAAAGAAACCATTCTGTTAGAATCACGTACCGAAACATAATCCGGAGTAGCAACAACCACCGCCAAATCGACAATCTGAGGAATCAAGTCGATACTCAGATGAACACCCGCAGGGGTATCAATCAAAATGACATCATAATATTGCCGTAACCCGTTACATAAGACCGCAATATCATTCACGTGAAGCAAATCCGCCACCGAAGACGGTGAAGCAATCATATCAAGACCGGGATATGTTTCCACCGATACAATGGCATCATTGATATCACAATTTCTGTTCAGCAAATCCCCCAAATCGTAGACAACCTCATTTTCCACGCCAAGCATAATGTCCATGCCACGCAGCCCGATGTCGAGTTCAATCATAATAACCCGTTTATTTCGTCTGGAAAATGCCTGCCCCAAGCCCACGCAAATCGTTGATTTGCCAACGCCACCCTTTCCGGATGTGACCGCAATAATTTTCGACATATTCATTTAATCCTGTCATTACAGAGATACTTTTACACTATTTTATTGTACCACGAAAATTCATTTTGTCAAAGCTTTTTTTGTAAAAATAATAAGATATCGGTTGTTTTGAAGTGTTTTCTGGCAGCCTAACAAATTACGGCAACAAAGTTTGTACAGTTTGCGGATACTCCGGCTGCATCGTTTTTGTTTTCTCGTATGCCTGAATCACCCGGCTGACCATTTTTTTGGAAGCGGAACCCTGCTCAATATAAATAGAAATAGCAATTTCAGGAGTATCTGCCGGAGAATAGCCAATCACTGCCGAGTTGGTGATTGTACTGGTTTGCTGCGGCGTTCCGGTTTTAATCGCAACATCGTATCCCAACTTTTTAATCAGCGGAACATCCTTTGCGGCACCGATCATACCTTCCTTGATGATATCAAAAGCACCGTTTTTATTTTCCAGCTTAGCTGCAACCACCGGCTTTGTTTCCTGAATCGTCCGGTCGAAATTATAGCTTTGAATGGATTTGATGATATGGGTTTCATAACGTGTACCTTTATTCGCCAATGTCATAGCCTGTGCCGCCATTTGCAACGGCGTTACAACGGTATCAAGCTGTCCGATCGAAGTCTGAGCCACATTACCGATACTCCACTGCGCACCCAGTTTTTTAGAACGTTCCGGACTGGAGATCGCCCCGGTATCGGTAGCAATCTCCAAACCGGTTTGGGTACCAAGCCCCATAGCATGCGCATATTCGTTGATTTTATCAATTCCCAAATTGATACCGGTTTCATAAAAGAAAATATTGCAGGATTTCCGAATCGCGGTGACCACATTGATGTTTCCGGAGTGACCGATAAACAAACACTTCATCTTCAAAGTCGGAAATCTTTGATAAATGCGGGTACAATTGATCAGCGTATTACGGTTAATCGTACCCTCGGATAGCGCACCTGCGGCGACTACAGTTTTAAAAGTAGAGCCGGGACGATAGTTTCCCTTTAGCGCACGGTTTAACAACGGAATTCCTTTTTTATCGGCAGCTAAGGTACTGTACTGAGTACGATAATCGTTGATATCATAGCTCGGATAAGTAGCACAGGCAAGCACCTCTCCCGTCTTAACATCCAGTACGACCGCTGCCCCTGCAAAGGCGCGCTGTGTCCCCTTTTTATTTGGCTGCTCAATATTTAAAATGTGATCTTCTAATATATTCTGAACCTCTTGCTGCAAATACTTGTCAATCGTCAGCATGACGGTATTTCCCGGTACCGGCTCTTTTGATACGTTATCGCTTACCACATTTCCCTTCGTATTTTGAGAAATTTCCCGAATACCGTCTGTCCCTTTTAAATAGGACTCCATTGCCAGTTCAACACCCGATTTACCGACGATACCGTTCATCTGATATCCTTTTTCTTTCAGCTTTGCATACTCTTCGGCATAAATCGGACCAATTGTTCCGATAATGTGAGGAGCAATGGTTCCACTGACATAATTACGCATCGTTTCTTCCGAAATATCAACCCCTGCCAACTGATAGCTTAGTTCCTTTACCGTTGCCACAAGTGACGCAGGAACATCTTCTGCAAAGGTGTACCGATTATACACCGAAAAGTCGCTGATCATCATTTGATAACGTACCCCGGCAATCTGGCGCGTTTTTTTCTCGTCATACCCGGCGATTTCAAACTTTTGTATCAGTGCATCCATGCAGTCCTGTGCCGTAGCATAAGTATTTAAGCGCAAATATTCTCTACTTTTCATCGTTTTGATTTCCTGGTCCTTGCCTTCTAAAAAAGTATAAGGCTTGGCGGCTGTAATCGGTAGCTCATCAACCCATTCCACCCCCGACTTTTCCAGCAAATCAATCAACCTTGAAATGATTGCGTTTTCTTCTCCCTTTGGCATAAACGCCCGGTCAAACACGATATTAAAACCAACTTTATTAATTGCCAACGGCCGACCGTAGCGATCCACGATTTCTCCGCGTGCCGCCGTTATCGTGGTTTTACTGACCGTGATATTATTGGCATCTTCCCGAAAAGAAGCACCGTTTACTACCTGAAACTCCATCAAACGAAAGCTGCTTGTTAAAAAAACTGCAACGATCAACAAAACCAAAACAATCAGCCGCAGCCGTTCTTTGGATTTTTCCATAATTATAACCATTCCTTTCTGAGCTTTTGTCCGGTTTCGATCAAATGAAATGCAGACCGAAATTTCGGCGTCATATTTGCCGCAAAAGCACAAAAGCGGAGTATGAAAGGAATGCGGTGCATTTCTTTCATACTTTGATCCTTCCCTTCTTGCCTAAATCCGTTCTACCTCACTGAAAGTATAGGAAATTTTACGTATGATGAAAAAAAACAATGGAGAAATCAAAGTTGTATATAATACTGTCGGTAATATTTTCTTTAATAAAATCAAATAGGAGTAGTCATAATTCCAGATAAGATAATAGAAAAAAAAGTCGATCAATCCCTGCAGCAATGCCCCGACAAAAACAAAAAGAAGGGCATTCCATACATTTACCCGAACAAGATACATGACCAGCAAAGCCGCGCTGATACATATCACCATCATAATGATTGCATTAAAGCCCAGCAGCTTATCTGACGCAGTATCCCAAAAGAGTCCGCCGATAATTCCGACGACTGCCCCTGCAAGTTCTCCCTCAAACATAGAAATATAGACCATGACCGGAAGAATAAAGATCGGCTTTACTCCGAACACTTGCAAAAAGCCCACAGTGGTCTGCAAAATAAACGCCAAA
This sequence comes from uncultured Eubacteriales bacterium, assembly GCA_959605275.1. Lineage (GTDB taxonomy): Bacteria > Bacillota > Clostridia > Oscillospirales > Ruminococcaceae > HGM13222. Next base: position 12,974 of record CAUHFD010000022.1, on the reverse strand, counting down.
AACAGCAAAAATGTATATAACAGCCATTTCACGCCGTTTTTTTTGCGTTGATTTAATTGCGCCACAGCTTACTCTCCCCCATCACTTTCCAAGTTGCCGATTCCTTTACCCAAAAACTCTGTTAATACACAAACATCATTCACCTGTTTAATGTCCTCACTCGGGCGTATCACAGCATATGCGGTTTTTCCGTCCGATTTCTGCTTTACATCCTCAACAACACCGATAACATAATTTGCCGGGAACCGTCCGCTTGCTCCTGAAGTTACGACAACATCTCCCTTGGTAACAGCAGTCTCCCTTTGTAAATAGCTTAATATACATTTTCCGTCTTCCAGCCATTCAATATTTCCGGCAACAGAGCCAGTCTCCCCCGTTCTACGCTCCAACGCGCCTACCGGATAATCCGGACTGAGAATCGTTACGACTCTGGCAGAAGTCAGATACACCTTGGTCACAATTCCGACCAATCCGCGGCTGGTCACAACAGGATCATACTGTTTAATTCCATGCTGAGAGCCTTTATTGATAACAAATGACTCATATCGATCTGTGGCATCTCTGGCAATCACTGCCGCCGCCACACCGTTATAACTCTCGTCCAGCTCTTTTACACCTAACAATTCTTTCAGCTGCTCATTTTCGTCTTTGGTTTTCTCATAGTCAACCAGCTTTTTTTGTAATTCCGCAATTTCATCCTTGAGTTTAATATTCTCTTTATAGTTTTTATTGGAATCGGCAAACTGTCCCAAAAAATCCGATACTGAGGTGGAAATAGAAGACGAAAGCTTTTGGAACGGTGTAACAATCACGCTGACCACCTTAGAAGGTACCGTAGCAATATCGCCGGTAGCAACGGCATATAGCATAAAGCCAAATAAAACAGCAAGCACTGCTACTAATATTTTAAATCGCTTACTGTGTAAAAAATCACGCACGGCGACTGCTCCTTTATTCTAAAAATATGAATATCACTCAACAAGAGCTTGCCCCATGATACTGCGCAGCAAAAGATACGCAATCCTATTCTTTACAATAGAAAATAGAGGCACTTCCTTGACAAAGATGATAAAATCTTATCGAAGTGATCTCCGATTCAGACACTGTTTATGCAGATAAAACCGGTATTTTATAAAATGCCTATAACTGAAATGACTCTACAAGCTGATTGCATCACCTTGTAGAGTTGGATCATTCCTATTAATATTTGTACTCATCATCCGACAATACGTCAGGAAACTTGTCCAAATTTTCCAATACTTTACCGGTTCCTGCCGCCACACAATCAAGCGGCTCGTCTGCCACAAAAACAGGTATTCCGGTTTCTTGCTCAACAAGTTTATTCAATCCACGCAGCAAAGCACCTCCACCGGTCAGAGTGATGCCCTGATCGATGATATCCGCAGACAACTCCGGCGGTGTTTTTTCAAGTGTCACTTTCACTGCATCCAAAATGCTGTATAACGGATCTGTCAAAGCCTCTCTGACCTCTTCTGAAGATACGCTGACGCTTTCGGGCAGTCCGTTAAGCTGGTTCCGTCCTTTTATCGTAATAGAAGTTTCTTGTTCCAACGGGTATGCAGAACCGATCTCAATTTTAATATTTTCTGCGGTTCTCTCACCGATCAACAGGTTATATTTCTTTTTAATATATGCTGCAATCGCCGTATCAAACATATCTCCGCCGACTCGAACAGACTTGGACGCTACAATGCCGCCGAGCGAAATCACCGCGACTTCAGAAGTTCCGCCTCCGATATCCACTACCATGCTTCCGGTCGGTTCTGCAACAGGGAGCCCTGCCCCGATAGCAGCAGCCATTGGTTCTTCAATAACCCAAACTTTCTTTGCTCCGGCAGCTTCGGTGGCGTCTTTAACTGCTCGGCGCTCTACCGCAGTAACACCGGATGGGATACAAATAATGACTCTGATCTTAGTCATCAAAGATTTATTGGTTGCTTTTCGAATAAACTCCTGCAACATGCTGGTGGTAACATCAAAATCAGCAATTACTCCATCCTTGAGCGGACGTACTGCAACGATAGAACCGGGAGTTCTTCCGATAACGTCCTTTGCTTCCTGTCCGACACAGCGTACCGTATGATTCTTAACATCCACCGCAACCACAGACGGCTCTCTGATAATGATTCCTTTACCCTTTAAAAAGACCAGCGTATTCGCTGTTCCCAAATCAATTCCTATATCTCTTGAAAACATATTGTTCCCCTTCCTGTTTTGTAAAAAATTCCATTCTTACTTATTATATCCCTATTTACTGCGGAACACAACAAAAAAATTATGAATTTTTAAAATTTCTTATCTTTTAACGGACAAACTGCTGTACCGCTATATATAAGTCGGTGACCGGCAGTCCCATTACATTATAAAAGTCACCGTCAATCTTTTCGACAAAAATTGCCGCTTTTCCCTGTATTCCGTATCCGCCCGCCTTATCAAACGGTTCTCCGGAGCGAATGTAATCCCATATTTCCTCTTCCTCCAAGGAACGGAAATAAACATCCGTCTTGCTGCAAAAAGTAAGCACCTTTCCCTGATACAGCAAAGTCACACCGGTCATCACCTGATGCTTTTTGCCGGAAAGCGCTCGCAGCATTCCATAAGCCACGGCTTCATCCGGCGGTATTCCAAACACCTTGTTTTCAGGAGAAACCACCACAGTATCAGCACCGATAACCAATTGTTCCTTTCGCCCTGATACTGCACTTGCTTTGCAAAATGAAAGATATTTCACCAATTCCTCCGGATCGTTTTCCGTAACGGTACTTTCATCAAAATCGGATGTCACTGACTGAAACTCCTCGAAAATAAGAGATAAAAGCTGCCGTCGACGCGGCGATTTTGATGCCAAAAGTACTTCCATATATTTATTCTATCCTACTTCCGTTATACTTATTTTAAAGCCGGTACAAAACATTTTCCTATATTATAATCCTTTGCTAAAGCGTTTATATATTGCAAGGCTTGCAATAATGCAAAGAATCTGTGCAACATTTATATTGATGGAAAAGCCAAATGCTAAAGTCACAATTGCCAAATCAATGGAAATCGGATCCGGAATACCAACGCCAATCGTTTCTCCCAGTGCGAGCCAGCTTAAAAAGCTAACATTTTTACAAAGCATCGCAATGACCGAACCGATTAAAATCCCCATGATAAGAAATAAAATAAACATAAATGTTTTCTTGAATTTCATGTCAAGTACCATCCTTTTTCTGAAGTTTGCTTCTTTTCTCCGTTGTGTTGCAATAAAAGATAGCCAAGCATAGCATGAAAATCATATTTTTCATGCAAATCTTTCTGTTCTATTGCTGTCCGGTAGAACCGAATCCTCCTGCTCCCCGTTCTGTATCATCAAGGTTATCTGTTTCAGATAGTTCCGGTAAAATCACCGGTGCAAAAACCAACTGCGCAATTCTTTCAAACGGTTTCAGACAATAAGCGGTTTGAGATAAATTGGTCAGCGATACCATAATTTCACCGCGATAATCGCTGTCAATCACACCGACGCAATTTGAGGGAATCAATCCAAACTTACTCGCCAAACCACTTCTCGGATAAATCAATCCCACCATTTGATTATTCGGCATAGACAGCGCGATGCCAGTATGAATTTTAACCGGCTGATGCGGATAAACCATCAAATCTTTATCCAACAATGCAAACAAATCAAAACCGGCGCTGCCCGAAGTAGCCCGCTCAGGAACCTTTGCCCGCACATCTGTTTTCTTTAAATAAACAACCATATTTTTCGGTATAATACCGTTCCTCCCGTCATACTTTTCGATAATACAATCCGCGCGTCATATGATTTCTCGTTCCGCTGCCGGAGATATATTCTTGTACCACACGTTTGATTTCAGCATTACTTTCTCCCGTAAAATACAGCATGATAAAATCAAAAGGAACAAGATCTTCCATCTTATCCGCCATATACAGCGTATCGGGATTGTAGATTTCCCGCACCTCTTGATGACAGCGAATCTCAAACTGTTTTCCCTGTCGATCGGTCAGCGTCCCATGCCCGGAACAATTTCGGCAATCCTTATACTTTTTAATCGGACAACTTCTGGTGATCATCAGCGGTAATCTTCCGTATGCAATCAACCCAATAGGAATTCCCCGATTGATTCGCTTTGCTTGATTCAAATTCAATTCAAAAGACAAAGTGACATCTGTTAATCCTTGTTCCTTATAAAACGCTACACTGTATGAATTGGTAACATTCAATCCAAAACCACCGTACATTTGAAAACCCATGCTTTTCCCCAGAAAAATATGGGACGGATTTTGTACCAAAATCTTCTCATACCCCAAATCCTGCAGTTGCTGCAAATCACGAACTAATCGTTTTTCGTCAAAAGAAACCCGCGGCAATTCTACAATTATCTTTTGCTGCTCTGGGATCGGTCCCCATTTCAACACCTGGCAGATTGGCAATATTACCCATTCCAAGGCGGAAGTGTCAAGACCGGCAAGCTGTTCGACAGTTTCTGCACGCAATCGAAGCTTCTGCTTACATTTCGGCAGAGCAGGAGGTAAACCAGGCACGTGATCAATAAAGTTTACTTCACGAATCCTACTTCTTATTTCAACAAGTTGTTCCACACAATGTCGTCGCATTGCATTCAACGTTTTTGCCGGCAAAGATAACTGTTCTTCTATGATTCCGGTTAAATCGGAAAGATAAAACGGTGTTCCGCCCATTTTGCTCAAATATTCTTTTGCTGAATCAATGGTAATTGCTTTTTCTCGTGCAGCCTCCGCAACCTCACCGACAGCCCGGACTTGATTCCCGTCCGAATCCGATATCGTAAGTACCGACGGCTTAGCGGCACCTATTTCCAAATGTCCTACACACGAAACGCGCTGATACGATGAACGATACAAATTACGTAACGGAGCCAATACCGAAGCCGCCGCCGTAACATCCTCTTTCTGCCGTACCCCGAACATAGTCTTGTCACGCTTTCCCGTCAAATATCCATCCGTAAATCCGGAACGGGAAAAAACCGCCTGCAACTGTTCTAAGTCGGGTTGTTTTCCGTTTAGTTTTTCCACGCAGGCTGTCACCGCTGCCGCAACATATTCAGGGCGCTTCATCCTGCCTTCGATTTTAAAGGATTTTACCCCTGCTTCCGCCAACTCATTCAGCAAAGGGATTGCGGACAAATCGCGCAGCGACAAGTCTGCCGCTCCATCTCCATGCAACGAAAAAGGCAGGCGGCAGGGTTGCGCGCAAGTGCCGCGATTACCGCTTCTGCACCCGAGCATCCCGCTCATATAGCATTGCCCTGATACCGATACACAAAGCGCGCCATGAACAAAAACTTCCAATTCCGCTTTACAGTTTTGCCCGATCTCCCGAATTTCTTTCAGCGAAAGTTCTCGAGCCAGAACAACCCGCTTGACACCGAGTTCCTCCAAAAAGCGAACGCCTGATAAGGTGTGTATCGTCATCTGGGTTGAAGCATGTATCGGCATTTGAGGAGCCCACTCATGCACCAGCTTCAATACTCCCATGTCCTGAATGATAAATGCGTCAATGCCGGCTTCACAGCCATTTTTTACGCACTGCTTCAAATCGGGAAGTTCCCTGTCAAACACCAAGGTGTTCAGCGTCTGATAAACCTTCACGCCGTTGAGATGACAAAAACTCACGGTATCTTTGAATGCCTGTCCCGAAAAATTCGCTGCATTTTGCCTTGCATTAAATACCTGCTGTCCGAGGTAAACGGCGTCAGCACCGCAATTTACAGCAGCACGTACACTTTCTTCACTGCCGCAGGGAGCCAAAATTTCAGGTTTTAATAAAGGCTTTTTTTCGCTCGTTATCTGCATTATTGAATTTGATCGCGCAGCGCATGAAGTTCCAAATCCCGCTGCAGATTTTCCTTTTCCCGATTGAGTAATTCTATTTTTTCTTCCAATTGATCAATTTTGTCCATCGCCTGTGCTGTTTCCGATGCATAGCTGGCAATCTGTGCACGTATATTGTCAATATCTGAATTGGTTTTAAAGCTATCATCCAGAATACTCAATCCGATCAAGATAGCTGATGAGGTCAGATCAACTCCCGGATTCTGATCCATAAAATCGCTTATTTTGCTATCCAGAATCTTTGCCAATTCTTTCATATACCCGGCACTTTCCTCGGTCTGCAAAGCAAATTCTTTGCCGCATACATTCACGCGCACTTTATTATATTCCATAAAAACACCATTCCTTTTTGAAATTTATTATGATATTGCAGATGATGACATTGTTTTTGTTCATCCTCTTATTAAAAAAAGGAACTCAATAACCGATTGAAAATTTAAATTTCCGCCGGTTTTTCATCTGTTAAGAAAATCCGCCGTACCAAAGTATGTTCTAATAGACACAAACGATAAAACAACATCAAAAAGCAAGTTTCAGCTTTATATGAGCGCACCTATGTCAGCGATTCCATAATATATAGTATTACTTTTTTCATACGGCATTCATTAAAACTTGGTTTTAATGAATTTATGTTATATTATATACCAAATTCCAACATTCGTCAACCGAAACAACGGCTGAGCTCCCGAAAGAAAATCCAATATTTGTCATCACATTTCGGACAAAAAAGAGTATAAATAGAGCTGCCGCAAATGCTTTACGCTTTTGCAACAGCTCCTTTTATGAAACGATACTTAAAAAATAGATAGCTTTCCCGGATTACAGGTCGTTACGGACAATATCCTCTAATGTTTCCCGCTTCACAACGATTCTGGATGTACCGTCCTTGAGCATGACTACTGCCGGTTTTGCAACCCGATTATAGTTGGAAGACATCGAATAATTATATGCCCCCGTAGCAAAAACAGCCAGCGTATCCCCAACCTCTACCGGTTGAATCGGAATACCTTCTCCCAACAAATCACCGCTTTCACAGCATTTTCCAGCAACGGTCACCGTCTGTGTTTTCTCTTGCGCCGCCTTATTGGCAATGGTCATTTCATAACGGGATTGATACAGTGCATAACGCGGATTATCGGTCATACCACCGTCGATCGACACATAGGTGCGAATGTTCGGAATATGTTTAATCCCGCCAACCGTATATAGCGTCAATCCTGCCGCGCCGACAATCGAACGTCCCGGTTCAATATAAATAAACGGTACCGGTAACTCTAATTTTTCAGCTAATCTTTTTACAACGTCGGAAACACGTTCCATATAGCAATCATAATCAGACGGCTTATCCGCCTGCGTATATTTAATACCAAATCCGCCGCCCAAATTCAGTTCCTTGATTTCCAGACCGGTTTCTGTTTTGATTTGCGCTATAAACTTCAGCATCACTTCGGCAGCCGCTTCAAATGGATCAATGTCAAATATTTGAGAACCGATGTGACAATGCAGTCCTTTTAACTCCAAGTGATTCAGCTTCAAAGCCTCTTTTACCGCCGCCATGGATTCTCCGGTTTCCAGTGCAAAGCCAAACTTGGAATCAATCTGTCCGGTTCGGATGAAATCATGGGTGTGCGCATCGATACCCGGCTTAATCCGGAACATCACGCCTGGCTTTTTCCCCATTTCACCGGCGATTCGGTCTAAGTTCTCCAACTCGGTCAGATTATCTACGATAATTCTGCCGACATTTTTCTCCACAGCGTATCTTAATTCTTCCTCTGTTTTATTGTTTCCGTGAAAGCAAATATGCTCCGCCGGGAAATCCACGCTGAATGCGGTATAAAGCTCGCCGATGGATACCGCATCAATGCCGATCCCTTCGGATTTCATAATGCGGTATATTTCTTTGCAGGAAAACGCTTTGCTGGCGTAACACACCAAGCCGTTACCCTGATAATAACGAGAAATGCTGTCCCGGAATTTCCGGCACACAGCACGAATCATATTTTCATCCATAACGTAAAGCGGTGTACCGTACTCTTTGGCAAGAGCCACCATATCTACTCCCGCAACCGTTAAATTGCCCGACTCGTTTACACCCATATTGCTTGTTAAAAATTCTGCCATTTGCTATTGTCCTTCCTTCGTTTTTATCTGAACCTCCAACAGGTCATTCTGCATCTTCCAAAGCATCCGCATTATTTTCGGCAATCTCTTTCAAAATAGTACGAAGTTCTTCCACGCCTTCTCCGGTTTCTGTGGAAAACGGCACCATCTCAATCACATCGGCAAACGGGATCTCGCTTTGATATGCCGCAAGCCGTTCGGCACGCTCCTTTTTATTGAGCTTATCGCTTTTCGTCATTACAATGACAAACGGAAATGTTCGATCAATCAAGTAGTTGATCATATCCAAATCTAATTTTGTCGGCGGGTGCCGCATATCGATCAGTTGTACAATCAAACCGACATTTCTGTCATCATTGAAATAGCCCTCAATCAGCTCCGCCCAGCGCTGTTTTTCATTCTTGCCGACCTTGGCGTAACCATATCCCGGCAAATCAACAAACACAATGTCTCCTGCCTCATAGAAATTGATGGTCGCCGTCTTGCCGGGAACCGAGCTGACCCTGGCAAGCCCCTTACGATTAAACAACTTATTAATCAGAGAAGATTTTCCGACATTGGAACGCCCTACAAAAGCGATTTCCAACCGATCGCTCGGGGGCAACTGGCTGGACAGCCCATAGGAGCATAAAAAAGCTGCTTTATGAAAATGAATCTGCATTGATTTGTTTCATCCTTTCGTGTGAACATCATCAGCAATTCAGCGAATTTCCGGATAATATCTTGCCGTTTACCGGAGGCAGCATTAAATTATCCTGTGGATTCTGTTTATTCTTATCGCTCACCGACATGTCATCAAAAATTAATGCTTCCGCTAAAACCTGTCTCACATTATCACAAGGAATAAAGGTAATATTTGCTTTTACAATATCATCGATTTCCGACAAATCAGCGACATTATCCTTCGGAATCAAAACATTCTTTACTCCGGCACGATATGCAGCCATCGATTTTTCCCGCAGTCCTCCGATTTCCAAAACTCGGCCGCGGAGCGTAACCTCTCCGGTCATCGCATAATCGTGCTTAAACGCCGCGCCGCTCAATGCCGAAACCAGTGCTGTCGTAATAGTCACACCGGCAGATGGACCGTCCTTCGGTACCGCGCCTTCCGGCACATGAATGTGAATATCCTTTGTTTTATAAAAATCAGCCGCAATATGATAATCCTCCGCTACAGAACGCACAAAACTGATTGCCGCTTTAGCAGATTCTTTCATGACATCACCCAGGCTGCCGGTTAACTCCAGCTTACCGGAACCTTCCAACACTGACACTTCGACTTCCAGCATTTCTCCGCCGACCGCAGTCCAAGCCAACCCATTTACTACCCCTACCTGGTTTTCTTTTTGAATCGTATCGGGATGATATTTTTTCGGACCGATCAACGTTTCCAGATCATCTTCCGAAATTTTCACGGAAGTTTTTTGTTCTTCCACAATCGCCTTAGCCGCTTTTCTGCACAAAGAGGCGATTTGACGTTCCAACTTTCTGACGCCGGACTCCCGGGTATAATAATCAATTAAATCATATAGTACTTGATCGGATATTTTCAGCTGCCTTGCCGTTAATCCGTGTTTTTTCATCTGTTTTCTTACCAGATGCCGTTTGGCAATCTGATACTTTTCCTCACGGGTATAGCTGGGCAGTTCTATAATTTCCATACGATCTAAAAGGGGTGCCGGAATGGTATCCAATGTATTGGCAGTCGTGATAAACAATACTTCGCTCAAATCAAAAGGTACTTCAATATAATGATCTCGGAACGCATTGTTTTGCTCGCTGTCCAGCACCTCAAGCATTGCTGCCGACGGATCTCCTTTAAAATCATTACCCATTTTATCGATTTCGTCCAATAAGAACACCGGATTTCTGGATTTCGCCTGCACCAATGCATTGATAATACGTCCCGGCATCGAACCGATATAAGTCTTTCGATGACCGCGAATATCACTTTCATCCCGTACGCCGCCCAAGGATATCCGAACATACTTACGTCCGATTGCTTCGGCAATCGAGCGTGCAATGGATGTTTTACCCACTCCGGGAGGTCCCACCAGACAAATAATCTGCCCGCGCATATTCGGCGCAAGTTTTCTCACTGCCAGTATTTCCAATACCCGTTCTTTCACTTTTTGCATACCGAAATGATCATGATCCAACTTGGCGCGTGCCTTTTTGATATCCACCTTATCTTTTGTGTGTTTATCCCACGGCAACTCCAAACAAGTATCCAAATATCCTCGAATAACCGCCGCTTCCTGTGACATAGACGGCATTTTATTCAGCTTATCAACCTCTTTTAAAAGCTTACTCTTGATTTCATCAGACATATTACGGAAAGAAACAATTTTTTGTTCATACTCCGATGTTTCTGCCTCTTCCGGATCATATTCGCCCAATTGTTCCGAAATAACCCGCAGCTGCTCTCTAAGAAAGATTTCGCGCTGTCTTTCGTCAATATTGGAGCGAACTTGATTATACATATCATTCTCGTAGGTGAAAATTTCGGTCTCTCGCTCTAAAATAATATTAATCTGCTTTGCTTTTTTCTCCAGCGAATTTTCTTCTAAAATTTGTTGTTTATCGGTATAAGCAAAAGGAACCTGGTTGATAATCAAACGGATCAACGATTCCAAATCGTTCTGCTCGTAGACCATATTTTCAAGTTCTTTAGGCATTTGATTGAATACGTTCGCAAAACGAGAAAAAGCCTCCTTGATCAAGCGGACAAAAGCTGTTTCTTTTTCCTCGTTCATTGCTTTGCGCGGCTTTTCCAAAATCGGTTCAACGGTAGCGGTCAAATAGGGACCTTTCTCCAATTTCACCAATTTTGCCCGATAAGCGCCGGACACCAAAACCCTTATTGCATTATCAGCACCTTTCAGCATCTGCTCTATGGTCGCTACCACGCCGATTTTATATAGCTGGCTCATATCAGGATCCTCGTCGGCAATCTCTTTTTGCGTAACAAGGAAAATTCGGCGATCTTCCTCCACCGCTTTCTTTAAAGCCAAAACAGACTTTTCCCGTCCGACATCAAAATGAAGCGGTTCGTCCGGAAACACCACGACTCCCCGCATTGCCATTGCCGGCAATACAATTTGTTCCTGTTCCAATATTTTATCTTCCATTAATATAACCATTCCTCTCAGTAATCGGACAGCGTTTTCGGCATATCTGATCAAGCAGAATGATTTCATCCGAAAAGTGTAAGTATATACAAAACTTGTGCCCAATTTTATCGTTTCGATCTCATTTTTATTCGTTTAATTTTCTTTTGTTTCCGGCTCAATTTCCGGAATATTGTACCCTAAACGATCAAACTCCTGCAAATCATAGGAGGATCCGTTTTGATGTTTCACTTTCTTCTCTCGGTTTGGCGAATCTTTCTCCAGTATATCCTCTACGGTCTTAATATGGTTGTCATGCCATGATTTTAAGATGGTATTAACATAAGGAAAGGATAGCTTTCCGATTCCATCAATCGTCCGATCATACGCAATTTTTATCATATCCAGATCAAAATGATATTCATTGCACCACGTTTTAATGTATTTTTTTTCATTTGCCGATAAATTTCTGTTGTCGATTCCGAAACACTTTTTGATCTTCATTTCTGCCTGATGCACTTCAGACAACTGTAACATACGCTCCACTGCTTTTTCATGAGAATTAATTCCCTCGTCCGCCCAATTCAATGCCGTTTTTTCAATATACCGGATACTGGATTTATCAATAGACACACAATACTCGGCAATCATCACCAAAACGTCCGCAGGCATTCCAGCCGCTTCGTACAAATATATGTAAGAGCGCTGCTCGGTTGATGTAACCGGTCTGCCGTAAATCAGTTCCAGCTTATCAAACATAAATTTTACTTCCGGCTGTGTCTCCACCAATTTAGAAATTTCAATCGCAGACAGATAAGTCGGCTTGCTGGAAAGCGTGGTAATATTGTTGGTACGCAATCCTTCATTCCCGCCAAATGAAAAAATGCCGGCTGCGTTCCAATACCGTATCGCCTCCTGCACTTCATCCACAGGCACCGATAATTGCTCGGAAATCTGTTGATCGCTGATCCGATTTCCGGCATTTCTCAATATGACTAAAAGCACTTTCACATAAACGCTGCTTGCTGTTTTCAGATGTTTGTCCACCACTGAGGACGGTACGGAAAACACCGAATTCCATTCACCAAGATTTAAATTAATATCCATAATAATGACAAACCACCTGATATAAAATAATTACTGCTTTGGTGCAAGCCATGATGATTCATTCACAACGTGCGTTTGAGAACATTATAACATAAAATATTCAGAATGACAAATTAATATTATGTTACAAAATAAAGAACCACCTGTGCCTTTTTTGCTCAATCGCACAGATGGTTTTAAAAACATACTATTTTCTTAATTCTTCCAACGTCGGATTGATATGCGGAGAGCCCAGTGAATCTCTGTATACCGCAGGAGCAATCCATTCAACTGCATTTTTGATGATCTGTCTGACATATTGATTCTGAAAAGCGGTATTGGTTTCGTGACCGGGCTGGAAATAAAATACTTTTCCGTATCCTCTATTCCAAACGCATCCGCTGCGGAATACTTCACCAATATCAAACCAACCCTCAAAAATCACTTCGTCCGGCTGAGGAATGTCAAACCGCTCGCCGTAACACTCCTCTGTTCCCAAATCAAAATGCTCCGGTATCCCTTTGGCAATCGGATGATTGGGAGAAATACAGAACACCCGCTCATATGTATCATCACGCCAACGCAAATCACAGGAAGTGCCCATCATTCTTTTAAAAATCTTGGAATAATGACCGGAGTGCAGAACGATCAGTCCCATTCCCTTCAACACTCTCTCCTGAATTCTGGACACCAGTGCGTCTTCTACCTTGTCATGTGCGCAATGTCCCCACCAAATCAAAACATCCGTCTGATCCA
>CAUHFD010000021.1 GCA_959605275.1 uncultured Eubacteriales bacterium | reverse complement strand
ACGGTGAGGCGGACACAGTTAAGCTGGCATGGGACGGGCAGTTTACCAGATTCAGCAATTTGGAGTTGTATCGAGATGAACCGCAAGGTTATTGATTGTATTGACAGATATCATATGCTGTCTCCCCACGACCATGTTGTTGTGGGGGTTTCCGGCGGTGCCGATTCTTTGGCACTGCTGTATTTTTTAACTCATGAGCTTCCGGATTATCAGCTGCGGATTACAGCCTGTCATATCAATCATCTGCTGCGCGGAGAGGAAAGCATGCGGGATCAGCGGCATGTGGAGGAGATATGCGCACAGTGGCAGGTACCGCTTCGAACAGAACAGATTGATATTCGTTCCGTCGCCGAAAAATACGGACAAACCTTAGAGGAAGCGGGCAGAAATGAGCGTTATCGAATGTTTGCGGAATCCGCCAGCGCAGAGGGGAAGATTGCAACTGCGCATACGCTGTCAGACAGCTTTGAAACGCAGTTGTTTAATCTGGTTCGAGGCTGCGGCGGCAAGGGACTTTGCGGCATTCCGCCGGTGCGGGACAATATTATTCGTCCGTTGATCATGGTCTCGCGGGAGGAAACAGAAGCATATTGTTACGCACACGGTATCGCTTATGTCATCGACAGTACCAATCTGGATACGGCTTACAGCCGAAACAAACTGCGGCTGGAGGTGATTCCAAGACTACGTGAAATCAATTCCGGCGCGGCTGTTCATGCGGCGCAGCTGGGCAGATCGCTGTCAGAAGATCAGGATTTTCTGGAGCAGGCGGCAGCGGAGAAATGGCAACAAGTCAGCGAGGAGAATCAGCTTGCAGTTTCTGAATTGCGGGAATGCCATTCGGCAGTTATGCATCGGGTGCTAATGCTTTGGCTGCAAAAAAACGGGATTGATTATGATTTTCAGACGCTCGACAGAATCTCCGAAATTGTTCGTTCGGGCTGCGGTAAAATCAATATTACCGGCGATTTTTTCTGCACCTGTCAAAACGGAAAGTTGATGCTTTCGAAAAAGACAGAGAAAGCATCATATTTCGAATTTCCGTTGGAAACGAAAGAAATCAAGATGCCGTCGGGCAAAAAATACAGATTTTGGATCAAAAACAAGGAGGATTTTATCCGCATTCAAGAAATATTCAAGAATTCCACATATAAACTCCTTGATTATGATAAAATAATTGGTAAACTAATAATAAGACAACGATGTAGCGGCGACCAATTTCGTATATTTGACAGGCATATTACAAAAAGTATAAAAAAACTGTTCAATGAAGCGAAAATTCCACAAGAAATGCGTGAAAAAATCTTTCTAATCTGCGATGAACGTGGTATAATATACGTTGAAGGTTTCGGCATTTCCGATCGTGTGGTGCCGGACGCGAAAACAGAAAAATATCTTGTAGTGGAAGAGAAGGGCAATTCATGAAGAGTGATATTTTAAAAGCGTTGATTACTGAAGAAGAATTACATCGTAAAGTAGCGGAATTGGGAAAAAAAATCAGCGAGGATTATCGGGATAAAAATTTGCTGATGGTCAGTGTGCTGAAAGGCTCGGTTGTTTTTATGGCGGATTTGATGAGAGAAGTCACCATTCCGTGCGAGATAGACTTTATGTGTGTTTCCAGCTACGGCAGCGGCGTTAAAACCAGTGGCGTAGTAAAAATCATAAAGGATCTGGATATTGATTTAAAGGATCGTGACCTGCTCATTGTAGAAGATATTCTGGACAGCGGAATGACGTTAAGCTATATCAAAACCATGTTGGAGCAGAGAGGAACCCGATCCATCAAAATCTGTACCTTGCTTGACAAGCCGGAAAGAAGACAAGCCGATATCAAAGCGGATTATTCTTGTTTCCATGTACCGGACGAATTTGTGGTCGGCTACGGCTTGGATTATGATGAAAAATACAGAAATTTACCTTATGTGGGTATTTTAAAACCAGAGGTGTATAATAAACCATAGGTATATTATAAGTAGGTGCCGTGTTCCGAAGGGGACAAGAGTGCCGCTGTTTCATAAAAACAAAATTGATTCATATCGGAGATTAATTAAGGGAGTTGTGAACTGATTGACAAATAAAAATAACAAAAGCATTATTTTATATGTAGTGCTGGTTATCGCCTTGCTTATCGGGATGACCTTTATGCTGTCACAATTTCAGACCGGACAGACGCAAACCACTACCTATTCTGAAATAGTCGGTTATTTTCAGGATAACAAGGTGTCTGAATTTTCACTGGATCTGGGCAGCGGACAATTGAACTATAAGCTCAAAGGAGAAACGGGCAAAGACGGCAAGGAAAAAGTCAATACTTATAAAGTTCCGCATGTCGGTTTGTTTGTAGAAGCGGTTGAGCCGATTGTGTTAGAATACAATAAGGATAATCCGGACGATCGGATTGAGTTTGTTTATAAGGAAGCGAAGGATTATTCTTTCCTGATGAGCCTGATCCCGATTGTGCTGTTAATTGGCGCGATGGTGTTCTTTTGGTTCTACATGATGAAGCAGACAAACGGCGGCGGCAAGATTTCTCAGTTTGGAAAAGCGCAGCTGAAAAATACGGCACAGCAAGCAAAGAAAACGACCTTTGCTGAGGTTGCCGGTGCGGAAGAGGAAAAAGAAGAACTGGCTGAAATCGTCGAATTCCTTAAAAATCCGAAGAAATTTAATGAACTGGGTGCACGGATTCCGAAAGGCGTATTGCTGATGGGCCCTCCCGGTACCGGTAAAACGCTGCTTGCAAGAGCGGTTGCGGGAGAAGCGGCTGTGCCGTTCTTCTCTATTTCGGGTTCCGATTTTGTGGAGATGTTTGTTGGTGTTGGTGCTTCCAGAGTACGTGATTTATTCGATCAGGCAAAGAAAAACGCTCCGTCTATTATATTCATCGATGAAATTGATGCAGTCGGTCGTCACCGCGGAGCCGGTCTCGGCGGCGGTCACGATGAGAGGGAGCAGACTTTGAACCAGTTACTGGTTGAAATGGATGGTTTCGGCGCTAATGAGGGCGTTATCGTCATTGCGGCAACGAACCGCCGTGATATTTTGGATCCGGCGTTGCTGCGTCCGGGACGATTTGACCGTGAGGTTGTGGTCGGATATCCCGATGTAAAGGGCAGAGAGGAAATCTTAAAGGTACACTCCCGGAACAAACCGCTTGGATTTGATGTGGATTTGGGTGTCATTGCGAAATCCACTGCCGGATTCACCGGCGCAGATCTGGAAAATCTGATGAATGAAGCGGCGCTTTTGGCTGCAAGAAGAGGACGCAAAGCAATTACCGAAGTGGATATTGAGGAAGCAACCATTAAGGTCGTTGCGGGACCGGAGAAAAAGTCTAAGGTTATTACCGACAAAGAGAAAAAGCTGACGGCATATCACGAGGCAGGTCATGCGATTGCAACTTATTATTGTGAAACGCAGAGTCCTGTGCATCAGATATCGATTATCCCCCGCGGAATGGCAGGCGGATTTACGATGTCTTTGCCGGAGGAAGACCGCAGTTACAGAAGAAAAGGCGAGATGAAAGAAGAAATCGTCGTTTTGCTGGGCGGCCGTGTGGCAGAAAAGTTGGTGCTGGATGATATTTCGACCGGTGCATCCAATGATATCGAGCGAGCTTCTAGTATAGCAAGAAACATGGTGACGCGGTACGGCTTCAGCGAAAAACTGGGACCGATTGTTTACGGACAAGGTGATCACGAGGTGTTCCTTGGCAGAGATTACGGACAGGAACGGAATTATTCTGAGAATGTTGCGGCTGAAATTGATGCGGAAGTACGGGAAATCATTGATACCGCGTATGAAAAAACCAAGGATATCTTATCCGCTCACATGGAGCAACTGGATTTGGTTGCCAAATATTTGATTGTCAACGAGAAGGTTGACGGTGATGTGTTTAAGAAGTTAATGACCGGTGAGATGTATTATGATGCTGATGCGGAGCTTGAAAAATACAATGCGCAAAAGCAATTAAAACAAACACCGGAACAGGATGAAAACCAAGCAACCAATATTTAACTGCTATTAAAAACCACGCTCAAAGAGCGTGGTTTTTTGAACACAAAAAAGCAGGGAACAAACTTAAGTTTGTTCCCTGCTTTGAATGGTCGATCTTACAGTACCGGGGAAACGTTAGCAGCTTTTAAACCACGATCGTCTTTTTCGATATCAAAAGTAACTTTTTGACCCTCGTTGAGTGTTTTGTAGCCGTCTGCTACAATAGCGGAAAAATGTACGAATACATCGTCGCCGCCGTCATCGTTAGAGATGAAACCGAATCCTTTCTCAGCATTAAACCATTTTACTGTACCGTTGTTCATAATAGGTACCTCCATTAAAATTAGAATCCTGATCAAAATCCGAGCTGCTGGAAGTTTTACTGCATCTGTGTGACAAATATCATCAAATGGCTCAATACGACTCACCATCATCCGTTCGATCTTTTAACAGGTTCTTTCATTTTGTTTTGGAACAAATAAAAACACATTGTTTCAATCAGATATACGATAAATGATTGAAACAATGTGGTAATCACTTAATCTATCCAAAACAACATACTCATTATAGCATGGTTCACAAAAAAAGTCAAGCATACAATAAAAAAATTTCTTATCGAGTCGCAGTACTTGAAAAGCAGCGCTTTTGCTTGAAAAAGTGCTGCTCTTGACAAAACGAATATTTGCGCATATAATAGAAACAAGATATAGCTTGAATAAGCTGAATGGCTTGAAAAATTCAAGAAATATAATTCTTATTTTGTTTTTGCACGATTAAGTGTGGTGCAATTACAATGTAATAGTATAAAATCGTAGATGGGGAAGGCAATTACAAGAAACGTACAACCAGAGAGGCTTGCCGCGGACAGCGTGCTGGAAGCAAGCTTGTACCGAAGTTGTTGCTACCGCCCCGGAGAGTGCGGGAAAAGCAGTTTTTGTCAGACTGCGTTTAACCGTGACGGTGTGGCTACCGTTAACAGGCTGTTAAGCGGCGGGATTTTCCCGCAAGTTGGGTGGAACCGTGGAGTGATATGCTTCATCCCTGTCTATGGATAGGGATGGGGCATTTTTTATAAATTGAACAAGATAAAAGGAGATCAAAAAGATGATACAGATTACTTTAAAAGACGGTACTGTAAAAGAGTATCAAGAAGGAATATCGGTTGCGGATATTGCCAAAGATTTAAGCATGGGGCTTTATAAAGCCGCTTGCGCTGCAAAAGTGAACGGCGCGGTGTGTGATTTGCGCACGGTGCTTCACGCCAACAGCGAGGTGGAAATACTCACTTTTGATGATCCGGAGGGTAAGAAGGCGTTCTGGCATACTGCCTCTCACGTTTTGGCGCAAGCAGTGAAACGATTGTATCCTTCTGCGAAATTGGCAATCGGTCCGGCAATTGACAACGGGTTTTATTATGACTTTGATGTGGAAAAGCCTTTTCTGCCTGAGGATTTGGAAAAAATTGAGGCGGAGATGAAAAAAATCGTCAAAGAAGGCATTGAACTGAATCGGTTTGAACTGGCATCGCAGGAAGCAATGGCAAAACTCGGTGAAATGGGAGAACCGTATAAGGTGGAATTAGCGAAAGAACATGCAGATAAAGGTGAGCATATCAGCTTTTACAGCCAAGGAGATTTTACAGATCTATGTGCCGGTCCTCATCTGATGTCTACTGCACCGCTTAAGGCGGTCAAACTGCTTAACTGTACCGGCGCATATTGGCGCGGAGATGCCAGCAAGGCACAGCTTTGCCGCGTATACGGCACGGCTTTTCCGAAAGCTTCTCAATTAGAAGAGCATCTCACCATGCTGGAAGAGGCAAAAAAGCGGGATCACAATTTGCTGGGACGTCAGCTGGGATTCTTTACCACCTCTGATCTGATCGGTCAGGGCTTGCCGATCCTGTTGCCTAAGGGAGCAAAGGTCATTCAGCTATTGCAGCGCTTTGTAGAAGATGAAGAGGAAAAACGCGGCTGGTTGCTGACCAAAACACCATACATGGCAAAAAGCGATTTGTATAAGCTGTCGGGACACTGGGATCATTATCAAGACGGTATGTTCGTGTTGGGCGACGAAAGCAAGGACAGCGAGGTGTTTGCGCTGCGCCCGATGACTTGTCCGTTCCAATATCAGGCGTATTTAAGTAAAAAACGTTCCTATCGGGAACTGCCACTGCGGTACAATGAAACTTCGACCTTGTTCCGTAACGAAGCGTCCGGAGAAATGCACGGCTTGATCCGGGTACGTCAGTTTACGATATCCGAGGGACATTTGATGTGCCTACCATCCCAACTGGAGCAGGAATTTAAGAGCTGCTTGGAGCTTGCTATCTATATGCTCAAGACGCTGGGGTTGTATGAGGATGTTTCTTACCGGTTTTCACAGTGGGATCCGAACGACCGCGACAAATATATCGGAACTCCGGAACAGTGGGATGAGGCTCAGAGTGTGATGCAAAAAATCCTGGATCATCTGGAAATTCCTTATAAAATCGGCATCGGTGAGGCAGCGTTCTACGGTCCGAAGCTGGATATTCAAATCAGAAATGTACATGGCAAAGAGGATACTTTGATCACCATTCAGATCGACCAGATGCTTGCCGAAAAATTCGGAATGGAATATGTGGATGCAGATGGCACGACTAAGAATCCGTATATCATTCACCGCACTTCTATCGGATGCTACGAACGGACATTGGCATTGCTGATTGAGAAATACGCAGGTGCATTCCCGGCATGGCTAGCACCGACTCAGGTCAAGGTGCTGCCGATCGGAGAACGTCAGCATGAATACGCACAGACCGTAGTAGAGAAATTGAAGGCTGCCGGTATGCGGGTAGAGTATGACGATCGAAATGAAAAGATTGGATATAAAATCAGAGAGGCACAGTTGGAAAAGGTGCCGTATATGCTGGTAATCGGTGACAAAGAAGCAGAAGCCGGTGCGGTTGCGGTACGCTCCCGCAAAGAGGGAGATAAGGGCGTCATGCCGATTAGCGCGTTTATTGATATGCTGACTGACGAAGTACAGAAAAAAACGCTGTAAAAACGAAGGAGGAGCCTTTTTGGGGTTTAAAAAAGAAAATATCAGAAACTTCAGCATTATCGCTCACATCGACCACGGAAAGTCAACCCTTGCCGACCGTATTCTGGAAAAGACTTCGACGGTGGCGCTTCGTGATATGGAGGACCAACTGCTGGACAACATGGATATTGAGCGGGAGCGCGGAATCACCATTAAAGCGCGTGCCGTGAACCTTACCTATCATGCACAGGACGGCAATGATTACAATTTCAATCTGATCGACACGCCGGGCCATGTGGACTTTAATTATGAAGTGTCCCGTTCGCTTGCAGCATGCGAAGGAGCCATTCTTGTGGTAGACGCGTCTCAGGGAATCGAGGCACAGACATTGGCGAACACCTACCTTGCGATTGAGCATGATTTAGAGGTTGTACCTGTGGTGAATAAAATCGACCTGCCGTCCGCCGATCCGGAGCGGGTTTGCCATGAGATAGAGGATGTTATCGGGATTCCGGCATTGGATGCGCCTCGGATTTCAGCAAAAATGGGAACAAATATCGAGGCTGTGCTGGAGGAAATCGTCGCTAAAATACCACCGCCGCAGGGAGATGACAACGCTCCCTTGCAGGCGTTGATCTTTGACAGCTATTATGACAGCTACAAGGGCGTTATTGTATATGTGCGGGTCAAAGAGGGAAAGCTTACCAAAGGTATGAAAATTCGCATGATGGCGACCGGTGCCGAGTTCGATGTGGTGGAAATCGGCTATATGGGAGCCACCAGCCTGATTCCTGCGCAGGAGCTTTGTGCGGGTGAAGTCGGCTATATTACGGCAAGCATCAAAAACATCAACGACACCCGGGTGGGTGACACTGTCACCAATGCGGATCGCCCCGCGAGCGAGCCGCTGCCGGGCTACCGCAAGGTTAATCCGATGGTGTTTTCGGGCATTTATCCGGTTGATGGCGCGCGATATGCCGATTTGCGGGATGCTTTGGAAAAATTGCGGCTGAATGACGCGGCATTCACCTTTGAGCCGGAAACTTCGGTGGCATTAGGGTTTGGATTCCGCTGCGGTTTTTTGGGTCTGCTTCATATGGAAATCATTCAGGAACGTCTGGAGCGGGAGTACAATTTTGATATCATCACGACCGCACCGTCGGTTGTGTACAAGCTAAAACTGACCGACGGCAGAGAGGTCATGATCGACAATCCGACCAATTATCCGGATGCGGCGCTGATTGCGACGGCAGAAGAACCCATGGTAAAGGCAAACATTCTGACGCCGGTAGAGTTTGTCGGAAACATCATGGAGCTTTGTCAGGACAGGCGGGGCGTTTTCAAGGATATGAAATATCTGGAGGAAACGCGGGTGGAAATGCATTATGATCTGCCGCTGAATGAAATCGTTTACGATTTCTTTGACGCGCTCAAATCCCGCACCAGAGGATACGCTTCCTTTGATTATGAGATGAAAGGGTATGCGCCGTCTAAGCTGGTCAAGCTGGACATTTTGCTCAACGGGGATATCGTGGATGCACTGGCCTTTATTGTCCACGCGGATAAGGCGTATCCGCGGGCGAGAAGAATTGCTGAGAAGCTAAAAGAGAATATCCCGCGGCAGTTGTTTGAAGTGCCGATTCAGGCGGCGGTAGGCGGCAAAATCATTGCGAGGGAAACCGTAAAAGCAATGCGCAAGGATGTTCTTGCCAAGTGCTACGGCGGAGATATTACCCGAAAGAAAAAGCTGCTTGAAAAGCAGAAAGAGGGCAAAAAGCGGATGCGTCAGCTCGGTACGGTCGAGGTGCCTCAGGAAGCGTTTATGTCGGTGTTGAAATTAGATGAGTAAGCCGATCGGATTGTATGTGCATATTCCCTTTTGCAACGGAAAATGCCCGTATTGTGATTTTTATTCGGAGTGCGATGTTTCTCTTGCCGATGCATACACTGATGCGGTCATCGCCGAGATGGTGGGTGCACGACAGGAAAATATTGCTGCCGACACGCTTTATCTGGGCGGCGGAACTCCTCCTCTTTTGGGTGTTCAAAACCTTGTGCGGATTATTGATGCGGCAAGAGAATACTATTCTTTTGATGGAGAAGCGACTTTAGAAGCGAATCCTTGCAGTGTGACGCCGGAAATGCTGTCCGCGCTGAGAGAGGCGGGATATAACCGTATTTCGTTCGGGATGCAGTCGGCGGTAGCAGAGGAATTGGCGGTTTTGGGCAGAAAGCACACTCCCGAACAGGTGCGTTTTGCGGTGGAATCTGCAAAGCGTGCGGGATTTGATAATTTGTCACTGGATTTGATGCTCGGCATCCCCCATCAAACATCGGAAAGCGTCAAATATTCGCTGGATACCGCAATAGAGCTGAATGTGCAGCATATTTCGGCATATATGCTGAAAATAGAAGAGAACACCGATTTTTACCGCAAAAAACGATGGAAAGACTGCCCTGATGAAGAGCAAACCTGTGAAATTTATCTGAGCACGATAGAATACCTGCGGCAGGCGGGTTTTATGCAGTATGAAATTTCCAATTTTGCCAAGCCGGGAATGGAGTGCAGCCACAACCTGAAATATTGGCGTTGTGAAGAATATTTGGGTTTCGGTCCGGCGGCGCACGGATATTTCGGCGGTGTTCGTTACGGGCACGGCCGGGATTTGAAGCGCTACCTTGCCGATGCTGCGCAGACGGTGTCGGTGACCGATGACGCGCCCGGCTCCTTTGCAGAGTATGCCATGCTTCGCCTGCGGCTGAACGACGGCGTTTTGTTGCCGGAAGCGGAAAGCCGATATGGACAAGCAGTGCGTCAGATGGCGGATAAAGCGAAACGTTATGAGAAAACCGGGTTGCTGACCGTTTCGCCGGATCGGATCGCATTGACACCGCGGGGATTTTTGGTGTCGAACGAATTGATCGGACAGCTTGTTTTATGAGCCGCTGTGACTGATTTGTAAACTATCTATGGAATTTCTTGACAGATAGAAAGAAATTCAGTATGATAGGACTTATAGACCGTAACCTTTTGTTGGGATAAGTTGCTTTTAGAAAGGATGAAAGCAGATGAAAAACCAGAAGAAACATGAAATGAAACTGATGTCGCTCATATCGATGCTGCTGGGAATGGCGGCGATCGTTACCACTGCGGCTTATATTGTGTATCGGGTAATCAGCGAAAAAGCTTACAATGAGAAGTGGAAAGATTATAACGATTGCGGCATATAGCTTCGGGAATCACACACAGCACGTAAATGCGCACTTAGGGTGCGCATTTTTTCAATCATAGGGATTACAATAGGAATATAAAAAGGGATTATAAAAGGAAGGAACATTAATGCGAATTGATTTTCACGTACATGCATTTCCGGATAAACTTGCTCCTAAGGCGATATCGGTGTTGGCACAGCATTCAGGATACGAGCCGCAATCTGACGGCACTTTTGCGGACACCTGCGAAAAGATGTTAGAAGGCGGAAATGATCAGTTTGTGCTGCTGAATATTGCCCAAACGCCGGCACAGCAAAAAAATGCCAATCGTTTTGTTATAGAAAAAAACGGTGGAAACGTGATTGCGTTTGCGGCGATTCACCCTTTCTCCGACGCCGCCGGATATGAATTGGATCAGGCGTACGAAGCAGGGCTGAAGGGCGTAAAATTGCATCCGGAATACCAGGGATTTGATATAGATGATCCGGCGGTATATCCGTTTTATGAAGCTTGTGCTAAGCGCGGAATGATTATGCTGTTTCATGCCGGGTTCGACTCTGCCTATCCGGACAGTCGGCGCGGTTATCCGGATAAATCCGCCAAGGTGGTTAAAGATTTTGCAGGAGCCAAAATTGTGCTTGCTCATTTGGGAAATTGCATTGATAACAGGGAAACGCTGGAGCACCTTTGCGGATTAGACTGTTACTTGGATCTTTCCATTTGCTATAAAACAATGGCACATGATAAAATAAAAGAAGTGATAAAAGCGCATACGGCGGACAGAATATTATATGGCACTGATTTTCCATGGGGAAATATTGCAGACACTGTCAAAATGATTGAAAACCTTGGTTTGACCGCCGAAGAAAAAGAAAAAATTTACCATAAAAACGCAGAAAAGCTGCTGCAAATTTAATGATTTATCCGCTTGTTAAATAACTAGCAATATAGTATAATTTAAAACTGGAGAGATTCCGATGACAATGAAAAAAGTGGAAATTTTTACCGACGGCGCCTGCAGCGGAAATCCGGGACCCGGAGGATGGGGTGCGGTACTGCGTTGCGGATCGGCTGAAAAGGAACTGTCGGGAGGAGAAAAAAGCACTACCAACAATCGGATGGAATTAACCGCCGTGATTTCTGCGCTTTCTGCGTTGAAACAGCGTTGTACCGTTACTATTTGCAGTGACAGCAAGTATGTGATTGACGCGGTTACGAAGGGCTGGGCGAAAAGCTGGCAGAAAAACAACTGGATCAAATCGGATAAAAAACCGGCTTTGAATGCTGATTTGTGGGAAAGGCTGCTTGGGCTGCTTGACCAGCATGACGTCAGTTTTGTTTGGATCAAGGGGCACGCGGGACATCCTGAAAATGAACGATGCGATCAGATGGCTGTTGAAGAATCCCGAAAGTTTTTATAAATAATGTTTGCTGAATAAATCAAAAAAATTTTTATTTATCGCTTGCAAACTATACCAAAAAGGTGTATAATAGAATTGTAATTAAGAAAAGAGCAGATTTCATTGCTCCTTTCGGATCACATTGAGGCAAAATCTTTCGCCTTAACAGACGGCGGAGAATCGAATTCTTTTTAGCGTTGGGATACTTTTTCGCCGAAAAGGATATAAAACAGTTGCAACTTGCCTCGTTGCAGGACGGAGCAAGCTTTTATTGAACAATCGGGAGGTCGATTTTGTTGAAAAGAACAGTTTATGTAGATAATTCTGCGACTACCAGAGTTTCAGACAATGCATTGCATGCAATGCTGCCATATTTTCAGGAAAAATTCGGAAACGCATCCAGTCTTCATGCCGCCGGCAGAGAAGCGGCGCGTGCGCTGATTCATGCCAGAAAGCAGGTCGCAGATGCTTTAAACGCCGATCCGAATGAAATTTATTTCACTTCAGGCGGTACAGAGGCGGACAACTGGGCAATTAAAGGCGGCTGCGCGCAGCAGCTTAAAAAAGGAAAGCGTCATATTATTACTACCGTGTTTGAACATCACGCGGTGCTACATTGCTTTGAATTGCTTGAAAAAAGCGGATTTGAGGTCACTTATCTGCCGGTCAGCAAGGATGGTTATGTGACGGCGCAGCAGGTGGCGGACGCGATACGGGACGATACCGCATTGGTTTCCATCATGTATGCGAATAATGAGATCGGCACCATTCAGCCGATTGCCGAAATCGGTAAAATATGCCGCGACAAGGGCGTTTGGTTTCATACCGACGCGGTACAGGCGGTTGGCAATGTTCCGATTGATGTAAAAGCACAAAATATTGATATGCTGTCCTTATCGGGACACAAAATTCATGCTCCAAAAGGCATCGGCGTGCTTTATGTCAGAAAAGGCATTGTACTTCAGAACCTCATTGACGGCGGTGCGCAGGAACGCAACAAACGGGGCGGAACTGAAAATATCGCTTCTATTGTTGCTTTGGGACAGGCAATTACCGATGCGGCGGAGAATGTGGATGCAAAAGTAGAAAGATTAACAAAAATGCGGGACAGGCTGATTGACGGCGTGTTGTCCGCCATTCCGAAAAGCCGTCTGAACGGCGGCAGAGAGCCCAGACTTTGTATGAGCGCGAACTTTTCCTTTGAGGGTATCGAGGGAGAAGGAATGCTGCTGCTGCTGGACATGGAGGGTATCTGCGCTTCTTCGGGATCTGCCTGCACATCGGGCTCGCTGGATCCTTCTCATGTTTTAATGGCAATCGGACTGCCGCATGAAATTGCGCATGGCTCGCTCAGAATCTCTTTCTCAGATGAAAATACAGAGGAAGATGTGGATTATATACTGGAAAAGCTTCCCCCGATTATCGCGAAATTGCGGGCAATGTCACCGGTTTGGGAAGGCTAATGGGTTTTAAGGAGGAAAAACAAATGAGTATGTTATACAGTGAAAAGGTAATGGATCATTTCGCAAATCCCCGTAATGTGGGTGAGATTGCCGATGCCGACGGGATCGGCGAAGTCGGTAACGCAAAATGCGGCGATATTATGAAAATGTATATTAAAGTAAAAGACAATGTGATAACCGATGTAAAATTTAAAACATTCGGATGCGGGGCTGCGATTGCAACCAGTTCAATGGCAACCGAAATGATCAAAGGCAAGCCGATCGAAGAAGTGCTGAAGCTGACCAACAAGGCGGTAGTGGAGGCGCTGGACGGACTACCGGCAACGAAAATCCATTGCTCCGTTCTTGCAGAGCAGGCAATTAAAAGCGCTCTTGCAGATTATTATCAGCGCAAGGGCATCGACCCCACTCCGATCGTAGGCGAGATTTCCGAATGTGAAGCCTGCCACAATTTATAATATGACGGGCAAAAAGGTATTGGTCGCATTAAGCGGCGGGGTTGACAGTACAGTCTGTGTTCATTTGCTGAAAGAACAAGGTTATACAGTCGCGGGGCTGGTGCTGAAGATGTCTCCGGCACATGAAGATACCGTGAAAGCGGCGCAGGAAAGCGCAGATTCCTTGGGGATTCCATTGTATGTCCGGGACAAGACGGCGGATTTTCAGCAGTATGTCATCGACTATTTTGCAGAGGAATACCAAAACGGCAGAACCCCCAATCCTTGTATCATCTGCAATCCGACGGTGAAGTTTCAAACGTTGGTGGATGTTGCGGATGAGTTGGGATATGATTGGATCGCAACGGGGCACTATGCGAAACTGGAACGGCAAAACGGAGAAGTTTTGCTCAAGAAGGGCAATTCGGCAAAACGCGATCAGTCCTATATGCTGTATCGGCTGAATCAGCGGATTCTGTCGCGGCTTCTTTTACCTCTGGCGGAGCTGGAAAAGGATGAAGTACGTGCTATTGCGGCGAAGCTTGGTGTTTCTGCGGCAAGTAAGCCGGACAGTCAGGAAAACTGTTTTATCGAAGATAACGATTATGCCGGATATATCGAACGCCACTACGGAAAATCGATGCCGGGAGATTTTATATCGCCGGAGGGGATTCCCTGCGGCAAGCACAAAGGAATTATTCATTATACTGTCGGACAGCGAAAGGGTTTGGGGATCGCATTGGGACGTCCTGTTTTCATTCGGGAGATTGATGCAAAAACGAATCGCATTTACTTAGCGGACAGCGGAAACGAGTATTTTTCCAAGGTGATAATAGAAAAGTTGACAACCATCAGCGGCAGACCGCTGACATCTGCAAGGTTTCAGGCAAAAATACGTTCGATGGCGACGCCTTGCGATGCGCAGGCAATTCCGATGTCCAACAACCGGGCGGAGATTTTATTTGATAAACCGCAGCGGGCAACGGCGAAAGGTCAGTCAGTCGTGTTGTATGATGGAGATGCGGTCATCGGCGGCGGTTTGATTGCTTCCTGTGAATAGAGTATAGACCGGACTGTTTCCGACACGTGAAGCAGTCCGTTGTTTTAGAATTGAGGGGTTTATTTGAAACTGTTGATGATAGGCGATGTCATTAGTCAGATAGGCTGTGATTACCTGCGGCAAAAGTTACCCGGTTTTAAGCGGGAACATTGCGTGGATATGGTCATTGCCAACGGAGAAAATTCGGCAGTGGGCAACGGTATATTGCCGAAATCGGCGGATTTTTTATTTGACAGCGGCGTGGATGTGGTGACTACCGGAAACCATGTATATAAGCGGCGGGAAATACTGGATTATTTTGAAGAACGCCCGGCTTTGATCCGCCCGGCGAATTTTCGATCTGAATGTGCAGGTACCGGGTATTATCTCTATGAGACGGTAATGTATCGCATTTGTGTGATCAATTTGCTGGGACAGTCTTTTATGGAGCCGGTGGGATGTCCGTATGAAGCGGTTGACCGAATTCTTGCTGAGGTGCAGGCCGATGCGTATGTAGTGGATATCCATGCGGAAGCAACCGGAGAGAAAGGCGCGTTAGGATACTATCTGGACGGCAGGGTGGCAGCGGTGCTTGGGACACATACCCATGTCCAGACGGCGGACGAACGAATTTTATCGCAAGGCACAGCGTTTATCAGTGACGTCGGAATGACGGGACCGATTGATTCGGTGTTGGGTGTTCGCCCGGAATGTGTCATACAGCGGATGCGTTTTCATATTCCGACCAGGTTTGAAACAGCGGAGGGACCTTGTATGATGCAGGGAGTTTTGCTGGATATTGAGGAGAAAACCGGAAAGTGCCGTGCCATCGAGCGAATCTCATGCTGAATCTCGGACGACGCCGTCTTCTCCCGCTTCAATCGATAAAGTGACAAGTACAGAAGGCATACGCAATCACGTAATTGTGTGTGCCTTTTTTGTATTTTCAACAGCATTTGATTCTGTCGGTTGGAGATTATGGAAAAAAATGATCGTTTGTCAAGGAAAACGGCGAATTTATTTGCAATTTTGCTTGATAAATTCATAAAAATGGTATAAAATATAAATTAAGAATGTTTAAAACCGTTGTCTTGTTTTCTGGGATAAAAACTTACTGATATATAATCGCGATGATTTTAGAATTGTAATGCCAACATATTATTTTGTATTGATAGTCAGAAAGGAAAAACAGTTATGGACATTTTAAAAGTTTCCGCGCGTTCTATCCCGAATTCGGTAGCAGGCGCCATTGCCGGTGTGGTCCGTGAAAACGGTGCGGTGGAAATCCAGGCGGTCGGAGCCGGTGCGGCAAATCAGGCGATAAAATCGGTGGCAATTGCCAGGGGCTATTTGGCACCTTCCGGAATCGATGCCATTTGTATTCCTGCATTCGGTACCGTGACCATCAATGACGAGGAAAAGACAGCAATCAAATTGATCGTAGAGGCTAGATAGAAGATGATGTCTTAAGGCGGAAATGTGAGGATATTTTGGTTTGCCGCCGATTTTATGGAATTGTGGGTGGATTTGTGGAAAAAAGGTTGATTTTATTACTGGTAACGGTTATAATTGGTACATTGCCCTTATTTGGATGTAAAGCAGAACTTTCCGATTTGAGCGATAACCTTTCTTCTGCAAATTCCGCTGTTGCTTCTGTTGATGCTGAAACGGAGCCTCATACCATTGTTTTGCCTTATGACGGAAATGACAGTTTAAATCCGTTTACGGTAAAGACGGTTGCCAACTCTGCGCTGATGCAGGTTTTATATGATGGATTGATACGGCTTAACGAAAAATATGAGCCGGAACCGGTTGCAGCACAGGAAGTAAAACTCAACGGACTGCAATGCACAGTGGTGCTGAGAAATAATTTGCAGTTTGCAAACGGAAATGCCGTCACTGCAGAGGATGTTGTTTATTCCTGCAATAAAGCACGCGGCACCTCAAGGTTCAGTGCGGAACTTGCCAATATTGCATCCGTATCGGGATCTAAAAACACAGTCGTATTTCAGCTGAAAACCGCAGATCCTTTATTTGTCAATCTTCTTGATTTTCCGATCGTGAAAAAAGATACGGGCGATCAGGACTTGCCAATCGGCAGCGGAAGGTATGTCGCACAGGTGACGGAAACCACTGCGAAACTCGTATACAATACCAAACATTTTCGCGGTAATATACCGAAGCAAACCGAAATATCACTGATATCCATGCCGGATAATGAAGCAATGCTGTCGGGAATTAAGGCGGGTACTCTGTCGGCAACATTTTCGGATCTAAGCAAAGGAGAACTGTCCAGCGCCGGTGCTTTGAGTACATCGGTGACCTTGAATAATATGGTCTACCTTGGCTTTAATGCGACCCGTAGCATTGTGAGCCGCGCGGAAATCCGTCAGGCAATCGTTTATGCGATAGATCGCGGCACGGTGTTTTACAAAGGCTTTTCGGGAAGAGGATCTCAGGCAAATATGCCGGTTCATCCGTTGATCGGCGGACAATTGAATGTGACAGCCGATCAGTTAATACAATATGATATAGCCAAAGCGAATCAGTTATTGGATGCGGCAGGTTATCAGGAAAAAGATGCGAGCGGTTACCGCTTGGCAGACGGCAAACCGATTGAACTGACTTTATTGGTTAACGGAGATAATAATTATAAAAAGCTGGCAGGCGGATTGATTCGCGAGATGCTGGCAGCTGTCGGTTTGAAAGTTACTGTTAGCGAGGAGTCGTTTTCTGCCTATACGGCTTCTGTAAAATCGGGCAAATATGACTTGTATATCGGTGAGATGAAGTTGCTCAACAATATGGATTTGCACCCGATATTGGAAAATTCCGATATTTTAAAGGGCACCCGTAGCGATGCACTATTGGCTGCTTATCGCGGCTATCTGGATGCGACCGGAACTTATGCCGATTTTTTAACGGTGTTTCAGCAGGAAGTGCCGTTCATGCCGTTATTGTTTCGGAGCGGTATTTTGGTTTATAATCGGAACATCAGCACCGATATTAAAACATCGGTGTCAGATATATATTACAATCTGGAAACATGGGGTTAAATGTTGATCTTTTTACAATACCGAAGCAAATTCAAAAAGGAATGGTGATTGAAATGATAAGATTACAGAACCATATAGGTAAGATAGATATTTCTACCGAGTATTTTGAAAGTTTGGTCAGCGATGCGGTTGTAAGCTGCTTTGGTGTTGCGGCTATGTCAGAAGTGGATGTGGCTCAGGGCTTGCTCAACAGACTGCGCAAGCATCCTACAAACCGGGGAGTAAAAATCAAATATCAGAAATCGAAGCTGGTTATCGAATTGCATATCATTGTCAATTACGGAACCAATATTTCGGCTATCGTCAAAAGCATTATTCATAAGGTTCGTTATGTGGTAGAGGAAGCGACCGGAATCAGCGTGGCGAGAGTAAATGTGTTTGTAGATTCTATGACCGTAAAATAGTAAAAGATCGGGGCGGCGCTGAGAGTAGAATTGTCGCTCTGTTAAGGCGGTGATTGCCCGAAGGGCAGATCGCTGATAGATTGCCGGCATTTTGTCTGCAAAAAAGATGAACGATTAAGGAGTGCTTCATAAAGTGATTACAGGACAGCTTCTTCGTGACGCGTTTATATCGGGCGCAAATCATATCACGAACCATAAACAAGAGGTAGATGAATTAAACGTATTTCCGGTGCCGGACGGCGACACGGGAACGAATATGTCAATGACCATCAATGCAGCGGCAAGAGAATTGGAACGGCTGGAATCTCCGACGGTATCATTGACCGCAGACAAGGCGGCGGCAGCATTGCTGCGCGGCGCGCGGGGAAATTCCGGAGTTATTTTATCTTTGTTGTTCCGTGGTTTTTCCAAAGGATTGAAGGATAAAACAACGGCAAACGGCGCCGATATCGCAGAGGCTTTGACAAGCGGTGTAGAGTCTGCTTATAAAGCGGTGATGAAACCAACTGAGGGAACCATTTTGACGGTAGCCAGAGTGGCATCGGAAAAAGCGGCTGAGCTTGCTCGTCAAACAAATGATCCTGTTGAAATATTTGAATGTATATTAAAGACTGCCGAGGAAACTTTGGCGACTACTCCCGAGATTCTGCCTGTCCTGAAGAAAGCAGGAGTGGTAGATGCCGGCGGAAAAGGTTTGGTGCTGATATTTGAGGGAATGCTAAGCGTCCTACGTGACGGAAAAATGATTTCCTCCGAAGCGGCACAGGAAAAGAAAGCAGAAAATGCAAAAGGGAATGCTGCTGCGGAATTCGACGGCGAGATTACTTTTACTTATTGTACCGAATTTATCGTCAATAAAGCTCCGGATGCCAAAAGTCCTGTGGCGCTTCGCGCTTATTTGGAAAGCATCGGTGACAGCGCCGTGGTGGTGGATGACGATAATATCATTAAGGTTCATGTGCACACCGATAATCCGGGGAATGCAATCCAAGAGGGATTAAAGTACGGCTATCTGACCAATATGAAGATAGATAATATGCGGGAGCAACACGAAACCAAGGCGTATGAGGCCAAACAATCGGCACAGGAAAATGACTATCAGCCGGTTGATCCGGAAAAAGCGTATGGTTTTGTAGCAGTTGCCGCAGGACAGGGACTCCAGTCGCTGTTTACTGATTTGGGGGTAGATAAGGTAGTAAGCGGCGGTCAGACGATGAATCCCAGTACCGAGGACATCCTCAGCGCCATTCATGCAACACCGGCAGAAACGGTGTTTGTGTTGCCAAACAACAAAAACATTATTATGGCTGCGGAGCAGGCGGCAAAGCTGGCGGATAGGCGGGTGTGTGTCCTGCAGACCAGAACAATTCCGCAGGGGTTGACGGCGATGCTTGCGTTTGATCCCGATGCAACTTATACCGATAACCGTGTCAATATGACCAATGCCTTTGCCGAGGTTCAGACGGGACAGATTACGTTTGCGGCGCGTGATAGTGACTATGACGGGCACAATATTAAACAGGGCGAGATTTTGGGCTTGGAGAACGGAAAGCTTGCCTTTACCGAAAAGGATATTACAAAGGCTGTGTATAAGCTGATTAAATCACTGGTCAAGCGGGATTCCAGCTTTGTGACCATGATTTACGGAGCTGATGTGTCGGATGCACAGGCGGAGAAAGCTTATGAAACGATATCCGCCAAGCTCGGCGATTCGGTGGAAATCAACTTGATTAACGGCGGTCAGCCGGTCTACTATTATATTGTTTCGGTAGAATAAAACAGGTTTCATATGCAGATGTTTCTTGCAGGAAGGGGAACGTATGCCGGATTCAGTTACTTTAAAATCACCGATAGATGCGCTGAAAGGTGTGGGCACCAAGCGTGCCGAACAGTTTCATAAACTGGGAGTAGATACCATCTACTCCCTTTTGCGTTATTATCCGCGGAGATATATTAATTATACGGAATATCTGCCGATTGCGCAAACCGTGATCGGAGAGAACAATGTGGTTCGTGCACGGGTATACCAAAAGTCGCCCGAATCCCGGATTCGCAAGGGGTTGTCCTTGTATAAGGTTTTTGTCACCGATGATGAAACCGAGATGGTTATTACGATTTTTAACAGCAAATATATGTACGAAGCACTCAAATTGGGGCAGGAATATGTTTTTTACGGTAAAGTGACCGGAAACTTGTTTAAACGGGAAATGAACGCGCCTTCGTTTGTGCCTTATACCGAGCAGATGAAGATGATGCCGATTTACGCTCTGACAGAAGGACTCAGCAACAAAATGATTGCATCCGCGGTAGAAACGGGTTTGCGTCTGACTGATGAAACCGTTTTTGACCCGATTCCGGCGGACATTACAGAGAACTATGGTTTATGTCATCTCAATTTTGCTTTGCACAACATTCATTTTCCAGAGAACCAAAATGCGTTGGAAACAGCCAGAAAACGGCTGATCTTTGAAGAATTACTGACCTTGCAGTTAGGAATGTTGCTGCTGAAAAATCGCAATCGGGAAGAAAGCGGTGTATCCATAAAGGAATATGATTGGAGCGGCTTTGAAACATTGCTGCCGTTTTCACTGACCGACGCACAAAAGCGGGTGATTGCGGATTGCGTGGAAGACTTCCATTGTACCGTACCGATGAATCGTTTGGTGCAGGGAGATGTCGGAAGCGGAAAAACAATGGTTGCGGCGGCGCTTAGTTATCTCATGGCAAAAAACGGCTATCAGACCGCTGTAATGGTACCGACAGAGATTTTGTCGGAACAGCATTATCGCACGTTTTGCAGAACTTTTGAAAATACGGGGATACGGGTATGTTTACTGACAGGATCCTTAACAAAGTCGGTGAAGGAAAAAGAAACCGCCAAGATTGCTG
This sequence comes from uncultured Eubacteriales bacterium, assembly GCA_959605275.1. Taxonomy (GTDB): domain Bacteria; phylum Bacillota; class Clostridia; order Oscillospirales; family Ruminococcaceae; genus HGM13222. The sequence continues at coordinate 1,356 of CAUHFD010000021.1, read as the reverse complement.
CGGGAGAATATGACGTTATCATCGGAACCCATGCATTGATACAGGACAGCGTTCAGTTTGACAGATTAGGGTTGGTGGTTACTGACGAGCAGCATCGGTTTGGCGTGGTACAGCGAAGTAAGCTGGCGGCAAAAGGAGAAAATCCGCATCTGTTAGTCATGTCCGCAACACCGATTCCACGCACTTTGGGGTTGATTATCTACGGAGACTTGGATATCTCTGTGATTGATGAACTTCCTGCAGGGCGGCAGAAGATAGATACCATGGCAATTACCGGAAAGAAACGGGAGCGTGCATTGCACTTTATCCGTGAGCAGTTGGACAGAGGTTTGCAGGGGTACATTGTCTGCCCGCTGATTGCGGAGGAGGGTGAAAGCGAACTGAAATCGGTTACCGGATATGCGGCGGCATTAGAGAAAGGTCCGTTGAGAGGCTGTCGGATAGAAATTTTGCATGGCAAAATGAAAGCAAAAGAGAAAGACGCTGTTATGGAACGATTCAAGCAGGGAAAAACGCAGTTGCTGGTTTCTACAACCGTCATTGAAGTGGGTGTTGACGTTCCTAATGCGGTCATTATGATGATTGAAAATGCAGAACGGTACGGATTATCTCAACTTCATCAGCTGCGCGGGCGAGTCGGCAGAGGTAGTGAAAAATCTTATTGTATCTTGATTTCAGATAATACCGGGGAAGACAATAAAAAGAGGCTGAAAACTCTTTGTGAAACAAGCGACGGTTTCCGTATTGCGGAAGAGGATTTAAAACTGCGTGGACCGGGGGATTTCTTCGGTGCAAGACAGCATGGTTTACCGGATCTAAAGATTGCAGACATGGTTGCAGATATGGAAGTTTTAAAACAAACGCAGCAGCTGGCAAAAAGAATTTTAGAGAAGGACGCTGGGTTACGGCTTCCAGAGAACAAGGGTTTGAGGCGTTTAGTCAGTTTGTTATTTGCACATGGGAACGGGCAGTTTTTTCATTAACGCAAAGTAAAAAAATTATCCAAATAATTTGGATTTCCGGCAATTTGTGTAACTTTTTTGTGAACGCTTATTGTCGTCCGCAGAGAAATCTGCGGTTTTTTTGTGTCCTTTTTGCCCAAACGGGGTGCTTCCACCATAGTAGTGGTAGAGAAAAGGGTCTGGGGTTTTCCCAGCAAGCCAAAAATCGCAAATGAGTACTCATTTGCTGTGCTTGCTATCAACTCAAAACAGAGAAAGGACGAGAAGAAGAATGAAAGACAAAAGCAACGACTATTTGCATTGAAAGAGCAGCGACATATTGTGTCGGTATTCAAACTGGTACAGGATTTGCAGGCACCGAGCGGTGTGAAAGGAAAGAATCAGTTTCAGCTTC